>JAFVTF010000025.1 GCA_017503375.1 Lentisphaeria bacterium | reverse complement strand
GGCAAGCTGTCTCGCTACCCCGTGTCGTGACAATTTACCCTTCCGCCGCCGCTCAAATAGCTATGGCGGGACAAGCAAAAGGGCTGGATTTTCAGAAGAACTGATTTTACCCTCCGCCGCTCAATTTTATTGAGCTATGGAGGGCAAGCCATACCATTTGAGATACGCTTAAATCGACAACCTGATTATTCTTGAATACAACGCCTTCGGACACCAGCAGGCGTCTTTGAGCCTCAATCCCGCCGAACGCGTATGACTGGGAAAGCTGCCCTTTACTATTGACTACCCGATGACAAGGAATATGCTCCGGATCAGGATTGCCATGAAGAATATTCCCCACCACCCGGGCAAAGTTCCTATTCCCCAGATGCAAAGCAATTTGCCCATACGTGGCAACTTTTCCCGGTGGAATGCTCTTCACAAATTCATACACTTTTTCTTTCAGACTACTCATAATGTTTGCAAATTACCATTCGAGCAGGTAGTGTCCGGTTTGTAGGCAAAAACGAGCCTTCAACCAATTCCAGACACCGACATCATCAACTGTCATCCCAAGCGGCAAAAGATGCTTGCGGTTTTCATTTACGCTGATAATTTGACAACAGAACCCTTCCAGCGGCTTTTGAGTCAACTCAAAAGTCATCAGTTCCGTATCATAAATTTTCAGCTTGCAAAAGAAGTTTGAGTCGGAAACATGGAGCTCGGATAAATGCCATAAGGGGCATTCCGTTTTACTGAATTTCACCTCTCTGGAATGCCTGCCGCATAAGGAAAGATCTTCAGTTTCTGATCTGCCTGCCAAGTCAGAAATGCCCGGAATGAGGTATTACCGCCGCATAAACAGATTTGCTCAATCATATTTCTTTCTGCTCTGTGGAAAGTTCTTTCAATTGCCGGACAGCGGTCTGAATATCGCCATCGGTCATTTCAAGGATCTGTTCCGCTTTTTCCGGTGTGACGCCAGTCAATTCGGTGATAATGAACAATGCCCGTTTTTTCAGTTTTGCGTTAGTCGGGCGCATCGCTGTCATGAAATTACCTGTGACCCGTCCCAGTTTGATCATGACGGTAGTAGAGATCATGTTCAAAACCATTTTCTGTGCGGTACCGGCTTTCATCCGTGTGGACCCGCAAATCACTTCGGCACCAGTCGGCAGATAGATGAATTTTTCTGCGGCTTCACTCAACAGACAGGGCTGATTACTCGCCATTGCAGCAGTAAATGCACCACGTTTACGTGCCGCTTCTAATGCTGAACCGACAAATGCCGCATTTCCGTTTGCGCTGATCCCAAGCACGGCATCTGCCGAAGTGATCCCGTATTCATCCAGGATCTGACCTCCTTCCATGCAATCATCTTCCATCTTTTCCTGCGGATGAAAAACGGCATTGGGACCACCTGCCATGATCGCCTGGATCATATCCGGTGAAACGCCGTAAGTAGGTGGACATTCTGCCGCATCCTGAACCGCAAGACGTCCGCTTGTCCCCGCACCGATATAAAACAGACGTCCGCCATGCCGCAAACGTTCAGTGATCCGGTCAATCGTGTCGGCGATATCTGCCAATGCACTTCCGACTGCGCCGGAAACGGTAGCATCTGCTGCGTTGATCTGCGTCAGGATCTCCAGCGTGCTTTTCCGGTCAATGTCCCGTGTATCCGGATTGACTGCTTCCGACGGAAGGACCTTTGCCGTATTCATGCGAGAAATAAAATATTTTGTAATGAATTCCGGGTTGGTTATCATTTTTCCGATCACGGCGGCAAATGCGCCGCAATGAAATGCTAAAGCCAGTTCTTCGGGTGTATGGAAACGGCCTTCCGCCACAACGGGAACGGAAGTCGCAGCGGTCAGTTGTTTGATCAGATTCAAGTCCGGACCGGGCAAACGCGGGGAATCTGCAGTATAGCCGGAAAGTGTGGTGGAAATCAGGTCTGCCCCGGCTTCCGCCGCCATTATACCTTCCTGAAAAGTTGCGATATCTGCCATCACGGGGACGTGTAGTTCATTCTTGACCCGGCGAATCAAATCTGCGGCAGAAACGTTTCCCGGTCGGGGGCGGGCTGTAGCATCCAGAGCGATAATATCCGCCCCGGCTTCGACTACGGCACGCGCATGTTCAAAGGTCGGTGTGATATAAGGAATATCCGGGGATGCCGCTTCTTTATTCAACCCGATGATCGGGATAATAACCTTTTTCCGGATTGCCGTAATGTCATCCACTCCATTTGCCCGGATCGCGGCGGCGCCCCCCTGCATTGCAGCACGTGCCATCAATGCCATGGCTTCCGATGAACGCAATGCATTTCCTGCAAGCGCCTGACAGGATACGATCAGGCGGCCTTTCAATGTACTCACCAGAGGATTCATTTTTTTACACTCCTGTTATATGTTTTTATTGCAAATGCGGCGGCAACATCGATCATGTTCACCGCATTAAATATAAAATGATGATTTTTTCTTGTTTTCTGCAATTCTTCCCGGCAAAGTTTGCGGAAAAATTCTCCGCATTTGAAAAATCCTCCCAGTGCCAGGATCCCCGATTCCTGCGGTTCTTCCGGCATTTCCGGTGTCACAGCACTTGCCAGGAATGCAATTCCCGCTGCCGCTTTTTTCATCAGCAGTAACGCATTTTTGTCGCCGGCTTCTGCTAATTCTGCAATGACTGGTACCTGCGCCGCCATTTCTGCGCGGGTGATTTGATTTGCGACCTTTTTCAATGCCATTCGATCCGTAAAATTGCCGGAGATACGTCCTAATTCCGGATAGATTCCAGGCAGACAGGCGGCACCTTCACCTGCATCAACAGCATGAAGCAGCATACGCAATGCATCGCAGCCGACCCCGCCGCCGGAGCCTTCATCGCCAAGTAAAGGCCCCCATCCGCCGGCAAATACCCGCTTTCCCCCGATCTCACCGACTGCAGTACTGCCGGTTCCACAAAGGATTGCTGCTTTTGCTTTCCATTGCGCGGCGGCAGATAAGACCATATCTCCATCCGCTTCTCTTCCGATCCGGATCTCTGCTATGGGGAATATGCGTTGCAATGCCATGTGTACTTCTTCGGTATTCGGACCGCCGAGGGAGCAGTAAACCAGAGCGATCTGCGAGGTATATTGTTCCAGTGTCTGCAGACCGTTGCGTAAATATTCTTCCACCGGCAACATTCCCACATGAAGTGCGGCAACACCTTTACCACGTGAACGGGCTGTTTCCTGTCCATCCGGTGTCAACAGAATAAAATCGCTTTTACTTCCGCCGGAATCAATTGCCAGGATCAATGGTTGTTCAAACATAACTTTTCTCCAAATAATTCCACGAACGTTTTTTATCTCCCATACTGTAAAGAATGGTAAGCAGATCGACGATCATAAATTGTGCAGTCCGCGATGTCATTGCCCCTAAACGAATCGGCAGTTCTCCCCGGTTTTCTGTAAGGATCGGAAAGTTTGCCAATCGTGCCAGGGTACTCCCGGAAAAAGAAACAATCCCTGCAACAGGTATTTTCTTCCGGAGCGCGGTTTCTGCCAGTTCAATGATCGCCGGTGTTTCTCCCGAATTGGAAAACAGAATCAGCAAATCGCTGCTTTCCAGATACCCGATGAAGGTCTTCCACATTTCCTGATCGCGGTAAAAACAGGTTTGGATTCCCTGACGGCTTAATTTGATGGAAAGGTCTTCCGCCGCAAATGCAGAACTGCCCGATCCGCAAATCATAACCCGATGGGCTTTTCCCAGACAGGAAACTGTTTTCCTGATTGCGGTTTGATCCAGATTGCGGAATGTTCCTGTGATGGATTCACAATGAATCCGCATCAGAGATGATGCAACATCTTTTTCTTTGCTTTTGTGGCGAGCCTCTGTTATGTCCGGCGTAAATTCCTGCCAGATGGCTTCGGATTGCCTTGCCACTGCAATTTTTAATTCTGCATATCCGGAGTACCCGAGCATTTGAGCAAAACGGACAACTGTAGTTTGATCACAATGACATTCTTTTGCAAAGTCCGCAATACTTTTTTCGATCATCAGGATCGGTTCAGACAGCAGGCGGTCTGCGATGATTCTTTTCTTTCCTTTCAGCGATGAATATACTTTATTTACTGCTTCACGGTAATTCGGCTGTGTTGACATGAGATCACTCCGTTCTAAAAAAGTGAAACTTTATTGCTTTTTTCTTAATATAACTTATTTTGTTGCTTTTTCAAGCCATTTTTTATAAAATATGCAAAAAAGGGTGCTTCGATGTTTTATGTCATAGAAACAAATCTTATTTGAGCTTAAGCTCTGACCAAAAACGGACAAAATCACTTTTTCAAAAATCAAAATTCTTCCGCTCAAATATAGGCTAACGCAATTTTACAGAAAATTCGTTACACTGCCCTAAAAGCATTAAAAAAACATTAAAATTCAATGTTTTTTGATATTGTAATTTGGGTATATTATGCTATATTATTCATCGTTATGAGAAAGTTCCGGAGGTAACTTCTGATGGATATATGTCCGGCAGTTCCGGGAATAATGTCCTTACTGCAAGTCGGTGAGGTTGGCAGTGTAAAGCGGTTATGTACGGTGCATTTGTTGATATCAAAAGTCGATTTTGCAAACTTTATCAGGTGTAACAGCTCTGATTTGAAAGATGAAAGGAAAATATCATGGCAATGGCGTTTCTCTGGCCGGGCGGAAAAAACAAAGCCCTGGCAATGAGTTACGATGATGGATGTCGTCAGGATAAACAATTGGTGGAAGTGTTGAACCGTTACGGGATCAAAGGGACATTTCATCTGAATTCCGGCGTGATGGAAAATACTTCATACCGGCTGAGCAAGGAAGAAGCTTTGCAGATCTATGAGGGGCACGAGATCGCCTGTCATACCCTGACTCATCCCTATTTGGAACGCATCGCCTATTCCGAAGTAATGCGGGAAATATGGTGCGACCGCGCCAATCTGGAAGCTTTTACCGGACGTCAGATCCGGGGGATGAGTTATCCCATGAGAAATCATCCGGCGGAAACGGAGGAAATGTGCCGTGCCGCAGGGATCATCTACGCCCGTACCGCGGAATCAACGGGAAAATTCAATCTTCCTGAGGATTTTATCCGTTGGGAACCGACTTGTCATCAGAGTGAGATGCTGGAATATCTGCCCACTTTTCTGAAATTGGATAAGTGGCGGAAACTTTCACTTTTCATGGTGTGGGGACACGGGTTTGAATTTGAAAGGGAAAATTCCGGAGTCTCCTGGGAGATGCTGGAAGAATTCTGTTCGCAAGTGTCACAGGATAATGACGTATGGTTTGCCGGATGCACGGAAATATGCCGTTACGTCAATGCGGTACGCCATGCTGAAGTTTCCTGTGATGGCAATATGGTCTACAATCCAAGTGCCGAAACGCTTTACTGGGAAACGGATGACGGCATGCGCTGTCTGCTGCCCGGTGAATGTAAAAATATCAGATAAGGAAAGGAAAAAGAATCATGTCAGTCGTTTTTGAAGGTGTCGCCGGCAAACTTTGTTTCAGCGAACCGGAAGTTTATGTGGACAATCAAGCCCGCCGTCGCAGCGGTCACATGAGCCATGCAATGGTCGAATATGAACCGGGCAAGATCCTTTGTTTCAATTCCAACTGTTCTGCGGAAAGATGCCTGGGACATTCTGCATACGGTTGGATCGAATACCGTTTTTCCGAAGATTACGGCAGAACCTGGTCCGAAATCCATGAACTGCCTTATGCGAAAGAAGAATTTTATGACGGTGTGCATACGATTTCCATTGAAAAAGCAGTGATCTGCAATGGTGTCATCACTATTTTTGCTCTGCGTAACTGCCAATTCACCCAGATCTGCAGTGAACCATGGGATACTCCGTGGTATCTGCAGAGTTATGATAACGGTAAGACCTGGACGGAAGCGCGTGAACTCAGTCCGTACAGAGGTCGTATCTATGATGCCGTGGTCAAGGATGGGGTGATCTATGCGTTGGAAGTGTGCAATGAAGAACATATCTGTACAAAACCGGAAAATGTGTACCGTTTGTATTGCAGCTACGATAACGGCACTACGTTCCAGGAGATCGGCATTGTTGACATCAATACGCCGGGACATGCCTATGGCGCATTGCAGTTCCTGGATGACGGTTCATTGGCAGCGTATGCGTGCAATATCGGCAACGGTTTTGAATTGGATGCCAGTATAAGCCGTGATCTCGGCAAAAGCTGGGAACGGGTGCCGACCATCAAATTGGAAAAAGGGATCCGCAATATTCAGATCGCCCGAATGAAAAATGGTTTTGTCATGCACGGCAGAGGATGTCATCCGGAGGCTCCGTACGGCAGAGGATTTGTTTTCTATACATCCAAAGACGGTTTCACCTGGGATGAAGGGATCCTGCTGGAAGAATTCAAAGCATCCTGCTATTATTCCAACAACCTCCTGTTGTGTGAGCCCGGAGAAAAGGAAAAACTGCTGGTACAGTATTCTGAACTTTATGGAGGCATAAAGAAAGTGAACGTAAAACACCTGTTCCTGACTCTGGAATAAGGGATCCCATGACTTCTATGCCAGTTATGCTGCAAAACGGAACAAACTCATCTGTATTGATTCCGGGCATTTCCATCCGACAGAACAGATTGGGGATAAGATCTCCGCATTTGCGGCGATCGGCGTAGGGATGCTTCTGCATGTCAGCCGCGGGGTCCGCTGGGACAGCGACCACATCGTTCTTCTGGATGATTCCCTGCTGTCCATTGCGCGGGAAGCTGTTCTTGCCCGCAAACATGGAGCGGAAATCCATCTTATGCTGGACTATTTCGATGGTTCCGTAAACCGTGTCGGAGCATGGGCGGTGGGTTCACGCGCTCTTGCCAAAGGGCTGCTGATCGCGCTTCTGGAACCGACCGGCGAGATCGCCGAAGCGGAACAGAAATTGTTGAATTTAGCAATGAAACTGGAACGTGAAAAGGTCCTGAAAGCTTCCCCGTATCAAAGAACAGAGGGACGGACCGGTTATGCGAACGGATTCAAAGAACGTCATATTCAAACCCGTATGGGCGATCTTGAACTTCAAATACCGCAAACCCGGAATATTGATTTTTATCCAACTTGTCTGGAAAAAGGGTTGCGCAGTGAGCGGCCGATCCGTGCAGCAATGGCAGAAATGTATATTCAGGGAGTTGCCACACGGTCTGTAAAAAATATTCTTGAAAAGATGTGCGGGCTTGAAGTGAGTGCCATGCAGGTCAGTCGTGCGACAAAGATGCTGGATGAGGAATTTGAGGAGCAGCAGGGATTTTAGAGAATTTACAGAAAAAGTGTTACGTAACCATACTATTGGACGCAGAGGTCCCAAAAGGATTCGTGGTACTCCTGAACAGGCATATCAAATGCTTTTTGACTTTGCATAACATTTCCTGCTTAAAAATGGTTATCCACAAAGACGGGGTAAGAAAAAATTGCTTCCGTTACGCTCAAACTATGTCAAAAAAACGCCTTTTTCAAAAATTTACGGGATTTTTCTGTATTGCATAACGTTTTCTGCGCGAAACTGGCGACCCGTCAGCATCATTCCCCCCGGATGGTGATCGGCGCCTATTGCGGCGGGAAATTCGAAGGGAATATCCTGAATCTGACGGAACCGGATTATTCCAGTGCATTCGTCCCTGTCCAGCTGGAAAATTCCAGATTCCCTGCCGATTGGCAGGAACGGACATCCCATTGTACGGCAACATCATGCGCCCATTGTCATTACTGCGATGAGGTGTATGAAAAGATCGCCGTCAAATCAAAATATGAGGATTGAAAAATCCACGCTCATCCTTTGTGAAAACGCACGGTGCCGCAAAATCAGGGGATATCAATAAACTTTTTTTTGCTTTTTCTTCGTTCTCCCTCTTGACAAAAACACATTTTTGCATTATAATACACCATAGATATATCAAGTATATTAAGCACTAAAAGAATAGAACAGGAGGTTTTATGAAAAGAAAAACTGCAAAACATGAATTCACACTGATCGAACTGCTGGTTGTGATCGCAATCATCGCAATTCTCGCCGCAATGCTTCTTCCGGCACTGAACAAAGCAAGAGAAAACGGTCAGGGCGCAAGTTGCGTCAACAATATGAAACAGCTGACATTTCTTGCGCTGCAGTACAATGGAGACAATGACGGGTATTACATTTACGGGCACAATGACAGACCCCACTGGTTTGAAAATCTGATCTTCCGCAAAATCGTGCCCAATTTCCCCACCAAAAAAGGGAAGCTTGTCAAGGAGTACCCAAACGACAGCAACGCACAGGTCAGTGATCTGCTCCTTTGTCCTGCCAATCCTACCCACATGGTTACTTACCACTGGGGCGGTCCGACTTACAATGACTATGCTATGAACGGATTGGTCGGTTTCGAATCAGAAGCATATGCGGACGGAAAAGTTCTTGTAAAAGATACACACATCAAAGGTCAGGCATCCAGGGGGATGTTCTTTACGGAAGACTGGAAACAGTACCGCATGCAGAACAAGAACATAAAATCTGGCCATGGGCAGCGGGGCGCTGTCTGCGGATTGTATGGATACAACAACGGGGCTTTTGACCCTAAATATGGCCGTTATCCCAACGTCGGAAGATACGGAGCCCATGGCAAAAACTGTTCCACTGCATATCTGGATGGACATGTAGAACTTGCCGACACTATTTATGCCGTCAACGACGGATATCGTTATCGGCACAGCCCCTGGTCTGCCGGTTCTTATCCTGTCATGCGTATGGGTAATTGGATTTATTGAGGCTGAAAATGCACGACAAAATCTTTGAAATGTACCAGCAGCGCATCAGGATCCTGCTGGATCACGAAATTGAAAAGGCCTATCCTCAATCGGTTCCGCTCAACACGGAATACGCTGTTACGGAAGGACCTGTAACCTACGCAAACCGGCTCGGACTGGAATATCAGACAACCAAAGAAGGCAAGGACTGGGGACACGAATGGCAGAGTGCCTGGATGCGTGTTTCCGCAGAAGTCCCCGAATCTTTTGCCGGAAAAGAATTGTGTTTGCGGATCAATACCGGCGGTGAAGCTCTCCTCTTCGAAAACGGAATCCCCCGTTTCAGTTTCACGGATCGTTGTGCATTCAGCGAAAATTATTACAAGGACCGCTACATTCTCGACGGGACATTTTCTGCCGGGGATAAGATCGAATACTGGATCGAAGCGGTCTGCAACGGAATGTTCGGGGTCAACCTGCCCGGAGCGATGGCAAAAGCGCCGGAAGCTCCTCTGGGAACCTATACAGCAAAATTCAAATATCTGCGTCTCTGCGTATTTGATCGGGAACTGTGGCAGTTCCTGCTGGATATGGCTGCGGCAAATGACCTGCTGAACAGTTATGAAAAAACTCACTACCGGGCAAAACAGCTCCTGCATATCCTGAATGAAACGCTGGACTGCTACGGCTATGACCCGGCAAACGCTTCCGCCGCACGAAAGATCCTGGCGGAAAAAGTCTTCTCCTGCCGCGCTGCCGACAGTGCTTTGACGGCGTATTCCGTGGGACATTCTCATTTGGATATTGCATGGCTGTGGCCGGTGCGGGAATCCATCCGGAAATCTGCCCGGACGTTCTCCAGTCAGCTGTATCTGATGGAAAAATATCCGGGGTATATCTTCGGGGCCTCCCAGGCGCAGCTTTACCAGATGACCAAAGAACATTATCCGGAAATCTATGCTCAGATCAAGGAACGGGTCAAAGAAGGCCGCTGGGAACTGCAGGGCGGAATGTGGGTGGAAGCCGATAATAATATCATCTCCGGCGAATCCGCTGTCCGACAATTCCTCCACGGAAAAAATTTCTTCATGGATGAATTCGGCGTAGATGTCCGCAACCACTGGCTGCCGGACGTCTTCGGTTACTCCGCCGCAATGCCCCAGCTGATCAAAAAATCCGGCTGCGATTATTTCATGACCCAAAAAATTTCCTGGAGCAAGATCAATCAGTTCCCTCATCACACCTTCCGCTGGGTCGGCGTGGACGGATCGGAAGTCATTTCCCATTTTCTCCCTGAAGATACTTACAATGCCGACGGACGCCCGGGTCAGCGGAAAAAAGCTCAGGACAATTTCCGGGAAGGCGGTTATCTCCCCGGATTCCTGAGTTTGTACGGGATCGGCGACGGCGGATGCGGTCCGAAAGAAGAACATGTGGAAGGCTGTCTGCGGATGCAAAATCTGGAAGGCTGCCCGAAATCTGTTTTTTCCAAAGCATCCGATTTCTTTGAGATCCTCAAAGATTATAAATATCAGCTCCCCTCTTGGAACGGCGAACTCTATCTGGAAGTTCATCGGGGAACGCTCACCACTCATGCAAAAACCAAGCGGAACAACCGGAAATGTGAACAGGCTTTGACCGCTTTGGAATTCCTGGCTTCCCATCTGCCCACGGAAGAATATCCGGCAGAAAAACTGGATAAAGCATGGAAAAATGTCTTGCTCAATCAATTCCATGATATCATCCCCGGTTCAAGCATCCATCAGGTCTATGATGTGGTGGAAAAAGAATACGCAGAGATCCTGCAGATGGCGGAAGCGGAAACCCTCGCCGCAGGGAAAAAGCTTTTCTCCGCAAAAGCCGACAGCGCAGTCCTTGTCAATACGCTTTCCACCGTTTGGAGCGGCACTGTGGAACTGCCCGCTCACTGGGCAGGGTCCGCTGTAACCGATGACAAAGGGAACCGTTATCCTGCACAAACGGAAGACGGTAGATATTTCATTTCTGTTACGGTTCCGCCGTCATCCTTCCTTACGCTCTGCAAAGGGGCAATCTTTGCGGATCGGACGAATCATTCCGACGAAAGAGTTCTGGAAAATGATTTGATCCGTTATGAATTTGATTCGAACGGGCAGCTGGTCCGCGCCTTCGACAAGACTTGCGGAAAAGAAGTCCTGTCCGGTCCGGCGAATCTGCTTTCCGTTTATTATGACCGGCCCATGGGATTTGCGGATGCCTGGGATATTGAAATCTATTATCCCCATGATTTCAAAGAACATCCGGAATGTGTCGAGATCTCTTCCCGAACCAGCGGACCTGTCCGCTCCCGGATCGATTTCACCTTCAAGACTGGGGAAAGCACCATCAGACAGCGTGCGATCCTCCTGTCCGGAAGCAAACGGCTGGACTTTGAGACCGAAGTGGATTGGAAGGAACGGCGCACCATGCTGCGCACCGCATTCCCTGTGAATGTCTCCGCTGAAAACGCCGCCTTTGATATTCAGTATTCGTTCCTCAAGCGTTCGACCTTCGACAACACCAGCCGCGATGAGGCAAAATTTGAAGTTGCCGGACAGCGGTTCGCGGATCTTTCTTCCGACGATTACGGTGCCGCTCTGCTCAATGACTGCAAATATGGTTACAAGGTCAAGGGTTCGACTCTGGACCTGAACCTGCTGCGGTCTCCGGCATTTCCGGATTATCTGGCAGATCTGGGAACCCACAAGTTCACTTACAGTTTCCTCCCCCACGAAGGAGATCTGATTTCCAGTTCCGTTCAGGCGGAATCCGCTGCATTGAACCGGACGCCCATTCTGATCGACGGAGTTTCTGCGGAAACGTTCAAACCGCTTTGCACTGTGGATTCCTCTGCAGTTACTCTGGAAGTGGTCAAAAAAGCGGAAAAAGATCACTCGATCATCCTCCGTCTTGTGGAAAATCATGGCAAACATTCGGCTGCAGTTCTGAATTTGCGGGACAACGGAACAAGGGTTTCTCTGACGAATCTGATCGAATGGGAATGCGGGGAATCTCTTCCCGTTGAAAACGGCTCTGTTTCCCTGAAATTCACGCCGTTCGAAATCAAAACGTTACGGCTGGAACTGCCGGAATAATCATAAGGTTTTACCGATGCTCAAACAGATCTATCTCATTCACCATACGCATTACGATATCGGCTTTACGGATTTGCCGGATGAAGTCGAACGGCAGCAGCTGACCTATCTGGATCAGGCTGTCGCTCTGGCAGAAGCGGATCCGGAATATCATTGGACCATCGAAAGCGGATCCCTGCTGCGAAATTATCTGGATTACAGACCGGCTCCGCAAAAGGAAAAAATGATCCAGCTCCTGCAGAAAGGGCAGCTGGAAGTCGCCGCGTTCGATATGCAGATGCTGACGGAAACCGCATCGTTCCCCGAACTCCTGGAAAATGTCTCTCGTCCCGCTGAACTGGGAAAAAAATACAATTTCCCCGTGGAATGTGCGATCCTCGATGACATCGGCGGTTTTGCCGGGGAGGTTCCCCTCCTGATGAATCAGGCCGGGATCCGTTATCTGATCGCCGGCTGCGGCGCGTTTCAGACAGAACTTCCCTGGGCGGATCTGCCTCATTTATTCTATTTGAAATCCGCTTACGGCGGAAAGATCCTTGTCTGGAATCTCGGGATCAACCGGAATGAAACATCCTGCAAATCCCGGTATCCTTCGCCGGTGTACGGGATCGGAAGTATCTTTCTCGGCTATCGTTCCTATCCGGAAATCCTCGGAGAATATGATCTCGGGATCAAAATGCCCATGGCGGACGATACGGAATCGCACAAGCTTTCCGCAAAGGAAGTGTTTCAGATCCTGACCAACCGTCTGGAAGAAGAAAACTATCCTTACAGCGAAGTCCTTCTTCAGTACGGCGGCGACAACCGGAACCCTGCCCCGCGATTGGCGGAATTGGTCCGGAAACTCAACGCCGCCGGCGATTATCCCGAAATCAAATTGTGTACTCCTTCCGCTTATTTCCGCATGATGGAAGAAAAATACGGTCCGCAGATCCCCGAGATCTCCGGGATCCTGGCAGACCCCTGGAACATCCGGATCAACGCGGTCCCGACCGTCCTGAAAAAATACCGTCATGCTCAGGATCTCTACCGGAAATCCCAGCTGCACGGGCTCAAAGACAATAACATCACCGAAAACATGATGCTGGTTGCAGATCATACCCTGGGCTTGAACAACTGGGGCTGGCAGAAAAAATATGATGCCAACGGAAAATATCTGTCCGCAGCCTGCTTTGACCGTGTCCGCGAAAGCTGGCAGTGCAAGGCAGATTACGCCTCCGCTGCTTACCGCGATGCCGTAAAACTGCTCCGGACAAGAGCCGTCAATGCCGCATTTGACAATAAACAGGCGGTCATTGTCCGGAATCACAGTCCTCATCTGGTTTCCGGAACCGTGGAATTGTATCTCGGATCCTATGCCGCAAAACTCATCCATCTGACCGACGATCAGGGAAATGAGATCCCAAGACAATTGATCGAACAGAACAAATGGATGCTTTCCATCAAAGATGTCCCTGCGCTGGGAAGCCTCCGGCTCAACCCCGTGTTCTCTGATGAATTCGATGATATCCCCGCGCCCGTTGAATCGGAAATTCCAGCGGAAATCAAAACCGATTTCTTCCGGATCGAACTCGCGTCTGACGGTTCTTTGAAATCCGTCTGCACCGGAAACGGAACGCCCTTGATCTGCGGATCCGGCTGCGAACTGCTGTGTGAAGAACACTTCGATTCCGGGGTCGCAGGAGAAGAATGCGGTTTGCGCCCGAGCATCGAAAGGAAGTTGATCCCTCTGGAAAATAAATCTGCAAAAGTTCTTGCGGACGGGGATCTTTTTACGGAATTTCTCCTCTCCGGAACCTTTGCCGATGACAAAGCGGAACGGCGTTTGAGGATTTGGAAAAAGCTCAAGCGGATCGATGTATTTGTCCGGCTGGACCTGCAGGAATTGTATGAAAAACGCTGCTATTATGTGCAGTTCCCCTTTGCAGGGGAAAAGGGAACGTTCCGTTTCGATCAGAATGTGGGGATCGCAAAACTGGATCAGCTGCTCCCGGGTTCCATGCAGGATCTCTTCTTCTGCTCACGGTATGCCTCTGTCGAAACAGATTCGTTCACCGCGACCCTCTGCTGTCCGGATGCCCCGATCGTGGAATTCGACGGGATGCACACCGCCGAATGGCGCAAAACATTGCCGCTGACCACGAAAAACAACCATATTTATGGGCTGGTCTACAATAATATCTGCAATACCGATGCACCCTCATGGCAGAGGGTCCTTGATACCTTCCAGTATTCCCTCTTCTTCCATGACGGAACGTTCGATACCGCTGCCGCTCATGAAGCGTGGGACAGTGTCTCTGCTCTGGAATCAGAACTCAGTTTTGAGCTGCCGGATCCCGGGATCACACCGGTTCCCTCAAAATTCAGAGTGCATTGCGATGCCGCCGGCTCATGCTGGATCGAAGATCCCGGAAAGGGAACGTTAACCAAAACGGAAATTCGCGGAAAAAGGGAAACGATGGATCCGGCAATTCAAGCATTGGAAAAATCCCTCTCTTGGTTCCTGAACTCCGGTGTCATGCCCCAGGAAGGGAAAACAGGCGTTGCGGAACGTATCGTGCTCACAAAGGAGAACCCTGCGCTGGGGAAAATCCGCGAAATGTTCCCGAATCTCACGGAACATGACGGATATTGGATCATCGAAAACCGCCGCGCCGACTGCTGTTTCGAAACCGCCCTGCTCTTCCTGCTCGCAGGAAAAAAGCTGAACAACAGTTTTTATCATTCTGTCGGCGAAAATATTCTGGAATATCTGTTTGAGAAATCCGGAATGCTGCAGGGGGATATCTGGAATTGGTATGTCCCTCTGGCAAGCCGCGCCTGGTGGTACGATGATAACGGCTGGGTCGCCGCGATCGAACTGTTTCTCGGACAGCATTTCCCGGAATTGGACCGGAAATATGATCTGACTGCGAAGGGGAAAAAAGCCGCTCTGATGATGGGCGGATCCATGATCCGGAATCTGACTTCGGAACAACCGGTCAAACACGGGGTCTGGCCCGATAAAATCTTCTTCGGAGAACCCCGTCAGCCGCACTGGGGAACCCCGGTCTGCGTTGCCCTGATGCTGGCAGGCGAATTCGAAATGGTCCGGAAATACCATCAATGGGGCGAACAGAATTGGCAGAATTTCGCCTTGAGTGAATGGGCGTATGCCCTGATCAGCAGCGCCATCGGCGGAAAATTGGGGGACAACTATCTGCGTGAACAATCCCTCAAAATTCGCGATTATTTGAAAAATCACGAAAAGGAAGGGATCCTCCCAAGCGAACATTGCGAAGCCCCCAGCGGGGAATCTCTGGCAGATCTGATCTACACTCTGAACTGGTATCTGCCAGGGCTGGCACTCGTCGAAAACGGACAGAAAGACTTCCTCAAACTGCGGGATTTCATCATCTCCATTCAGAATCCCGACGGGAGCTGGCAGGGGATGTTTGACATTACCCGCGGCATCTGGGCGGGCGGAGATCTTTACGAAGGCGGCGCAAACAGCCTTTATACCGGCTGGACAAATACGGTTCTTGCCCTTTGCATGATGTTCTGAAAAGGCATCGGTCTCCCGGAAACCATGTTATTTCCCGCATAACGGAAATTTTATTGGTTGGCAGGATTTTTCTTTTTTGATCCCCTGGCGCCTGCGATCGTCAGAATGAGACCCACGATCCAGAATACATACACAAACAGCATGGGAAAGATTGCAAAAAAGGATAATTCCCGATTCAAAACCGCTTGCGACGGATCAGAAGGATTGACGTAGCAGACAACTTTTTTCATCGGATGATGGCTACGGACGATCTTCCGGAACTAACTGCCGCTGTCCGAATTATCTATGAAATAATCATACCGTTTCAAACTGTATTCGTTCCCCTTCCATTCGTAGGTATAACGGATCCGCAAATGATAATGAGTTTTCCCCTTGCTGCCGCGGGAGGTATCCACCCGGGATTCCCGGATGACTGCAGGAGTCTCCGTCCAGCTATGGGATCGCGTATAATTCACCAGCGGCATCACGCAAAGCTGATAACTGGCGATCCCGCCGATAAAAAGAAAACATCCGCCGACGATCGTCAATGCAAGAGAATTCTTTTTTCTCGCATCCCTTGCACGGTCAGGATTCTCTTTCCGTTCCAAAGGCAAATCCAATTTTTCAGAAAGAATTTCCGCATCCTCAAGGATCCCCTGCCGAGAACCGTGATTCAACAGGTTGTACTGTTTTCCGTTCCGCAGACGCACATTCAATTCATAGCCCAAATAACGCCCGCCCTTCCCGGCACTGACCAGTTTCTCCAGAAGCTGCAGCGATAAAATCTGATCCAGCGGAACCGGTTCCTCAAATTTCCTGCCGGGGCGCCTGCCCGCAGGATAAAACATTCCGGCTCGAAAATCAAACACCGGACGCCGTTTCAGGATCGTATAAAGGATCCCCGCAACCGCGATCCCGTCGAAAAACAGAAAAAAAAGAAGAAACGGTAAAACGATTCCCTCCATCAGAAAGAAAAACACTAGCGGGAGCACCCCCATCACAAGAAAGATCCCCCAGGAAAGATACAGCCATTTCGTCGGACGGATCGTCAGCTCTTCATCTTGGAGCTCAAAGTGCTCCGACCGGAAATTCGCACAGGATTTTTTCAGCTGGGACGGCATACAGCTGTCCCGGTACAATTTCTCTTCCGTTTTTTCAGGATTCATTCAGAGACCTTTCCTTTGGTTTCAGGAACAAAACAAACGGCTGCAAAGCTGACCGCGGCACCAATCAGGAAAAAGAGATAAACCGCGGAATATGCCTCCACGGGGAATGCCAGGGACCCTTCCGCACAGGGATAATGTTTCAGGATCTCTCCGCTCACATTCTGATACGTTGAAATAAAAACAAAAGCGATAAAATTCAAATACGCAACGGACATCCCCACATATTCCGGCGGGTTCAATTCTTTGGCAACAATGCTGAACATAGGGAAAAATCCGGCAGGGATCGCAATCAGAACCACTGCTGTCCGGTAAAAATTTCAGAGCAATAATGGACTGAAAAGTTCCTCTTGCACGGGCAAATTCCAGTTTGGCGGCTTTTCAAGGATTTTTCGGTCAAGCGATAGGACTTCCAATAGAGACAGATTTTGCATTAAGGTATCGCGAATACGATTTGTCAGCTCCGTCATACCCAACTTGAAACCATGCAGAAATTTGAGATAGGCAATCAGCAGATAATGGATCATTGCCACCCAAATTTGCGACATCACAGCGTTTTCGCTTGTGCCGAGAAAGCTTTTTATCTTCAAATTCTGTTTGATCCATTTGAAAAAGAGTTCGATTTGCCATCGTTGTTTGTAAATTTCTGCGATTGAAGATGCTGCAATGCGGAAATTGTTGGTAATGAACTGATAAGTTTTTCCGCTTTCTTCGTCCCGAAACTCAATCAACCGCAGTTCTCCGGGATATTTCTTCACCGACTGAAAACCCGTGTACCAAATGATTTCATCCCGCAAAACGCCAAGTTTGGAGCTTACAATACTTATGACCAAAATATCCATCAGATTTTTTAATGACCGGGAAACAAATAATCATCTTTCTGTCTCCAAAAAATTATGTAATATATATTTTGTGTCAATATACATTGTTTATTTCAATTTTCAAATGGAATTCCTATGCAAAAAATGGAATCACTCGCCCAAAACGAAGTGATTAAACCATACCGGAACCAGTTTTGAATGGAGACGTAAACCTTTCCCGGATTCATATTCCGCGAAGTAAATCGGATGGTCTGAAGTATTGTCAAAGAAATACGCTCGGTTAAGATAAGGTAAGGCAAATTTGACTTGTTCCAAACAACGATGATAACGGGCGATTGTCTTATCTTCCGAGACATCATGACCGCCTTCCTTTACTCTCTGCTGGATGCGTTTTACGTTCACATTCGGAGTTTCGGTGGCAACAAAATACATGTAAGTCCGGAAACCTTCCTGCTGAGCTTTCTTCAAGATTTCGACTTTGGCAGGATGAGAGAAAACCGTTTCAAATGAAAAACTCAGATGCCGTTTGAGGTATTGTTCCTTGAAGAAATCTGCGACAATCGCCACGGTGTAAGAGTTGACTGCGTTTGGTGAAAAGATCAGATAATCTTCATCATCAATCATAATCAAACGCTCCCGGAATGGAATCTTGCAAGCCTCCGGATAGGTTGAAGAGACAACAAAATCCAATAATTCCTGATTGTCAATGCTGAAAGGACACGCTGTTTTATGGCTTTTGACAATTTCAGCAAACAGCATGTCTGCATTCAGGAATTTGTAAAGGTTTACGGCATAGTCATCTACAAGCTGTTTTGCAAGTGTTGACTTCCCGGAACCATTCGGACCTGCCAGCATTCGTAAACGCGGAGTCATGATTACGCCTCAAGTACCGTTTCTGTACGATCGGGATTGATTTGAATCATAACGCCATCACGCATGATTGTGACAGGGATCCCTTTGGAAAAAGCTTTGGCGATCGCATTGGCTCCAGCTCTTTCTGCAGATTCACGCAAACGCTTTGTCTCTTCCGTTTCCTGAACAGATTCAACAGGATAGACCGGAACGACTTCACCGTTTGGCAATGTAATTTGAGTGGTTTTCGTCGGACTCATAGACACCTCGACTTTCTTCAACGAAAGTAATATAACACAAAAAAATAAAAATTCAACAAGGAGATAAAAACATGTCAACATTAATTATGGGCGGCGGTGGTCAATTCGTCGATCGGTCAGAGGTCGCATTGGTGCCGACTCCCAGAGGAACTTCCAGTTGGAAACCTGTTCCGCATATTGAGGTGATTGATGGTGGCGAACTCCGGAGCGACCAAGGTCTTCCCGTTTTAGAAGCAGGAAGATTTTGCATCCTCAGACAAAAAAATTATTTAATGAATTTCTTCCATCTTTTCCACTTATTTTCATCCATTTCCCATTCACAGTAAATGGATATTCCTTTTATTTCATTTTTTTTGCCGGATGCAGAGATCCCTTTTAATGCAGAATCTATGTTTTCTACCCGTGGATGATGATAACCAACCTCTGCATCGTTATAAGCTGGAATTCCTAACAGCAACTCGCAGTTAATTGAACTTATGGTTGTTACCAATTGCCTTGTCCAATCTGTCATCAATTTTATGTAAAATTTTTCCAATGGAATTGCCGTATCATACATCATTACAGCCATCTGATCACAACGAGTTGCAACAAGCTTAATATATGGAAGATTCCAATGAACATCGGGAAATTGATGCCATTTTGTCGGCGGTGGATAGGCTGCGACGCTTAATATTTTCCCATTTGTAATCGGACGTAATTCTTCAAGCAGCTTTAAAAAATCGGTATTTCCGCTGGGCAGAGGTTCAATATTGACTTGTACTCCCGCAAGACGGGGATGTTTTTTCAACAATTCATCGACTGATTCTACGAAGTTTTTTCGCCAATTTTTATCTTCTATTCTGGCTGATTCTTCAAATACGCCTCCAATCCACGGAATGATTTTGATACTATATTTTTCAGCAATATCAAGAAAATTTTCCACTTGTGTACTGTCGTATACTGCAATCTTTCCACTCATTTGAGATGGACACAAGTGCGGATATACCGTCGTTATTTTATTCTGGGAGAGTTTTTTGAACAATGCAACAATTTTATCTTCTCTGCGAAAATTTTCTTTATCACGCTGATTGCGCTCAAACCATTTATCATCACCCAACCAGCCGTGACCAATCCAAATTGCATTGTTTGAATAATTCGGCAAGGGGGCATTACTTCCAGGATTCCAAATCAAATAACAAAATGCCGGAATGCCAAGAATAATCGCCAGCATTGCAGTTATTCTCAACAAACTTTTACCAATATTTTCAAGAAATTTCCTGTTCATTCATTCACCATTTTTGGTAAATACCTTAATAAATTATTGGAATTACCCCCGTGATTAATAGCATTTGGATAGTTATTATCTCCAAGTTTATCCTTAGCATAAATCACACCGATTCCGCTATTCCAGACAGCGCACATTGGATTCAACACCCATTCCGGAACTTTCATATTCACAAAATCATCTCTCAGTAATATATGCGGTTTTGGCATATAATACAAGATTGATTTTTGAAAACCGGGACCTAATTTGTCATTTTTTATGCTATTTCTGAATTCATCAAAGTGATTGACTGTAATCGTATCAGCCATAAGGTACGATAATTGAGATTGCCGCTGCCATAAAGAGGGAATGATTCTGTCAGATTTCGATTCAAAATGTCCCGTCCAGAAGCCACGTCCGAAATGTACCAGAAGCACCATATCTTTATTTTTGAATTTCGCCCACATGTACCAGGAAAACAATCTGTGTCTGGTCAGATTTCTTTGCATCGATTCCAGAAACGTTTCAAATCCGGGAATCAAAGGAAACTGATATACCCGGATCGTAAACCATCCGAATTTTTCAGTCAGATGTTCGATTACCTTTAATGATTTTTCAACAATTGGCGGATATTGATTTTTCATGTCAAAGCCCCCATAAATTTGTATTTTTGAGCGTAAAAACACTGTCGGAAATATTTTTTGTCATAAGATAGTTTGTCTGCTGACAATATTTGCAGAGCCAACAATTTTCAAATCCAACTTGAATTTTGTATAGACGCACGCTTCTATGCGAGCGTTTACAGAATTCATTTTTTTTGGGAATTTTCTTCTCCAAGAAAGATATTTCTTTTCGGGGCGGAAATGTTCTATATTGTTCCAGAATTGAACGGGGATTTGAGGAAAAAACAATTTTTTGAATGTATTTTCAGGTAAGCGGATGCACCCCCAGCCGGAACCGGAACTGCTGTGAATACAAAACTGTAATAAAAAATGTCGCTCTGAGTTCCCCCTGTTAAGAACAGAATTGTAAACAGAAATATTTATCAGGGGGGGATTATGAAACCCATCTCTTTTGCGTTGTAAAAAGCCAGATTCATACGGGCTTGGATCAGCTCTTTTTCCGTACCGGGCCAGGAACAGAAGTTTTTGTAATTTTCCATGAAACGGATCACATTGAATCGGCAGTTTTCCAGAGATCCGCCGGGAAATGCAGATACCGGGATCAAAATTTCGGAATTCCAACCATCATCAGCGGAACGGATTATCCAGGTGGAGTCTTTTGGTTTGCGAAAAATCCGTCCGGAAGCATCGCCGTGACCACAGAACGGATAACTGACTCCATTGTTATCAAAGGCGAAGAATAGTTCATCCATAACATGATTTCTGCCGGGACAAGTCACGGAAATACGAAGCATCTTATCCTTGACACAACCGTTCCAGGAAAATGTTTCCAACTTGACTTCCGACCCATCGAGCAACTGTTTTTTGAAATGGAATCCTGTTGAAAAATCACCGGATTTCAGTTTCTGCAGAGCTTTCAATGTCAGCTGCAATCCCGGCAAACTTGCTGAGATCGTCTTTTGATCAAATTTATTGGCTCTTACTTCCGGATTATAACCGATGACCGGATCTGCTTCCAACAGGGAAATCATCCGTTTCCTTGCAGAGATTTCCTGATGTACGATCTGCTCCATTTCCGGAATCAGTGAGATGTCTTTCTTTTCAAAAAGCAGTTTACGAATCTGATAGAACCGGAAGATCCTGCCGGAAGTCCCGAACAGCACCTCCAATGCTTCCATCCGCACGAGCTCCCGTTTCTGCTGTGCCGTCAGTTGATGTGCTTCTGCGAGGGAACGAAATATATCGACACCTTTTTTCCAATTTTCTGCAAGGGAACGGAACAGGTATACCGCTTCTTCAAAAGTATGATTTTCAAGAACTTCACAAAGCATATCTCCGCTGACAGAATCGTTATTCTCCCAAGTTGGAAGCAGAGGTTCATAGGCGGGGTAAGCATGAAGCGGCCAATTTACACCATCGGCAACCGGACCATAATACTGAATCATGTTTGAGTAGGGATAAAAATCATGATATGCATTGGACAGAATGAGCCATCCTTCTGCGACATTTTCTGCCATATCCTTCCCCCACAAGGTCTTTGCAAGAGATAACAGAAATTCTTTTTCACTGATTACAGAACAATCGGTAAACGCCAAACGTCCGGCGGTAAAATTCATCATACCGGGGGTGGCCCCATTCCCCCAGCATTGCATGACATCTGTCACCCCCAGCTGTTGAAGGCGGGTATATTTTCTGTATGTCAAAGCCGGCACTGGAACATACGGGACCGAACCGACTTCATGGGATGTTCCCACCTGGATCTTGGCAGAAAGCCGCCGTCCCTGCTGAGTGACCATTCCGGCAAACTTCCGGAACGCGCGGGATTCCTCCGTAATGCATTGCCAATAATCCCCGATAAATCGTGTTTTTCCCAGTTGAACCGGCGTGCTTCCGGATTCAACGTTGTACTGAAAAACGATCCGGTCCGGTGAAAGTGCAATTGCCTGTGCCAGATAATCTTCCGGTTCTTCCACTACCGGAAGATAAAACCATGCAATCATTTCCGCTTCCGGTGCGGCATCGTGAATCCCGGAATAAATCGCTTTGAAATGTTCGGAAAAAATCTGTTCCGGAGAAAGTCCGCATTTTCTGCTGCACGGAATCGGACCATGACTTAACAGATCCGGACAGACTGCAGCACCTTCCCCCTGCACAATCAGCAGAAACCCGCCCAGATATTTTATATCATGGAACAACTGATAAAATGCATCGTAAAGATATTTTTTCCCTTCAAAAGCCGGACAGAACATTTTCCGTCCGTAAAGATCCGGTCCGGCAAGATCCGGATGTGATTTCAGCAGTGGATCATCATGATTCCACATCGGCGGGATCACGAGATAGGGAATCAATTTCATCCCGTATTTCCGGCAGCGGTCAACATTTTCCTGAAGTTTTGTGTGATATTGCCGTTTCAGATCCCGATCGTTCGGAGTCCAATCTGTCAAAAAAAATTTCTTGAACGGTGGGGCATTAAACCAGAGAGTGTTGATCCCCTCCGATGCCATCCGGTCCAGAAATGCTTCAGGATAAAAATCAGCATCTGATTCCAGTTCATATTTGGAACCGGGATATTTATCCGAGCCGAAATGATACTTTGCGATCCTCATTTTCAGTTGAGGCGTAAAAGTCATTCTTTTAACCGGGAGTTGTTCCGGAATAAATTCCCGGAGATATTCGGCAACTTTATAAATGCCGCGCCGGATCCCTTCCGTGTCATTGGCAGAGATCCGGATCCTCCCCGGTTCTGTTTCAAAGACATATTCTTCAAAACAGCCGGTTCCGGTTTGAAGAAGAGTTACCAGCAGCGGAAACGATTTCAGCCGATTCAAAAACCGGATCGCAGAATCCAATAAACCTTCCGGATCAGGAAAGGTGGATTCAATTATAATTTGATTTTCAAATTCAGGACATCCGGCAAGCTCGATTTCCTGCCAGGTATGAAGCTCTTCAACAAAATCCATCGTTCAGATACACCTTATTTATCAGAGACGGTAATTTTAAGGTCATCAATCATGACGCTGCTGTTTTTATCAATGTTTATACGAAGTGCAAGATTTTTGATATCAACTTTCTTATCCGCAAAAGTGAATGTATGTTCCATAGTCTGCCATTTATTTGAATCGACTTTGAATGATTTTCCTGTCAGATATGCTGTCCCATGGGGTTCGCCTCTGCCCATAGGATTGAGCGAGAGAGAGCCTTTCCCTTTCACCGCAAGAGAGATCTTGACATTCCTCCCCTGTTTCATCGGAAGATTTTTCTTGAGATTGAACATGAAAATATAATTTTCCGTGACAGAATGCAGGCATTTTCCTTCTTTGCCGCCATCAACAAATTTGAAATTTCCGTTTTTTCCATTTTTGAACCATTTGGAAGCATCGTTAAAAGAGTCCTGAAAAACAAGACTTTCAGCGGAGAGAACTGTTATCAGGGATACAGTTGCAAGAGTCAGAATTTTTTTCATGATTTTTTCCTTCTATTTAGAGTTAATTGCCGACTTTGATCAGTTTGATATCATCAAAGTAAACATCTTCTTTGCCTTCAAAATTCCGCAGGAATATCAGAGCAGCAACTCCATCGGAATCTTTTTTTGTCTTACAGAAAAGCGTGTAGGTCTGCCATACACCGACTGACGGTTTTATTTTCGGCAAATTCCGGTATGCCTGATTGGAACGCCCGCGCATCGGATAAAGTACAAGATTCATGTGTGCTTCGGAGTTGTTTTGCGGTACAAACACCTTCATTGACAAGATATAAGAGGTGTCAGGCTCAGCTTTTTCCCGGAAGTAAACGAGTGTGTAACTTCCGGGAATGACCTTGTAAGAATATTTACCGTTGAACTTGTATTTTGTACTGCGGGTTCCGCTTCCGCTGCGGGCATGCCCCTTGAATATCTCGAAATTCGGCAGAAGTTTTTCATCTTCCACCCCTCCGTTGGTGAACATATTTTGTGTTGCACCCGGATCCCGGAGCGCATTTGCCGTATCAGTCAGGAACTTGGGCAGCCCCGGCGTTTTTGACAGACGTTTCAATGCATCTTTGACAGAGGGATCATTTACGAAATCGGCGGCAAGGATGACTTGGGAAAGCAGTGCTTCCGCACCGTCTTCCTCAAATTTCAGAACGTTCCCGATGTACCTGTTGTTATAATAACGGGCAAGCCATGGTTCTTTTTTCAACCTGGCAGCGATCTTATCTTTCTTTGTAATGTACTTGAAATTTTCCGGGATACTGTTCAGCAATGCAACCGCTTCTTTTGCAGAATGAATAGTTCCATCAACTGCAACATTTTCCGCTCCATAAATCTTTAAAAGAGCTTCCATATATTCAAAGTTCCGCATCATGTGAACTGCCCGCTCTTTTTCTCCCGGTGTACCGGCAAGAGCAACAACTTTTTCCATCAGAGAACGGGCGTATGCAAGATCTCCCGGTTTGAGTCCATAGATGTGGGAGATATCCCCCGCTGACATATAGGTTGCTTTTCTGCTGGCAAACCAAAGCGTTTTTGTGGCAGGCCCGGCGTAATATGCTTCCCAGAAATCATAATATTTTTTCAGATACGGTGCTGCTTTTTCTCCCACTGCATGACGATACCAATCATTAAGAAATTTATCAAGATCAGTATTGATATCCCATACGAGACGCATGATCGCGGCAACTTTTGCCCCTTCTTTGGCATCATAATTTTCGTTTTCGCCGAAGTAGTAGCGACCACCGTGCTTGTGGAGATACCGGAGCATATCTGCGTGAACTTTGTAATACATCCGTGGCGGAAGATAAGGATATCCCCAGCAATAATCCCATACCCCAAGAGTTACAGCGGTTTTACTCCAATCACGGATCAGTTTTTTCTGCCGTTCCATTGTTTCCGGATCAGTTGCAGCATAAAAGTCCATACAAAGGGTCACACAAACATTTTTATGAAGTTTGAAGTCAGGCGGATTGATCGTGTGGGTATATGCCCCGCTTGTGATAATCAGATCCGGATATTTCCTGCAGACTGCTTCAGCGACTTTATTGACCCATTTGAAGTAAACATTTGAATGGTCAAGACCTTTATTGCCGCCATTGGCGATCTCACACTCTTTGCATTCGCAAAATCCGCCGCAATCGTTGACCAGCAGAGAGATCGAATGCTGTTTCCGGTTTTTCTTCAGATATTCCAGAATATTTTCGATTGCGATCCTTGCAGTTTCCGGATTGGAATAACAGGGCTGCCAATGCGTGGCTTTGTTGGGGATCTTTTTCATCTTCTTTCCACCGATGACAGGGCGGATCGCTTCCGGATAAGAGTTGTCGGAAAAATATTTATCTGCCGGGAATGCATGGATCCAGAATTCATGATTCAGTCTTACACAAGCCTTTCTCCGGAACCAGGGACGGGTATGGGGCGTGGAGACCACCATTTCACGTCCGAGGGGAAACGATGGGGTATGTTTTACCGTTTTCATGGGGATCGCAACTGTTCTGGTCGGAGCATAACTTTTTCCGCAGATTGCGTTGAAAAGAAAACGGACTCCGGCATAGGATTCCAGCATCCAGTTGAGTGCCCATTGAATGGAAACAGGAGTACATTCAATCTGAATCACGTCTTTTTCCGGGAAGGTTACAGTAAAAGTATCTTCCGTCAACGGATGAGTATCATCATTGATCTTGAATCTGAGCTGCGGTGTTTTTTCAGATTCAGCAACGGGGAGCAGAGTCCCTGTCGTTTTCTGAAGATCTTCATTGAACGATTCGATCAGCTTTTCATATTTTGCTCCCGGCAGCAGAATGGAAACTTGCGGTTTTCCATCTTTCACCAGCAGAAAATCCTTTGCGGAACTGCTTACTGTAAAGCCGATGAGCAGTAACAGGAGCGTTTTCTGTATTTTACAGAACATATCATAACGTTTCGACAGTAAATTTATCATAAGTTAAATCCATCTATTGTGAGAGAACCAAAACGTTTTGATGAATTTTGTGACCAAAGCTGATGGATCGTTTTCGGGGTCACATGACCATCAAAGTACAGGATATTGGCAGTTCCGAGCATCATACTGCTTTCTGCTAGATTTTCAGTATGTTTGGCTGCGTTCGGGATTCGCAAATCCCCGTGTCCATGGCGATAACGGAATTTGGCGGGATCAGAATAGTCATTGTTGTCATAATGTCTGTCGCCGACTGTAATCGCCAGAGCAGCAGATTTGATGAAACTTGTTTTTCTGCACAGAGCCAGCTGTTCCGGGGTGGCAAGTCCTGACGGCATGTCGGGGATAACAATGTGATTTTGAACATAATGCGTTCCGCCGAATGTTGTTTTTGTATTGTTTCCCCACTGCGGGATTGCGCCATCTCCGAAACGCCAGGTTTTTTCTGTCGGACACAACATAGTTCCATGGGGGATCCCTTCATAATATTTCGCCGGAGTGAAAGCTATCCCGTAATTAAGACGTGCAAGGATCGCATACCAACTGTTATAGATCAGCTGATTCCGCAATTCAACCGGGGTTTGATAACTCTGAATGATCCAGCTGTTATTATCACCGGAATACATATTCAGAGCAAGCCCCTGCGTTTTCAGATTGTTTTTGCAGGATGCATTTCTTGCCTGTTCTCTGGCAGTGTTCAATGCCGGCAGAAGCATTCCTGCGAGGATGGCAATAATAGCAATAACCACTAACAGTTCTATCAGGGTAAAGTGCACTTTACCCTGCCCATGGGCAGAGACCTTCTGTTCACAGATGAGACTTTTCATCGGCAGTTCAATCTGCGTAAGGCATGTTCTTTTTTTCATTTGTAACTCTCCTTCAAGAATAAATTGGAATTCCTTGTTCATTCAATTCGATCGTTTTACCAAGTTTTCCGCTCATTTCCACGGCCTCGGCTAATCCTTGGACACGGACAGCAGTCTTGAGATCCGCTTCCGGAACAGCACCGTCACGAACCATCTTCACAAAGTCAAACATGATGTTTTCATTCGCAAAATCCAACCCCTGTGAAAATTTTGTCGTATCGGGGAAACATGCCCGTTCATAACGGTTGTTGAACCGACCGAAATCCTTTTCCGCTTCCGGATGCGGTCCAAGCTGTGTGGTTCGGAATCTCGGACGATGATAGACTTGCAGGTTCTGTCCTTCCGTACACATTTTGAAACTGTAGTTTTCCGCATTGAATCCATAAGAAAATTCGGTATAATACACCATGCTGGAGTAGTGGAACAGACCGTTCGCACCATTGGCAAACTTCACGGAACAAATCACATCATCCGGACTCGGATAAGGACGTTCTGTCACTTTGATCAACTGTGAAGTAACTGTCTGAACAGGCCCCCCGAACAGCAGAAAAATATCCAGCATGTGACAGCAATGAAACGGGATCTGGGAACATTTCAGACGGAAATTATCGGGGAAATGCTGCATGTAATAGTTCATTCCCACATCGCCATGATGCACCCATTTGCATTCCACCGAAAACAGTCTGCCGGGATCGTTGTTCCGGATGTAATCCAGAGCAGCAATTGTTTCGGGCAGATAACGTCTCATGAATCCAACCTGGACCGGAACATGATATTGTTCTGCCAACGCTTCCAGTTCGGCAACTTCCGCCCCGGTAAATGCAACCGGCTTCTCCACAAAAACCGGCTTCCCTGCCGGGATCGTTTTCCGCATGGCATCCGCATGTGCAAACGGAGAAAGACTGATCAGGAACGCATCTACATCTTTGCATGCGATCAACTCTTCTGCCGAACGGCATGCTTTCCCTCCGAATTCTGCAACGGTTTTCTGTACTGCCGCTTCCGAAAGGTCAAAGGATGCCTGTACACAATAAAACTCATCCCTGATCAAGGAGTTCAGCAAGCTCCAGGTCCGTTCTCCGCACCCGTAAAGTCCAAGTCTGATCATCTGATCACCTCCTTACCTGTTTTTTTAATATTTCGTTATAACTCATTTTGATATTCTCTGCCATCCGCTGAACAGTTGTCCGGTGTAATTCTTCCGCAAATTCCGGGGTGAATTTCCGGTATTCCGATCTTACCGGACGAACACAGTCATCAACATGTTCCTCTTTCAAAGAACCATAATGCTGCGGATATTTTTTATCATCCAGATATTCCGGATGGAAATAATCGGGATTGACTGCATAATTCATGGCAGTTTCCCAGAGACCCCCATGATTGATCCGGGAAATTTGCCGTTCTTTATAATATTTTTCGATAAGATCTTTGCTGTAATCCAAACTTCCGACCGCCATGACCTCCATTCCGTGAAATCTTCCGCATACCTTTTCATAAGATTCCGGATCCCAGTCATCAATGCCGTTTTCTTCTGCAACGATCGACTTGACCAGCTGTCCGGCAGGACCGTGAGAACCGATAAAAACACATAACTTGAACTTTTGAAGCGTGGCAAAGGTTTCAAGCATTTCTCTGTATAAGACTTTGCAGACTTCCCTGCTGAACATCATGCTGGGATAAAGCATCGGTTCTCTGCTGTATTCCCCAAACTTGATCTTTCTCCAATCATCTTTGATTTTTCCCCATGAATCCAAAGGCCAGTAACCATCCGGCGCAACCGGAAGCATGGGAAATACGATTCCCCCGGTGATTTCCGCCGCTTCCAGACACCATTGATATCCTTTCAGAGGATCGATCCCGAGAACGTTGCATTCTTCATGGTACTCCATCGGTCCTGCCGATACATAAATGATCGACGCCCTTTCTTTTTCCTGATTGAACTCAAATGGCGTCAATTCTTCGTATTTGTGCATATTTCTCATCGGAAAGATCCTCCCTTCCGTTTCTTGAGATGATTCCGCATCGCTTCAAAGGAACAATGGGAACTCTTGCTGATATATTTCAACCGTCCCCGTTCCCGGACGAACTGATCCATAACAGGGGAAACCATACCCTGTCTGGTCACGATCTGTCCCCACCAGCCGAAATGCCACGGCGGGAGATCCGGTGTATCTGTTTCAACTTCAAGATTTGAGTGCCACTCCTGCGGAAAAAGTTCCAGCCATTCACTGCGGTCATTCAGCCAGGTGGAAGTATAAAGCGTGTGAGATCCGTAACGGAGTTCTGTTTCTTTCATCAAAAGAAGAAAACATTGCGGCAGATAGTCCGGATCCGTAAAAATAGAGTTCGGACCGACTGCGTTGGCGATATGGAACACGATCCAGCCTTCCGGCAGAGAATCTTTCGGAGGATCATACTTCAGGCTTCCGCAATTCCACCCCGGTTTGACATTAACGCCGACTGCTATGGAATGATTCTCTTCCGCACGGGATTCAGCAAGTTCATGAAATGATTTCCACATAATTTCTTCAAACTCTTCCGGAGACAGGGCGGAATAACGATCGGCGGTTTCCAGAATCTCCAGACATTCCGGTTGATCATACCATGTTCCGGGTGCATAGTGAAGACCATGATAAAATGCCGGGGTATGATCCGCAAGCAGTTCGCTCATTTTCTTTTCCGGTGCCCGTTCTGCCAGCCAGCGTCTTGCAAAGAAAAAGGAAAGCCGGAGCATTTTTTCCGTATATTCTTTATGCTCATCCAATGTTTTGGGTAATATTTTCATTTGTGACCTCAAAATTCATTACGGACTTTGACCGGTTTTCCGGTATGTGCAGATTCAATCGCAGCAGCACAGGCAGCTACTGTCCTTGCACCTTCCACAACATCAGCGGTATTGACCGCTCCGCGCAGGATAATATCTGACATCAGCTGCACTTGGGATTCCACATTATGATTGTTCACTGCTACCGGAATGGAAATAAACTCCGTAACGTCTTCCGGAGAATCATAAAATGGAACACTTGAAAGTTGGAGTGTTCCGCTCAGATTATCACAAATGATCGTTCCCTTCGTACCATAAAACACGCTGCGCATCGTGTATGGACGGGAAAGCCCGATGGAACACATTACTTTACCGATCACACCATTTTTGAACTTGTAAAGGGAAAAGTATGAATCGAAATCAATGGGCCAGTCGGCAAGCCCTTTTTTCGTTCCATAAGCAAACGCTTCATCAATCAGATCATCAACTGCCCAGCGGAGGAAATCGACGGCATGACACCCGCCGCCAAGCATCGGGTCTCGCCGTTTGTCCTTCCGCCAGTTGTTCGCCCCCTCGACATGACGGTAGTTATGTGCATATTCGGTTTCTGCCATAAACAGTTCCCCGATATCACCCCTCGCAATCATTTTTTTTGCAAGAATAAATGCAGGTGTGTATCGTGTCGGATGAGCGATCATAAATACTTTACCGGTTTTTCTCACACAATCAGCAATCGCAGAAGCTTCATCCAAATCCAATGTCATCGGTTTTTCACACAAAACATGTTTGCCGGATTCCAGCAGAACAATGGATTGTTCTGTATGAAAATAGTCAGGAGAGGTAACAGAAACAACATCAATTTCCGGATCTGAAGCAATTTCCATATAATCACTGCAAATCCTTATGGATGGATTCAACTGGTACTCTTCCAGTCGTTTTTTACATCTTTCAGGATCAATATCACAAAGGGCTTCAAGAGAATAATTCGTTGTATTTTCCTTAAATGCTTTGATATGTCTGAAGCCTTCACCCATGCCGATCACGGCAGCTGCCAGTTTGTTATTTCTCATACAAGGTCTCCTTGATTATATTTTACTGTTAATATAATATTTACTCCATCGGAATCAAACACAAAAAGACTGAAAAACATGTCACATCTAATAAATAACTTGTCTTTTTTGATAAAAATGTCGGGTGTATGATTGACTTTCCGGAATGCTGTGATACAGTATAAATAAGCAGATATTTACATTTATTTTCAAGCAGAACAGGAAAGAATATTTTATGAATAAAGGTTATTTTGACGATCTCTCTATCATTGCTGTTTTTGATAAATCATTCAGCACAATCTCATTTCCACCTGTTCCGTGTCTGGAAAACTATTATTCAGTGGAAATGATTTCCGATGGGGAAGTATTTTTACAGCTGGATGATAAAAAAATTCTGTTGCGAGCACCGGTAATCTTCTGGCTTGGAGACAAAAACCGTTCTTTTCAGTTTACAACCTCTCCGGATGTGTCCGGCTACCGTCATTTATGGGTTGATTTCAGCGGGGAGCGGGGAAAAAAAATTTATGAAGCATTATGGGATAAATTCCAAAATCCGTATCAATCACTCACACCGGAATTGGCTGCACCGATCCAGAACACATTTCTGGAACTGTGTGCGGCATACCGAAAAGCAGATGGATATAACCATAATGCATTGGTGGCAAAAATTGAGGTCTTGATGAGCCAGATCCTGTCTTCAGATGAATGGGATTTTACGGAAGGAGATTTATTTCAGATTTATGAGGCATACCAGTATTTCATCAGACATCCCGCAAAAAAACACGATTTGCCGACGATTGCATCGGAACGCGGGATCTCTGAAGTTTACTTCCGGAAATTGTTCCGGGAACGTTTTGGGATACCTGTTGGTAAATTCCTGTTGAAATTACGCATGGAATATGCTGCGGATCTGCTCTACACGAAAAAATACCGGGTCAATGAAGTTGCGGATATTTGCGGGTTTGCGGACGCTGCAACGTTTACACATCGCTTTGTCAAATTTTTTGGAGCTTCCCCAAGCTTTTACTTGAAAAAGAAACGTTTGTCGAACAAATAACGATCACTCCAACTCATATTTTTTGTTTTTTTTCTTGATTCCGGATCTGATTTTTTCATGAAAGAGGCAATTTCAAAAGTCCAGAAAATTTTGACTGAAAAAGGATTGTTGATGAGATGGAAATGGTAAAACTGCGGAGGACAAACCGAAACTATCGAAACTCAAACCGAAGAACATATCAACAAACATTGCTTCCTCAATTCATAAGTTGTTGATTTTTCTTCATAACAGCTTGTTAACAAAGATGTTATTACGCTTCTTAGCACGTTCGAACAACACCGAATACTTAATCACTTCAGGTACTGAACTACGCGTAACTCAACTTGCTTGTGCCAACCACTGTTTGAAAGGTTTTAGATAAAGGTAAGAGGTAACTCTTTACTCGATTCCAAACCGTCCATTCCCCTTGATTATGAAAGAATCGTACAGCGGTTTTGGTCATTGTCTTTCCGTTTTTTACTTTTCAGTAGCTCCATTAGTAGCTTCATTTAGAGCTAGTAGCTCTATTTCAAATGAGCTGTTCGGAAATTCCGAACAGCTGAACAATTTGTGAGAGTTACTTACAAGGTATTTCAACTTTCCAGAGCGAGTTCAGAATTTTCGATTTTCAGAACCCGTCCATATGTCGAACCACTTTTCTGTAACGCCTAATTATTTATTATTTCGTCTTATTGCTTTGTTTTTCTACTTCCTCTTTTATTTCCAAATAAACTTTCTTTAGGATGCGATCTGGTTTGACGTCAGAACCATCATCCGGCGGTGATGACGGAAAACAGAACGCATCGGCATCCCGAGTGCCATAAACTTTCATTGCAGCAATTTTCATCCTGCCGTATCATATCAGAAACAATGGATGGCAGGAGAAAAATGCTCTGAAATTCCGTACTCTTATAATCACATGGATAGAGCGGCGGGGTAGAGCAGTGGTAGCTTGTCAGGCGATTTTTTACTCTTGACTTTTTAACTTTGTGGAAGTATTGTAACCTTGAGGTGCAAATTTCGAACACAAATCGGCACCTGTTTTTCTAAAAAAGACTGATAAAAACCATTAACAAAAATGAAAGGCAGCATAGAAAAAGGCAACAGTTCAAAAATGCGTAAATCATCGAATTTGAACATAAAAAAAGGGATTTACGACTTGTAAATCCCTGGATTTTCGATGGTAGCGGGGGTTGGAATTGAACCAACGACCTTCAGGTTATGAGCCTGACAAGCTACCACTGCTCTACCCCGCAATAACATTAAGAAATCTGTCAAATTTGCTTAATATCCCATAATATACACCATTATAATCTATTTGTCAAGTCTATTTTTAATTTTTTTTACAAAATATTCCACATTGTTAATTGAAAAAGTAAATGCACAGGCGAAAAAGTTTTTAGTGCGTTTAGTGTTACAACAAACATATGAAAGCAAATATTTCAAATCTGTTGATGCAAGTTTGAGCGCTGACGTGTTATGGTATACGGTAGCTGAAGGAGCTTTTCATTTCCAAAAAGAACTGATCAACAGAATTGCCTGGTCCATGCGAATTGAATTTCTTTCTCATAAAAAAGTTGTCTCTGCGGCATCCGGAAACAGTCCCGTGAACAAAGCCAGTACGATTCACACGACTGTCACTGTAAATTGAAAAAGAACCTGTTGCAAGACTGGATACGTTTCAAACGGAGTAAGTTGTACGAAGATTACAGAGTTTACGGAGGGGTATATGACAACAGAAATCAGTTGCTGACAACCCAAAGGTTCTCAGTTCTCTCTGTACACTCCGTTCTCTCCGTTCAAAACAGCATTTTCAAAAGCAGTAACGGTCCGGGAACGCAGTTCTGTTACTCCGCCAGTTTTTCTGCCAGATAGTTTTTCATCGCATCCACAGAACGGAATACCAGACCGGGATTGATTTTTTCCAATTCTTCCACACGGGCGGAGGATGCCCAGGCAGCTGAAAGACATGTCACTCCGGCAGCTTGACATGCAGTTGCATCGGAAACAGCATCACCGATATACAGAATTTCATCGTTGTTCAATCCGGTATCGGCAAGCAGTTTCAGCAGATGTCCGCATTTGTCATTTTTTTCTGGAGAACCGTACTGGAATGATGAGAAATAATGTCCCATATTCAAACATTCCATTGAGATCTGACAGGTTGTTTCAGATCTTCCAGTAAGAATAGTCATCGGAATACCTTTTCCCCTGATATAATCCAGCAGTTCTATGGTTCCGGGATAGGGAGCGGGGCATTTTTCCGGATGCAGCTGACGGTGGATTCTGTAAAATTCATGTTCTGCTTCCGGGTTTTCTTTGCCGAGAAAATGGCGGATCACGCCAGGTTCGTTCATACCGAAACTCTGATAAACCTCTTCCCGGCAGGGAGCTTTATCCCCCATATATTTTGCAAAAATAATATCAAAGACCGAAAGACAGAAATCCACACTGTCTGCCAGCGTTCCGTCAAAATCAAATGCAATCAGCTTTATCATCTTAAAAAAATCCTTCCGTTTCAGTGAAATCAAAGGAAGAGTAATATACCCTCTGACAGCATTTTTTTCAAATAAAATCACTTTCCGACTTGAATTTTTCTTTTTTACCAGTAAATTAATTATAATTTCAGACCTCTGAACTTTTAACAAGGAGGTGTCTCATGTCTGCAACCTACATTCACATCACATCTGTCCGCTGAAGAGTTTTATTCTCTCCTGCGGAACCTTTTTCTACTTTAATTCCCGGGACGTATTGTATCTTTTTCCCGGGATCGGCAACCGTTCAGGAGAATAATATTGATTATTTCTGAAAACGCCCGGATCTACTGTTCCTCAAAAACCTGGCTCGAAGGCGATGCCGTGGAACAGTTCAAACGGGTTATGACTTTTGAAGGAATCCTCAGGGGCGCAGCATATCCGGATCTCCATCCCGGACGCGGCATTCCTGTGGGTGCGGCATTTACAAGTAATAATATGATTTACCCGGTTCTGATCGGCAGCGATATCGGATGCGGAATGACTCTTTCCGTCGCTGATATTCCCCTCAGAAAATGGAAAGCAAAACGGATCATCCGCTTTCTGGGAGATGCCCCGGAAGAACAATTGCAGAAAGCTGCAAAAGAACAGCTTGCATCTATGGAAAATATTCCGGAAGATCCTTTGGATATGCTCGGAACGCTCGGACACGGCAATCATTTTGCCGAAATTCTGACGCCCGAAAGCATCGAAGAACCGGAAATCTGGAAGAGTATCACTCCGGAAGAGGCTCAAGTCTTTCTGCTGATCCACTCAGGCTCCCGCTATTACGGAGAACAGCTCTGGCGAAAATATGCGTCAGAAAATGGCGATAACGGTGTGAAAGCGGATTCTGAAGCCGGACAAAGCTACCTTTTCCGGCATGATGCCTTGGTAAAATGGGCTGAATTCAACCGGAAACTGATGACAAAAACATTCGGGAAAATTCTGTCCTGTAATTTTCAATGTGTTGTGAATTCTGTTCATAACAGTATCAGCCGGACGGAAGACGGTTTCTGGCTGCACCGGAAAGGAGCATCTGAAGCATTTTCCGGAAAACCGCTGGTCATTGCAGGAAGCCGGGGAACATATTCTTATGTGGTTCTCCCCCAAGGAAATCCGCAGGAATATCTCTGGAGTCTTGCTCATGGTTCCGGACGGAAATGGACGCGCGGCAGCACCAGGTCACGGATGAAAGACAAGTATGAAGTGAAAGAGCTTCTGAAAACAGGGCTTGGTTCACAGGTGATCTGCCCGGATAAAGATCTGCTTTATGAAGAGGCTCCCGATGCATATAAAAATGTGGAGCATGTGATTTCCGACTTGCAGCAGGCAGGCTTAATCAAAGTAATCGCCCGTCTGAAACCGCTGCTGAACTGTAAACCGTGAGGTGATATAATGGCTTATGATATATTGCAGATCAGTGCGGGACAAGGTCCGTTGGAATGCCGGAAATTTATTGCCCTGCTGGGAGAGATCATCCGGAAAGAAGCTCAGAACAATAACATTGCATTGCAGCCGCTTTCCGGATTGTCTGAATTTATGGGATCTCTGCGTTTTGTTTCCATTGAATCCATTCCGGAAGAGTTCAAAAAACGATGGGAAGGAACCGTACAATGGATATGGAAAAGCACGATCAGACCTCACCATCAACGGAAGAACTGGTTTGTAAAGATTTCTTTTTTCCGGTCTGAAACGGATGACCTTTCCGGTTTCAAAAAGGAAGATTTGAAGATAGAAACCTTCCGCAGTTCGGGTGCCGGCGGACAGCATATCAACAAAACAGATTCCGCTGTCCGGATCACACATCTTCCCACCGGGATTCAGGCAACAGCATCCGATGAACGTTCCCAAATCCGGAACAGGGAATTGGCATTGCTCCGTCTGCAGGAACAGCTTCAGAGCCGAACGCAATCTGCAAGGAATGCAGAAACTTCTGCCCTCTGGCTGGAACATTACCGTCTGGAACGCGGGAACCCCGTCAGAGTTTTTGCCGGACTTCCGCCGAAAGAAAAACGATAAGACAAAAACATGCCGCCGGGAATTCCGGCGGCTTTCACTATAAAAATACAGTATGACTGTAATAATTTTCATTTTTTTTTCAAAGATTTCTTGACAAACTGAAAAGCGGGAAGTATATTATTCCGGAACTTAGCTAGCCATGTTTTATTTTAAGGAAGAATAATGTCTGTCGGATTTACAGAAATCGCAAATGAAATTGCGTCTGGTATTATGAATGGAAAATATTCTGATACACTTCCATCCATCAGCAAAATGTCAGCACAATTTCAGGTTTGTCCCGCCACTATCAAACGGGTGATCTCGCAATTGCGGGATTGGGATCTTGTTTCCGGAGAACAGGGGCGTTGTGTCCGCATCAATCACAAAGCAGCCGGTAATCCCTATTTTCATAAAAATGTTGTTATTCTGGCAAATCTCACAGCTATTTCAAACAACTTATATTCAAAGATCATTCAGGCATTGAATAAAGAGCTGAATGACCGGCATGTGTGCCTGCATCTGTTTATTTCGGAAGAGCAGTTCCGGGAATGCGGATTCAAACCGGACTGTATCGTGGCTGTCGGAATCAAGATATCTCCAAAACTGGAAGAATATTGTGCAGAAAACAAAATCATTAAATTTAATCTTCCGGAAAATGGATATCAGGGAATTGCTACCGACAACCGGAAAACCGGATATGATGCGATCAAATATCTGGCGGAAGAGTGCGGACACCGTCACATAGGGATGATGGCAACGCAGCTGAATTATGATTACGGTTGTTTTTATCTGCGTTATCTCGGTGCGGCTGAATATGCAGAGCAGCATCCGGAAATCACTTTTACCACGGTGGAACTTGATGAAAATATGGACCATACAGCAGCCCAGCGTCCGGCGATCGAAGAACTGATGCAGAAAGATCCGGAAATCACGGCTATATTTGCCTCATGCGATCTTTATGCAATGGGAATTTATTCCTATGCCAAAGATCATAACTTGCAGATACCGGAAGACATTTCCGTTCTCGGTTTTGGAGATCAGCTCTTCACGGACCTCATGAATCCGCCGCTTTCCACCTATTCTGAAAGTGCGGAAGATCTTGGAGAACACTTGATAAAACTCATTCTTGAATTACTGGTTAAACCGGATAAATCGGTTCAAAACACATACATTTCTCCCAGAATGATCCTGCGGGGAAGTATTGCCGGATATAACAGAAAGGGTCACATATGAAATCAATGTTCTTCACACCATTACTTTTGTTCATGATGCAGTCGGATTCTGCATTTTCTGATGGTTTGTTGCGGCATTATCAATCTTCTGAAAAAAAGAGCTATTGCGCTCCGGTTATTTCCAATGGAACGATATATACTCAGATTGATATTTCCGGAACACAAAAACAGAATGTGCGTTATACATATCACGGTAAAAAAGGTTCCCGGAAGGACATGGTTCCCGGTGTTTATGTTGCCGGACGGAGATACAACAATACGCTGCGGCAGTTGATTCCGTTCGGATATTTTGAAGAAAGTCATAATTCCGGATCGCCCAAAAAATCCGGACAGATTCTTGATCTTGGCAAAGGAGCCATCGGATGCAGGAATGTGTTCAAAGATAATCTTTCCATTCAGACTCAAGCCTTTGTCCATCAGAAAAAACCGATTTTCGCTGTCCGCAAAAACTTTACAGGGAAACCGGCTGATTTCATTTACAGTTTTGATTATTATTATGCACGTGAAGGAACTGATCAAAAGCCGGTCAAATGGAGTAATTTCACAGTCAATACAATAAGCGGCGGTGCAGAAATCCGTTATCAGGTCGACGGTATTCAATCATTGGAAGGTGCTGTTACCATTCTTTCGCATGGTGCAGTTCCGGAGGTAAAAGTCGATGGATGTAAAATCTCTTTGATTTTCAGAGAGGTTCCGGAAAATTTGGAATTTTTCATGCTCTATACGGATTCTTTCAATGGAAATGATTGGAAGAAAGAACAAAAAGAGATTATTGCTGAAGTGGAAACGAAAGGTTTCTCCGGATTGTTTGCAGAACATTCTGCCGAATGGAAAAAATTCTGGAATCGTTTTTCCATCGAACTGCCGGATAAAAAAATGCAGGATGTTTTTTACAGTGCAGTCTACAATTTGAAATGTACCTCTACCCCCTGGGGCGTTCCTGTGGGAGTTCATCCTTACAGCTGGAACGGAAACTATTTCGGGTTCAATTTGTTTGTTTCGCTGTTTGCAATGATCAACGATCGGAAAGCGGCAGCACGGATTCCGGAGTTCCGGTTCAATACTTTGAAAAATGCGATTGCGCGCACCAGTAACTGGAGTTATTCTGCCGGGGCAAAATATCCGTGGCAATCCGATGAAGAAGGTTTTTACGAATGTTCCAGTCCGGGAGTCTGGGAGGATCATATTTTCCATATGGGGAATATTGCACTGGAAGCCTGGGAATATTACCGTTATACCGGCGATAAAGATTTCCTGCGGAATACAGCCTATCCGGTCATTCAGAAATGTGCTGAATTTTTCATGCGTCAATCTATTTATAAAGTGGAAAACGGAAAAATCATTGTTGGAAAATGCTGTGATCTGGAACGGTTGGGAACGGCAAGAGAAAATGCTTTTCTGACCAGTTGTTCCGTCATTTGTACGCTGGAAACTGCTGCTGAAGCCGCAGAAGTTCTCGGCGTGGATAACAGCAGTATCAAAGATTGGCGCACAACGGCAGAAGCTTTGCGGAAGAGTTTGCCTTCCGATGGAAAAAAGTATCTTCCATTCCCCGGCTGTCCCGAAAAAAGTGTGGGCGTGATGGGAGGGCTTTATCCGTATCCTGTTCTTTCTCCGGACGATCAGAAACAGTTTGCAGCAATCAACGATTATCTTGGAAGTACTGCTGAAGCCGGAAATATGTACCCCTATGGAAAAAATATTTGCACCTGGTACGCATCATGGGTCGCAAATGCCATGATCAGGTTGGGAAAAACAGAAAAGGCTGTTGATTATTTACAAAAGGCCTCCGCTTCTGCCGGAGCATTTGATATCATTTATGAAATCAATGAACCGGGTATCTTTGTCAGCCATCCCTGGTGTTCTGCACCTCCGGGGTGTTATGTACAGGGAATTCTTGAATTACTTTGCCGCAGTGAAAAAGATACACTCCTTCTCTGTCACGGATTGGCTCATATCTGGAAAGATCTGAGTTTTACGCTTGCGGCTCCGGATGATTTGAAGGTTACTGTAAAAATAAAGAAAGGTTCTATTGAACTGTTGAAAATTTCTGCGGGCAAACATTACAGTGAAAAAATACAAAAGGTCAGAATTGCCGGAGAAGAGTTCATGCTGAAAATTGAACCGGGCAAAACAGTAATATTGAAATCAGTTAAAAAGGAAATAACGAAAAAATGAATCGACACTATTTTGCTTACAGATCATTCAATCCGGAATTTGAGACGATGAAGCGTTTCGTCGATATCGGTTTGGATACCATCTGTTTCTTTCCGGGACACTCCAATAATTCTATGGGGCTGCCCTATGCAAAATATCTGCCCACCTGGTGCTGGTACGGAAAGTATAATTTCGATTCTCTGGATCAGCAGATCAGAGACTTGAAGAAGATCAAGGAAGATATCAAATTGATCTGTATGATCGACTTGAACTGTCCGGAATGGCTTGCAAGACGCATGAGTCTTTACCGGGAAACAGGAGACAGCTTCACCCATCTGACCGATTCTCTTGCCAATATCCACTGGAAAGAACCGACAATGGAGTATCTTGCCGCGTTTCTGGAACATACGGAAAAATATCATGCGGACTCCATCGTGGCTTATGTTGTTGCATGTGGTCACACTGATGAATGGTTCGATCACAACAATGATCTCTGCGGGTTGCCGAAAGCTCTGAAATATGTGGAATGGCGGAAAAAGAAAGGTCTTCCTTACGGCGAACCGCCCTCAGCCCTGCGGCTCTGTAAAGCGGCTTATGATGAATTCCTACTCGATCCGGAAAAATCTTCCGATGTTTTTGATTACCGCAAATTCTGTAATGAACTGGTAGGAGATTCCATCTGTGAATTTGCCGCAGAAACCAGGAAACGTATCCGGAAAGATGTGGAAATCGGCGTTTTTTACGGCTATGTTGTTGACCGCAAAGAAGCTGCAGAAAGCACTCATCTCGACTATGAAAAAGTTGCAAACTGTCCGGACATTGATTTCATGATCTCTCCGGGGTCTTATGATGACCGTGAAATGGGAGGCGGAAGCGGTTGGCAGAGCTGTGCCGGAACTGAAAAACTCGCCGGAAAAATTCATATGCACGAATGTGATCAGAGAACTCACACCTACAATCGTTATTTATCGCCCTACGTGAGCTTTAATGTTCCTTCATGGAAGAATCATGAAGAAGATCTGGCTGGAATCAAACGGGAGTTTGCTCTTGCGTTGATCAATCAATCCTCCCTGTGGTGGTTCGATATGTGGGGTGGCTTCTATCAGGAACAGGAGCTTTTTGATTATTTCGCTAAGATGAAGCAGATTTATACAGAAAAAGTCGAACTGCCAGTCCTTCCCGTGGAAGAAACGATCATGGTTGTTGATCCCGATGCAAGTTATTATATTGCTCACGGTACAGACTGGAAATGGCAGGGAGCGTTTGCTTGCAATACACGGCTCAAACTGAATCGGACCGGAATGCCTTTTGAATGTTATTGTCTGGACGATATTCCGAAAATCCCGAATCTGGATAAAATCAAATTTGTAATCATGGCTTGCCCGTGGGAAATCACACCGGAAAAAGAAGCCATGCTCAAAAGATATCTGCTGAACAGTAACCGTGTTATACTGTGGCTTTACGCTCCCGGCTTGAGTGACGGAACAACACTTGATGAATCCCGCTGTGAAAAATGGATCGGGAAACCGCTGCAGGATGCGGCTGGTCTTGAAATTCATTCCATGAACGGCTGGAAGTCAGCCTTTATCCGGAATCCGAATGATTTACAGGTATCAGATCTCAAAGAACTGGCACTCAAAGCAGGCGTTCATATTTATACCGATGCTGAATGTCCCGTTTATGCAAACAACCGTTTTATGGCTGTTCACTGTAAGGATGCTCAGGTTTTGAATTTGAGTTTGCCGGAAGGATTTTTCTTCGGAAAAGAACTGTACTCCGGAAAAGAATTTGAAGCAGGACAAAACAAAATGGTCTGGCAAACAACCGGACCGGAAACACTTCTCTTTGAATTAATACAGAAATAATAAATAAAACAGGAGGCTACTTATGAAAAAGTCCACTAACAAACATTCATGCCTGTGCACAGGCATGAAGCACGCGTGCTTCACCTTGATCGAACTGCTTGTTGTAATTGCAATTATTGCGATTCTCGCAGGAATGCTGCTGCCGGCACTCAACAATGCACGTGCTGCCGGACAGAAATCATCTTGCATCAACAACCTGAAACAAATCAGTTCAGGAGCAGCTTTTTATGCCGGGAATAATGATGATTTCATGCCTCCCACCTCTTACGCCAAAGAAAAATATGGACGGAATACTCACAGTGTTCATATCGCAAAAGAACTGGGGCTGCCCTACATTCTGAAACCGGGCGAAACAGAAGAACCGACCTTTGAAGCGCAGCTTCAGTCATTCCCCATGAACCCCGTATTTATCTGTCCTGCACAGAGGGATGTTTACGGATTCGACCGCAAAAAAGGAACCGCGACAGCTCCGATCGTGAAAAGTCCGACTTATCGTCCGACTTTTGCTCCGGACAGTTCTGATGGTTCTCTGGCTCCCGGTTGGAGTAAAAATGCAGCGTCTTCTGTTCATTACGGATATGACCCGCGCAAACTCAATAAAATTGCTGATGGAACTGTTATCATGGTTGAAGTTGAATATTCCGAGTTCAGTGCAGGAAACAAGTTGGCATATTACACCCAGACATCCAATGCTTTGACAAATACTTATCAGAATCAGGATCGGACATCTAAGAACTATTCTTACAAGATCGACTTTACAAAACATAATAATTCCGCAAACTTCATCTTTAAAGACGGTCATGTCGCTACCTATGGGTTGAACACCTACTGGCGCGGATGGAAACCGGATTGATAACAGAACGCAAGGAGATTACAACTATGAACAAATTTATGTTGATTGCAGCAACCGTTACAGCATCATTTTCCCTCTTCGCAGGATCCGCTCTGCTGAAAGGGTACAAACAGAATGATTTCGCAGCTCTCTGCTCTGAAAACTTCAACTCCGGCGCGCCCGGATGGAAACTCCCGAAAGAGTTCTCTGTCAACAATAAAGACGGAATCCTCGGAACCGCTGCGCTCCATGGAGTCAGCAAAAAAAACAGTATTCCGTCCGCTGTTTTTCCAATCAAAATCAAACCCGGAGCAACTTACCGGATCTCTTTCCAGTACCGTGTCAAAAACTTTCAGCTGAAAGACAAAACAAAGAACAGAATGAGTATTTTTCCCTGCTCAATCGGTTATACTGATAACTCCGGAAAAAAAGCACACAAGCATTTCAGAGATACAAAATTCAATGCCTCCGAAAGCTGGCAGAAGTTTTATACAACCATCAAAATGCCCGATAATATCAAAGAAGATGCTCTCTTGAAATTCAATTTCGACTGGTGGCATACCGGAGAAGTCTGGTACGATGAAATTCTGGTGGAATCCGCAGATATGAATTCAGCGATCATCCCCGTCAAACCTTACAACTCCGCTTTGGGGAAAGATGGAAAAATTGCGTTCCAAACCTATTTCTACACGAAAGATCATCCGTCATATAAAGATTTAAAACTTTACATGAACATCAATGGTTCTGAACGGATCGTTTCTGCCGACAAAAATCTGCGGTTTGAAACTCAAATCACGCCCCCGGCTCAAACCTACTTCCCTGTCACGGTGAAACTGCTGGATTCAGCGAAAAAAGAGATCCTGGCAGAACATACCTGCCGTTTCTCTACAGTTCCGAAGTCAAATAAGGTCGGAACCCGTCTGGATGAAAAAGGAAGAACCATTCTGAACGGAAAAAAAGTCCTTCCCATCGGATTTTTCACCTATCAGTTTATGGGAGAAGAGGACTATAAACGCATTTCTGCTGCCGGATTCAACTTCGTCTCTTTCGGGATCAACTTCCGAAACTTGCAGAGCGTCAGCTCAAACTCCCCGGAAAAGCTGCGTGCCATGCTTGACCTGCTGAAAAAATATGATTTGCAGGGAATCCTCCAGCTGGTTCAGATGGTCCCCGGAAAAGAAAAACTCCGCCGTCAGTATGAAAAAGTGTTCGGAAACGAAACAACTGCAAAGGGGATCGTCAGGCTTGTGGGGGAAACACTGAAAGATCATCCAAACCTGCTCGCATACTACCTTTCTGATGAAAATCCCCGTCTGGAACTTCCCGATGTCAGAGCAAACCGGGAACTCCTCGCAGCAGTCGACCCCAACCACATTTCTCTGACTCTGACCAACAATTCCGAAAACTTCACCGTGTTTGCTCCTACCGCCGATGTCCTTGTCTATGATATTTACCCCTTCGGTGCAAGAGCTGGTCACGATCCCGGCGAAAACAACCTCCTGAGCGCAGATGAATCGTTCCGGATGCTGCAAGATATGAGAATCCCCTGGTGGCTTTGCGGTCAGGCATACGACCGCGGGATCTATCGCGGCAAAACCAATGAAAAAATGCCGGAAGAACGCCAGCTTTCCGCATTGACACTGCTCGGTGCTATCTACGGCACAAAAGGATTCTATTATTTCTCCTATCATGGAATCTTTGAAAAAGCAAAGAAAGTTGATCCGGCACACCCTGCAAAAATGTGGCCCCGCGTGGCAGAATCCGGAAAACTGCTGAAAATGCTCACCCCTTACATTCTCAGTGATAAAAATGCTCCGGAATTGAAGATCATCAACAGAAAAAACATTGTTCGCGGAAAACGTTTCATTGCTGACAACGGAAAAGAAGCTGTCCTTCTGGTTTCCATCGAACCGAAAGCTGTGGAAGCATTCTTTGAACTGCCCGACAGAAAGAAATACAAATCTCTCCGCAATAAAGCTGTCAAAACTGGAAAAGGAACCTGGAAATTCGCTTCCGACAACATCGACTATGATGTGCTGATTGAAGACTGAGAAACGAAAAATGAAACTGATTGCTGATGAACAAATTCTGTACACGTCACCGGATCCGGAAACCATTTTCTGCTATACCCCGGCGATCCTGATCGGCGATAATAACCGCATTATCGTCGGGGTGGACCTGGGCGGCATCGGAACGCCTGCTCTTGATGGTCCAAAAAGCAGAAGCGGTGACGGTGCAGGAAATCAGGTTCGGCTGCTTCTCAGCGATGATAACGGAAAATGCTGGCGGGAATCATCGTCCCGCCTGCCCATGCGCCATGAGATTCTGTTCCGTGCAGGAAAAAGTCTTTATGCCATGGGAAACGCTCCGGAACTGGTCATCAGCCGCAGTGATGATAACGGAGAAACATGGAGTGATCCGGCTGTCCTCCGCGGTGATGCCAAACGTTCATGGCATCAGAGTTCCACAACTCCGGTCTATCGGAACGGCAGGATTTATCTGATTTATGAACAGTACAATCCCGCCGGAAACTGGTGGCCAAATATTATGCAGTACCTTATGTCTGCACCGGAAAATGCAGACTTGTGCAAGCCGGAAAACTGGACCTTTTCCGAAGCGTTCAACGGAGATCCGATTGCAGCCATATCCCGGGCACTTTCCGATCTGAAACCGACAGGAACCCCTGGGATTTTTGAAGCGCATCTGCTGCCCATTTCCCCGAATTGCGGTCACCTTTACACCGAGGGTGAAAACTCTTTTCTGATTCCCTGCCGTTACAACTCTCACGGTCTGCAGCAGGGTGCAATTCTGAAAGGATGGGAAAATCCGGATGGAACCCTTGAAATCGGTTTGTTCCCCGGTCGGAGAAAAGAGATTTCTCTCTTCAATATACCTTATCCCGGTGCATCGCTCAAATTCCATCCCCTTTACGATGAAGTGTCAGGAATGTATTTTCTGGCAGCCAACCAGCCGCGTTCGGCGTTCGGCGGTGCCGGAGAACGTGCAAACCGCAGAAAATTGATGCTCTGGTGTTCTCTGGATGCCGTCAGCTGGCAGCCGCTGGGAACAATTGCATTCGGGCCATGCGAGAAAGGTGCAAGAAATTATCCGCAGATGGCATTCTGCGGTGAAGATCTTCTGATTGCTGTCCGTTCCGGTGATGAACATGCGAAAAACGAGCATGACAATAATCTCATCACCTTACACCGGATCAAAAATTTCCGTGATCTGATCGAAGAATCCGGACTTTGATCCGAACTTTCAGAAAAAAAAGCCTTGCCTGAAACGATCTCCGGCAAGGCTTTTTTCTGTTTATTGAACATTATTCAGCGGAAAATTCCTGCTGAAATTCTTTTACAAACCGGTCAATCACAGGTTCGGAATCAATTGGAACTGCCGGACGGCACAAATGTTTATCAACGATATCGAGCTTGGAAAGAGCATATTTCAATCCAGCCGCCACACCGCAGCAGATATTTTCACGGAATTGATAAACCTGCTGCAATTTTTCGATCCAACTCTGATACATCTGCATTTTTGCAGTATCTCCGGCAAGGTGTGCCTGATATCTGCCGACATAAAGCTGAGGCGCAAGATTTGCACCGCTGTTGACACCACCGCATGCACCATTGGCAAGAGCATCACCCAACAACGTATCGGGTCCCATGAACAGGGAGAAATCTTCACGTTTTTTCAGTTCGTTTGCCACGCTAATGAAGTTATTCAAATCCCCTGCACTGTCTTTATAACCAGCCACGCCCGGAAGAGCTGCAATCTGAAGCAGAAGATCCGGCTGCATATTGATTTTTGTCATTGCCGGCATGTTGTAAATATAAACCGGAAGCGGCTGTTCCAAAGTAAGAATCCGGAAAAATTCCAGTAATTCACACGGCTCATAAGGGAAGTAACTTGGCGGTGCCGCAACAACGCCGGAAGCTCCGTGACGTGCGGCAAAATCAGCAACGGTCAAATAATCTTCCAATCCATCAGCACTGATTCCCGCGAGGACGGGAACTCTTCCGTTGCAAATCTCCACCGTTCGGGCGATCATCTCTTCTTTGATGCGTTTAGGAAGAGCGGGACCCTCTCCTGTAGTTCCAAGAACAAAAAGTCCGGAAACTCCATGTTTCAGCAGATATTCATGATGTTTTTTCAGGGCATCGCAATCAAGATTTCCATATTGATTCAGCGGAGTAACAACCGGCGGAACGATTCCTTGAAGTCTTTCCATTTTATCATTCTCTCCTTTTTGTATTTTGAGAAATTTACAACCGTTATTGAGGCAATTTCAAAAGTCTTCAAAAATGCCTGAAAATTCTTGTTGCGATCTGAAAATAGAGCGTTTTCGGTGGTTACTCTGCGAGTAGCCACACTCAAACTACCTTTTTCATCTCATCAACAATCCTTTTTCAGTCAAAATTTGCTGGACTTTTGAAATTGCCTCTATTGAGATTATTTCAAAAAAAATACCGGAAAGACTTCCGATTCCATTATTCTCCGGAGATCGGTTCCCCGGATTCCAGAGCTTTGATTTTAGCGGAAAGCACAGCCAGACCGCCGGCAATCACTTCCCGTTGAACAATCACACCTTCCGGAACCTGCAGACAGACATTGGCAAAGTTCCAGAGATAACGAACCCCCAATGCGACCAGTGCATCAGCTGTCTTCTGAGCAGCGACACTGGAAACACAAAGAATTCCGATCTTCGGAGGATGATTCTTCAAGCGACGTTCCAATGTTTCCATATCGAACACTTCGTGACCGTGAATTTCTCTTCCGATTTTATTCGGGTCGGAATCAAAAACAGACTCAATCCGCAGATTGTAATCAATGAAATCAGAATAACCGAGCAGAGCGGAACCGAGAGCCCCTGCCCCGATCAGAGTCGCTGACATTTTTTTATCCCAGCCGATGTAAACCAGAATTGCATCAATCAATTCATTGATCAGATACCCGTAACCGCGATGCCCTTTCAATCCGGTGGCTGCAATATCTTTCCGGGTTACAATCGGTTCGATCCCCATGTATTGCGCCAGATCTGTACAGGAAACAGAGGTCGCACCATCCATCCGCATCTGAAACAATTTATGCAGATACGTAGGCATTCTGCGCATCGTTGGTGTATTTTGAATTTTCATCTCATTATCATCCTTTATCCGGGTTGAACCGCATTGCTTTCTCCGGCAGAAAAACTCATATTTTTATAAACTCGCAATCTACTGTCAGAAAAGACCAATTCCGGTATGCCATACTTTACTCCCATTTTGCAGAAAAGTCAAATGTTTTTTTAGAAAAAAATCATCTTCAGAGATTGAAAAAAGCAAAAAAAGCTGTACATTACATGCCTCATAGATATTTGACAGCCTAAAAGGATTTTTCATCATGTTCAAAGATATTGTCAAGGGGTGGTTCAGCAGAGACGCTTTTTTGGGGAAAGGCGGATATGCAGAAATCTGGCACATTGCGTGGCCATTCATCATTCTGAATGCAGCAAACACTGTCATGATGGTCACAAACCGGATTTTTCTTTCCAAACATTCCTCCGCAGAAATGGCAGCATCCATGCCCGCCGGACAATTGTTTTTCACTTTCATGATCCTGTTTCTTATCACGACAGGTTTTACGGCAACGATCGTGGCACAGTATCACGGAGCCGGAGATAAACTCAATTGCATCCGGGCATCCTGGAACGGATTCTATTTCAGTGCCGGGATTTCATTTCTGCTTTGTTTTCTCTTTCCGCTTCTGGGACCAATGATTTTTTCCAAAAACGGACATGATCCGGCAATCGCAAAACTGGAATTGGAATATTTCTTATCGGTTGCTCCATGTGCTGCGTTTTCCTGTCTGGAAACACCGCTTTTCGCGTTCTTTACCGGGCGGGGAAAAACAAAAATCCTTGCAATGATCAAAGCATCAAGCTGTCTGCTTTGTGTGCCATTGAATTATGTTCTGGTTTTTGGAAAATGCGGGATCCCGGAGCTGGGAATTCTCGGTGCGGGTTTGGCGAACAGTCTGGCAAACAGCTGTTCGTTTCTTACGATCCTGACTTGTTTCTTACTGGTGAATCAATCCGAATACCCAACCCGTACTCATAAAGAATTCCGGTGGGAAATTGTGAAAAAGTTACTGTTTTTCGGAACTCCGGCAGGTTTTCAGGGATTTCTCAGAAATATCGGTTTTGCAATCGTTGTGATGATGATCGGAAGATTGGGAAATGAAGCGCTGGCTGCCACAAGTATCGCTCTCTGTATCAACATGGTCGGAAACATGCCGATTTTCGGAATGGCAGATGCCACAGGAATTCTTACCGGACAATATATCGGGAAAAAAGATCTGAATACCGCAGAATCCATTTTTGCGAAATCATTCCGGATGCTGGTTCCGTGGCTCACAATCACAGGAATTCTTTATATCTTTGAGCCGGAATTCCTGATCGATCTGTTCGGCTCCAATGATTCCACCGGAAAAATCAATATGGGGGAAACAATCAGAATCGTCCGTTACATCCTGCTGCTGGCAACAGTTTTCAACTTTTTTGATGCACTCCGTTTTCTTCTGATGGGAGCATTGCGCGGAGCCGGTGATACAAAAGTTCCGTTGTTCATCGGAATCGGAACAGCATGGGGAATTCAGATGCCCGGAACAGTTTTACTGGTGATGTACTTCCATTCCACAATTCAAGCAGTCTGGCTTCTGCTCACCTGTTATATTGCAACAGATGCACTTCTCATGCTGTGGCGGCGTAAAACCGGAGCATGGAAAAAAATCAAACTTCTGGATGATTAATATTCAGCAGAGTTTCCGGCAGACAACTTTCCGCCATTCTGTCAATTTATTCCAATAGGATTGCGGGATATCTTCCGGGATATCTCCACCGGATGCAACATTGGAAAGCAGACGATTCAGGAAAGCACCGGCCTTATCCTCCTGAACGGGCAATTCCCCGGATTCAAACAGCAGCATCAGCCAGACCAGTGATTCATAAGGTTCCGGTGCCTTTCCATTCTGAATGGAGTTCAAAAAAAGTTTTAACGCTTTATAGGTATCCGGAACCGGGATCATCGGAGCCGTATTAGCCAAAAGCATTGGTGAGAGATTGCAGGCAGATAAATAACCGGGAACATTTTCTGCAATGGAATCATAATTGGTTACGAGTTCAATTTTTCCGGCAGAGAGCAATCCGCTGAAATCATCATTTTTTGTTTTGAATTCAATATGAAGTTCCCGGAACAATCCAGCGACGGAGAACTTTCCGGATTTTCCGGAAGAATATCCGCGCATAATAAAATCCAGTCTGCCGAATTCCGGAGTGATTCCGGAAACGATCAAACTGGATTCTCTGAACGGAGTTTTTCTGAGGATGATATAATCCGTTTCATTCATCACTGATTTTTCCCGGCATCCAGAATCCGGCGGATTTCCGTTGCCATATCTCTGATACGGTGCGGTTTCGGAAGGAATCCGGCAGCACCGTTTTTCAGAAGATCATCCACTTCTTCCAGAGAAACGAACCCGCTGGAAAGCAGGACCTTGACGTTCGGATCAAGCTCTTTCAATTTATGGAACGTGGAATGTCCGCCCTGTTTCGGCATGATCATATCAAGCAGCACCAGATCAATCTGACCGGGATTATTTTCATAAATTTCAACGGCATCCAATCCATTCTCAGCAAGAAGGACAGAGTACCCCAATTTCTGCAGAGCTTCGATCAGAAAATCCCAAACAGTCTCCTGGTCATCCACGATCAGAATCGTTTCGGTTCCGCCCGGCAGCTGCATCCGTCTGTTTTCCCGTTCTTCCATTTTCATTCCCCTTTATTAAAGTATGAAAAGCATTTCTCTGTATTTGGGCAGAGGCCACAAATCATCGTCGACCTGTTTTTCGAGCGCATCCACACTCAAGCGCATCTCATGCATTTCATCCAGAATTCCTGCACAATTATTATCAGAAATCTGTTTTTCCAATCGGATTGAACTTTCTTCAATAGCATCAGCCAATTCACCGATCCGTTCAGCAACAGCGATATTCGTCTTGCATCCTTTCTTCAAACCGGCCTGTTTCATATTGGCAATGGTTTCCGCCAATGCTCCAAGCTGTTTGGAGGCGGCGGGAAGGAACAGTGTCCGGGCAAGATTCAGAGAAAGTTCTCCTTCTATTTTCACCTTCCGGAGATATTCTTCCACGAACACATCATGTCTGGAACGGAGTTCTTCTTTGGTGAAAACACCATATTTTGCCATGAGCAGTTCGTTCTTTTTATCAAGGAACGCATCCAGCGCTTCGGGAGTGGAAACAGCATTCGGCAATCCGCGTCTTGCGGCTTCTTTCCGCCAGTCATTTGTGTAGTTATCACCATTGAAAATCACCCGCTTGTGTTTCTTGATGACAGACTGGAGAACTTTCTGCAGTTTTTCGTTGAAATTTTCCCGTCCGGCTTTTTCCAGCTGAGCAGAAATATCATCCATTGCTTCAGCAACGATTGTATTGAGGATCACGTTTGCCCCGGCACAAGCCTGACTGGAACCAGGTGCACGGAATTCAAACTTGTTTCCGGTAAACGCAAAGGGACTGGTTCTGTTTCTGTCGGTAGCATCTTTCGGGAGCGGCGGAAGAGTGTCAACACCGATTTTCATCAAACCGGCATGTTTGGAGGATTTGAGGTTTCCTTTTTCGATCTGCTCGATCACATCTGTCAACTGTTCGCCCAGGAAGATGGAAATGATTGCCGGAGGAGCTTCAGCAGCTCCCAGACGGTGATCATTTCCGGCAGAAGCTGTTGTTGCTCTCAGTAAGTCAGCGTGTTTATCAACAGCCTGAATCACAGCGCAGAGCGTGGTCAGGAAGATTGCATTCTGATGGGGGTCAGACCCCGGATTCAGCAAATTCAAATCCCCGTAATTCACGGACCAGTTCACATGTTTTCCGGAACCGTTAACGCCGGAAAACGGTTTTTCGTGAAGCAGACAGACAAAACCGTATTCGGAGGCCTTTTGCTTCAGCACATCCATAACCAGCATGTTATGATCACATGCCAGGTTCAAATCTTCAAACAGAGGAGCAAGTTCATACTGGGCGGGAGCGGCTTCGTTATGACGGGTTTTTGCCGGAATTCCAAGTTTCCAGAGAGAATGTTCCACATCCCCCATGAACGCAAGCACACGGGGATGAATCGTACCGAAATAATGGTCATCCAGCTGCTGATGTTTCGGAGGCGCGGCACCGAAAAGAGTTCTGCCTGCCTGAACCAAATCCGGTCTTGCAAGATAAAACTGGCGGTCGATCAGAAAATATTCCTGTTCTGCACCGAGGGTGACAGTCACGATTTCATTTCCTTCTTCGCCGAAACATTTCATCAATCTTGCAACAGAATTTTTGATTACGTTGATTGATTTCAGCAATGGAGTTTTCCGGTCAAGAGCCTCGCCTGTATAAGAACAGAAAACTGTCGGGATACAAAGAGTTGCACCATTCGGATGATGTTTGATAAACGCCGGACTGGTGGGGTCCCATGCTGTATAACCGCGGGCTTCAAACGTTGCGCGCAAACCGCCGGAAGGAAAACTGGAGGCATCCGGTTCACTGACGGTCAGATTTTTTCCGGAAAAAACAGTGATTGCTTTTCCGTCTGAATCCGGTTCCACAAAAGAATCATGCTTTTCTGCTGTTGATCCGGTCAGCGGCTGAAACCAGTGAGTAAAGTGGGTTGCACCTTTTTCAATGGCCCAGCGTTTCATGGCATTGGCGACATCATCGGCAATGGTGGGGTCCAATGGAGATTTCTCGGTGATGGTCTTGTAAAGTTTCTGAAAAACGCCTTTAGGCAGGCGTTCGCGCATACAATCAATGCCGAAGACATCAGAAGCATAAGTTTCCAGATCAAAGGGGACAGCATCCCCGGATTTCAGGGCGGGACGCGCTGCAACAGCTGCGATAGCGTCTTTACGTGTTTCAAACATAATGGGGCTCCTGTAAATAACACCTGAATATTTATATACTTCATAAATATAGCACAGTTTTATAAAATTTCAAAAGAGAGTAAGGCTGAAACAAAAATAAATTAAAAAAAAACACCCCGGAACAGATGCCACGGGGTGTTGAATGTCGAAACCGACAGCAGATTAAGCAAAGAATGCTTTGATCTTGTCAGCGACAGCCTGCGGTGTGAAACCGAATTTTTCAGCAAGGACTTTGTACGGAGCAGATGCACCGAAGTGATCCAGACCGATGCAGAGACCATTGTCGCCGGCAAATTTTTCCCAGCCGAAGGTGGAAGCGGCTTCGATGGTCACGCGCTTCTTGCAGGGGCATGTCGGAATGACGGATTCCTGATATTCCTTGCTCTGAGCCAGGAAGAGTTCTCTGGAGGGCATGGAAACAACGCGGACTTTCTTGCCTTCTGCACGGAGCAGTTTTGCTGCTTCGAGAGCCAGGTTGACTTCAGAACCGGTTGCGATGAGGACGTATTCAAAACCATCTTCACAATCAACAACATAAGCACCCTTGGAGATGTCGATGCGTTTTGCAGTTTCTGCGGAGTACGGAGCGAGGTCCTGACGGGTCAGGATCAGAGCGACCGGTGTGGTTGCACGTGCAGCATAAGCCCATGCAGCAGCACATTCATTTGCTTCAGCAGGACGGAGAACGGTCATGCCGGGGATTGTGCGGAGCATAGCGAGCTGTTCGATGGGTTCGTGGGTGGGTCCATCTTCGCCGACATAGAAGCTGTCGTGAGTGAAGACGTAGATTGAGGGGATCTTCTGGAGACATGCCAGACGGACGGCAGGTTTCATGAAGTCGGAGAACACGAAGAATGTGCTGGTGTAGGGAACGAATCCGCCATAGAGAGCGATACCGTTGCCCATGCATCCCATAGCCATTTCACGGACACCGTAATGGAGGTTGCGGCCTTCGCGGTTTTCAGCGGAGAAGCTGCCTGCATTCTTGATATCGGTCTTGGTGGAGGGAGAAAGGTCAGCAGATCCGCCGAAGAGAGAGGGCATGAGTTCTGCGAGTTTCTGGAGAACCGTTCCGCTGGAAGCGCGGGTTGCGACCGGCTTTTCGACAGGAGCTGCAGCAGCGAGCTGTGCTTCCAGGTCTGCGGGGAGTTCTTTGTTCAGCAGAGCTGCGATGAGCTTTGCCTTTTCGGGGTTTGCTTCGATGAATGCCTGATATTTTGCATCCCATGCAGCTGCTTCTTTTTCCAGTTCAGCAACGCGGGCGTTGACCATTTCGGAAACTTCTGCGGGGATGTAGAATTCTGTTTCGGGGAAACCGAGGTTCTTCTTGGTGGCTGCGAGTTCATCAACTCCGAGGGGTTCACCATGGGAGTTTGCTTTACCAGCCTTAGCGGGAGAACCGAATCCGATGACGCTTGTGCAAACAACGAATGTCGGTCTGCCGTCAGAAACTTTAGCCTGTGCAAGAACTGCATCAACTTCTGCAACATCGTTTGCATTTTTGATGCGGAGGACGCGCCAGCCATATGCTTCAAAGCGGAGAGCGGTGTTTTCGGTGAAGGTGATAGCGGTGTCGCCTTCAATAGAGATGCGGTTGTCATCATAGAAAACAACGACGTTGTCGAGTTTCTGGTTGCCGGCGAAGGATGCTGCTTCGTGGGTAACACCTTCCATCATACAGCCGTCACCGGCGATGATGTAGATTTTGCCATCGAGAAGACCTGCATCAGCAAGACCGGTCACTGCGCCGAAACGTTTTGCAGCGACAGCCATACCGATACCGGAAGCAAAACCTGTTCCGAGGGGACCGGTGGTGACTTCAACACCGCGTGTGTGACCATATTCCGGATGTCCGGGGGTCAAGCTTTCCCACTGACGGAACTGCTTCAGATCGTCCATGGTCAAACCATAGCCGAAGAGGTGAAGAAGGCTGTAGATCAGCATAGAACCATGTCCTGCAGAGAGGACAAAGCGGTCGCGGCCGAGCCACTGGGGGTTCTTCGGATTGTGTTTCATGTGGTTGTACCAGAGGGTGAACGCAACATCTGCGGTTCCCATAGGCATACCGGGATGACCGGATTTTGCTTTCTGCACACATTCTGCGGAAAGCAGGCGGACTGTGTCTGCTGCCAGCTTCAATGACTTGCTACAAGACATTTTCTCTCCTTAAATTTTTGTTTAGAGGTTGACTTTTCACGGAAAAGATATACTTTACTTAATATTATGACATAATATAACACCAAACTGTGGAAAATGCAAAATGCCTAATGAAAGATTTTTAACTTCTACTATGAATAAACGCGATTTTGAGGCGGAAGAAACCTTGAGACCGCAGTCTTTTCAGTCTTTTCCCGGACAGAAAAAGACAAAAGACCGTCTGGAAATCTATGTAGAAGCCGCAAAACGGCGCGGAGAACCTCTCGGACATCTGCTTCTCAGCGGACCTCCGGGATTGGGAAAAACCACTCTTGCTTACATCATCGCAAAAGAAAAAGGGGCGAATATCAAAACAACCAGCGGCCCAGTCATCGAAAAACCCGGAGATCTCGCCGGATTGCTCACTTCCCTCGAAGAAGGCGACATCCTTTTTATCGATGAAATCCACCGTCTGAATATCACAGTCGAAGAATATCTTTACAGCGCAATGGAAGATTTCTTCATTGATATCATGATCGACCAGGGCCCCGGTGCCCGTTCCGTCCGGCTGAACATCCCGAAATTCACACTTGTCGGTGCTACAACCAGACAGGGTTTGCTTTCCTCTCCGCTGCGGTCACGTTTTGAACTCGCTCTAAGACTCGATTACTATGCAGCAGAAGATCTTCAGGCGATCGTTCAGCGTTCCGCCGGAATTCTTGATACGGAAATCGAACCGGAAGGGGCTTTGGAAATCGCCGCCCGCAGCCGCGGGACTCCCCGTATTGCCAACAATCTTCTGCGCTGGACACGGGATTTCGCACAGGTACGCCACGCCGGAGCCATCACAAAAGAGGTGGCATCGGAAGCATTGACCATGCTGGATATCGACGATTCCGGTCTGGATGAGATGGACAAACGGATTCTGGAAACCATTACGATGAAATTCCGGGGAGGTCCTGTCGGGATCAATTCTCTGGCGGTGGCTGTCGGCGAAGAAGCTGATACCATTGAAGATGTTTACGAACCCTATTTGATTCAGGAAGGTTACTTGCTCCGGACACCCCAAGGACGTGTTGCTGCTGACAAAGCATGGGCAATCCTCGGTTTGACAAAGCCTATTGAAGGTTTGAAACGGGGGAAAAAGAAAGATTCCCAGCCGGATTTGTTTTAATCCGGCCGCTGTCCCTCCCGGGTCCGGAAACACGAAGAATGCCGGGAGCATACAAAGAAAGCTTTTGGAACGGAGTGAACAGAGTGTACCGAGTGTACGGTGGCTTTTTCGTGAATGATTGACCGCTTTGCAAAAAAATGCGGGCAAAGTCTTTTTCGCCAGGCAGGTCATCGTCCCCCCCGGCACAAACTCCGTACACTCTGTTCTCTCAGTACACTCCGTACCTCCCCGGTCAGTCCTTTGGAGAGACATCTCCGCCCATCGGCTTCGCCGGGGATATCGCTGAACTTTTCTCAAAAACTTTAAAAAACCGGTTGAAAAATCAGCAAAATCATGCTATTGTACCCCATGTTGAAAAATAACCTTTTTTACGGAGTAAAAGCATGAAAAATCATTATCAATATATCGTCACAGGTGCCGCAGGTTTGATCGGAGGCGCAATCGTCAGAGAATTGAACCGCAGAGGAATTTCCGATATCCTCACAGTCGATCATCTTTCCACCTCTGAAAAATGGAAAAATCTCCGGGAATCTCAATTCGCAGATTACATGGAACGGGAAGAATTCCGGAAAGCCGTCAAAGATGATGCCGTATCTGCCGATGTCATGATCCACATGGGTGCTTGTTCCTCCACAACTGAAACCGATGCATCCTATCACATTGACAACAATTACAACTACACCAAAGAGATGGCTGAATTCTGCGTAAAGAACGGCATACAGTTCCTGTATGCCTCCAGTGCTGCAACTTATGGCGGCGGCGAATGCGGGTACAAAGATGATGAATCTGCCATTGAAGAGCTCCGTCCGCTGAACATGTACGGCTATTCCAAACAGCTTTTTGATCTTTGGGCGAAACGGAACGGTTATTTGAGCAGGATCACCGGAGTGAAGTTCACCAATGTGTTCGGACCTTACGAAAAACACAAAAACAATATGCGGAGCATGGTGATCCGTTCCTTTGAACAAATCCGGGAAACCGGAAAGGTTTGTCTTTTCAAGTCATATAAGCCGGAATATTCCGACGGCGGACAGCAGCGGGATTTCATTTATGTGGAAGATGCTGCAAATATGGTGCTGGGACTTTTGGAAAAGAAAGCTGTCGGGATCTACAATATCGGCAGCGGCAGAGCGGAAACCTGGAACGCCTTGGCAACAGCAGTTTTCAAGGCAATGGGCAAACCTGTTCAGATCGAATATATCGAAATGCCGGAAAGCCTGCGTCCGAAATATCAGTATTATACCTGTGCGGATATGACGAAATTTGATGCTGTCGGAACGGGGATCAAAGCAAGATCACTGGAACAGGCTGCTGCGGATTATGTGACTGTTCTGAATGCCGGTTTGGAAAAATATGGAGATTTACAATGATCCGGATCTGTTCCATCCTGATTATTCTTTTGCTTTTTACTGCCGGATGCAGAACCGGCAGAGATTTCTCGTATGATCTCACAATAAGAGATGCGGGAAATACTCTGAATCTCAAAACCGGAGATACGGTGCGTATTGTTCTTGAGAGCAATCCCTCCACCGGATATTTCTGGGCAGAGGATGGCAGACCTGATTCTGATGTGATCCGTCTTGTCTCCAAACAATTTCTCAATACAGCACAGGGAAAAAATCTCTCCGGTGCGCCGGGGCTCATGGAGTTCATCTATAAAGCTGTCGGTTCCGGAGAAACAGGAATCCGGCTGAGTTATAAACGTCCATGGGAAAAGAAATTGCCGGTTTCAACATTTCAGCTGCGGATTGTCATCAAACCGGAAACCTCATTTCTGGACAGGTTGGATCGAAGCAAAGAACCACTGAAAAGGGTTGATTCCAAAGGAAGAGTTGCCCCTGCATTGATGGAAGGTTCATATAAATGATATATGAAGAAAAGAAATCTTATAACAAGACCTGTATCATTCTTGCCGTATTGTTACTGGCAATTTTGTTTGCACCTGCCTTTTTGAATATGCAGGAACTGTTCTCCGATGAAGGGTTATATCTTGCAGCTGCAAGAGAAATGGATCACTCTCTGCCGCTCATGAAAATACAGGGTGATGTCGGATACGGAGGCTATCCCTTTTATCCATACTTGATCCGCTTGCTGATGAATGCAGGAGTTCCGATGATTGTTGCATTGAGACTCATTCCCTGTGTTTGTCTTTACCTGATTGCCGGAATTATTTTTCTGATTGCGTGGAGAGCTAAAGATCTGACTGCAGGAATTGTCAGCGTTGCGGCATTGACAATCAACTTTCTGACCATTGAAAAATTTTCAGACGGCAATCCGGTTTTGCTTGGCACGCTGGGCGTTTTTTCTTCATGGATCGTGTGGTATACCATGGGGATCTGGCGCAACCAATGGAAATTGACCTGGATTCTGACCTTTTTTATTGCCGGATTGACCTTTTACACGATAGGGTTCAAAGGACTCTGGCTGATTATATTTCCAATGCTGTTCCATCGCCGTCCGCTGATGGTTTGGACAAAACCCAGAGGAAAAGCGTTTCTTGCAGGGGTTGCCATTCTGATTTTTTATTTTCTGTTATGGGGAATACCCCGCTGGACAGCAGCAGAAGCTCCTGCATGGGAACGGACGGTTGTGTTTATACCCGGAATCGGAAAATACTTCTCTCACATATTGACCTTTCCCTTTGATGCGGCAATCCGTTTTATGCCGTGGACACTCTTTGTATGGGCTCCGTTCTGTCCGGCAATCCTCCCGCTGGATGAAAGTCCATTGTTATCCAGATATTTGAGAACCGTTTTTCTCGGTTCTTTTGTTGTTCTCTGGCTTTCTCCGGAGACTCAGAGCAGAGATATCTTTTTCATGCTTCCGCCGCTGGCGCTTCTCGTTGGATTGAACTACTGGATCGTGGTCCGCAGATATGGCTGGAAACTGTTGAGACTGTTTGAAATCTTATCAATCATCCTTTGTATCAGCTGTGCCGCTGCGCTGTGTTATCTGATTATTCCCGGAGAATATCAGTTGGAATGGATAACAGCGCACCTGCAGAGTATGGAAAGTTCTCCGTTCCGGAATCTGGGAATTTTCTGTTCTGCGGCGGGGTGCGTGCTGGCTGCAGCAGCATTTTTCATGAGTCTTTCCGGTGCAAGAGTCTGGCTGACCGTTACGGTTTTATCCGGAGCCTTGATTCTGCCATACAGGGGAGTCATTATTCCCTATCAGAATTTGAATAAACAAAAAGAATTTGTCGGCACGACATTCCGGAAAGCAATTCCGGAAAAGCCTTTGCCGGAAGTTGTTTACAGAATGTATGACATTCCGCCCCTTTACAGCGAAATGCATTATTTCGATATCAAGCTGAAAACAATCGGTTCTGCAGCTGAACTGCCGGCAGGGAAAGCTGTGGTGTATGTCTTCTCTGCTGTTGTTCCCTCAGCTCCGGACCGGATATGGAAACGGCTTTATTATACATCTCACAAAAACAGACATATTGAATTATGGCGAGGAAAATTGAAAACGGAGGAAGATTATGAATAACAAACCCTGGCTCTGTATGGCAACAGAGAAAGAGCTGGAACAATTTGCGAAAAAATCAGGAATTCCCTCTTACCGTGCCGGACAGATTGAAAACTGGCTCTCAAAACAGCTCACTTCCAAATTGGAAAATATGAAGAACATTCCCAAAGATCTGCGGGAAAAACTGGCAGAAAATTTCCGCTGCAATGAGGTGGTCACAGAACAGGTCTTCTCTGCTCCGGATGGATTGAGAAAGCTTCTGCTGAAACTTTCCGACGGAGAAACCATTGAATGTGCAATCATTCCGGCGGAAGATAAACGGTTTACATTCTGTCTCAGTACTCAGGTCGGATGTCCGGTACATTGTGCATTCTGTGCAAGCGGTGCCTCCGGTTTCGTCCGCAATCTGGAAGATGGTGAAATCGTGGAACAGTTTTTTGCCGCATGTGAAGAGTTGGGCAGACTCCCCGATAATGTCGTCATTATGGGAATCGGAGAACCTCTTCTCAACTGCGATAATCTGATTGCGGCATTGGAACGGATTTGTGATCCGGACCGGATCGCTCTTGCGGCAAGAAGAGTTACAATCTCAACCAGCGGCTGGACTCCCGGAATCAAACAGCTTGCAAAACACGGCAGACAGTGGAATCTGGCAGTTTCGCTTCATGCGCCGGATGATAAAACCAGATCTCTGCTGATTCCCACCCGCTTCCGCAGAGATATCAAGGAAATTCTTCAGGCTTGTGCATTGCATCGGGCAGCAACCACACGGATGCTGACTTTTGAATATGTCATGCTGGAAAATATCAATGATTCTGTGGAACAGGCTGCAAAACTTGGCGAAATTGCAAAGGAAGCTCATGCAAAAGTCAACCTTATTCCATACAATAAAGCAAACGGAGCATTCACCCGCCCTGCCCCCGAGGTTATCAAACGTTTTGAAAACCGCCTGAAAACGGTCGGTGTTCAAGTAACTGTCAGAGTGGAAAAAGGTTCTGAAACCACCGGTGCTTGCGGTCAGCTGCGCGCTTCGGCAAGAAAAAAACAACAGGAGAAATTATCATGATGAAAAAAATTCTTTTTCCGATGCTGGCGGCAGTCCTGTTCTCCGGCTGTGTTTCCACAGAAGAAAAAAAGGCTCAGGAGCTGAATAACAGACGCTTGATTTACGCTCTTGAATATCCCGGAACTGCCCGATTGAAACTCACTCTGGATCGCGGCGGAGACCCGAACTTCAAGGATAAATACGGTGTACCTGCATTGGTCAAAGCTGTCGCATTGAATAAAATGGAACATGTCAAAATGCTTCTGGACCGCGGGGCAGATGTCAATGCTGCCGACCCGGATGGAGAGACAGCTGTTTTCCCGGCAGTTTCCAACAACAACAGAAAACTTCTGGACCTGCTGATTTCAAAAGGTGCATCCGTAAAAGTCCGCGGCAGAAACGGAAAAACACCTGCGATGGAGGCTGCCAGACTCGGTCATTTCGATATGCTGAAATATTTATTGGAGAAAGGCTGCGATATCAACGCTGTTGACGATAACACAGCCGGTCTTGCAGCGTATGCCGCAACAGCTCCGGTGAAAGCAATAGAACAATTGAAGTATCTCGAAAAGAATGGTATCAAAGCAGATGTACAAAACACAGAACTTATGGGTTCGCCGTTTCTCAGAGCATTGTTCTTTGACCGTGTGGAAGCTGCATTGTATCTTCTCCCGAAAATGCAGAACCTCAATGCTGACCGCAGAATGAAAGAAATTGGAAGACTGGCTGTTTATTACGCCATTGCTCACAACCGCATTGATCTCCTGAAAGCATTGATTGACAAAAAGGTGGAACTGAACTATAACGAGCCGTTCTATTATAAATTTGTCAAAAAGATTGATGTGAAAGGGGTTTATAAACTTGCAGCAAGAAATGATGTCATTGATAAGCGTTATACCCCTTTGATGTATGCTTGCATTTTCGGCAGAGTTGATATGATAAAGCTGTTGGTCTATTCCGGCGCAAATCCGATGATTGAAAATAATGAAGGACAGAAAGCAATGGCTTATGCAAAAGACAGTGCAACTTCTGCGACAATCAAAAAGCTGACGAAGGAATGGTATACAGCCCGTCTGGAAAACAAGAAGAAAACAAGCGGGCTTGTTATCGAAAAAGATACATCCATCAAACGGGCATCTATCTTTGATATTCAGTGATGTTCAGAGAGCTAATCTCAAAAGTCCGGTAAACTTTGGCTGAAAAGAGATTGCTGATGAGATGGAAATGGAGCGTTTTCAAATCACGGCAAGAATTTTCAGACATTTTTGAAGACTTTTGAAATTGCCTCCAGAAACAGACCCAAGTCTGATTTCAATTCGCTCTGTTCCCAATAATGGTTGATTTGAGATCGGGGAAGAAGGGAAAAACTTTCCTCAAAAGTTTTTCCCTTCTTCCCCGAACCCCATCTTCCTTTTTCAAACCTTTTTGCGGCATTCCGATTTTTACGATGTAAAAATCGAAATGCCATCTTAAAGTTAAAATATTTGTTTTATTCAATCTCCAGGTTTCCCAGCGGGAAATGCTGTTGACTTCCATAAACATCCGAATCCAATGGAGAACCGGAAGAACAGCTTCGCGCCAGAACAACTTTGATTGTCAAAATCCGTTCAAAGGGTTTGATTGCCACTTTTTCCGGATCCGTCTGATAAAGATTACCGATTGTCTCAACCGTGAAAGCGGGTGAATTCAAAACTGTCTGATAACGTTCAGCAGAATCAAACATCAAATCAATCGTAACCTGAAAAGGACCTGCATTTTTACTGCGGCAAACCATAGCCAAATCATATAACTTCATTGTATCACCTTGATTTCCGGCATAAATTCCAAACTCAAATCAGTGATGTGATAGAGCGCAAACTCATAAACTGCTCCACCGGAAAAATCTGACGGAGAAAACGGAAACGCCAGATTTCCTGCCGTAGCTTTCCGGTCGGGGAAACCCTGATGCAAAGCTTTGGACCGGGCAAGACCGATCAGTGCATCAGCCTTTTCCTGTGTCGGAGCAATCGCTTCAATCACCAGACCGACCTCCTGCGGCAAAGGATAATCGGAAGATTCCAGTTTTCCCATGACAGCATCAAGGCCGTATCGCAGGAAACGCAGAGAATATTCATTCTCTTTCACAAAATTGGCGGATTCTGCCACGGCATTGCGGACGCCGGATTCAATCTCTGAAAGATGTCTGATTGCAGACGGATCCCGTAATCCGGCGATGGTGATGGAACGGTATCCGGCAAGCCGGGTTCCTTCCAGCTTTGTGGTAACTTTTTCTGCAGGAACCAACCGACTTCCGGAGACTTTCACCTTCCGGTCACTGAGAGCCTCAAAGGTACAGTTGCTCAAATCAATTTTTCCTTCCGGTTCATAGAAACAGTTGGGGTCGGGCTGTTCATACAGGGAATGAGCCGCCACAGAATCCGGAGTACAGGCGCGCTGCGGATTGGGAGGTTCCACTGTAAAGTGATCCTTAAACATTTCCACGACCAGCGAATCATTGGCACCGACAGGTCTTGCACACAAAGCACCGCATTCCGCAATTTTAGCTGCATGAAGAGCCAACCCGGCAGGGAAACCGTGCAGGATCGGATAAGCAGCAAAAACAGCTGTATCACAGCATCTTCCGGCGACAATCACATCAACATCCTGCTTCAGCGCAGCTATAATAGGTTCCGTTCCGAATTGCGCCACCGGATTGCAGAGAAAATCCACATTGTCCGGGTTGAAATCCGGTGCTCCGCCGCATCCGGTAAGATGTCCCTGAGCAGCTTCCTTCAGAAAGTCACGGCTCAAGTCGGAATAAATGACAGCTGTCTTGAACTGCAAACCTTTTTCTTTGGCGATTTCTGCCATGATCTCCAGCACGCTTTCCACGTGAGGTTTCGCACCGGAACCGCCGGTACTGCCGATGATGAGAGGAATTTTTTTCTCTTTGATAACGGGCAGAATCAACTCAAGGTCCCGTTTGACCTGAAGGCGTTTCACGAAGCCTTTTCCGCTGCCCAGATAATAAGGTCCGGGGTCAGTGGAACCGGCATCGACTCCCACAAAATCCAGATCACCGGAAAGAGCATTTTTCAGGCTGACAGGAGCATAGCCATACCCCAGAAGTCCGCACAGGGAAAGATAACGTATTGATTCTTTCATCCGTTGACCTCTGTATACTGATAATCAGCAGGAATGTTCAATGCTTTTTCGATTTCCGGCATCCGGGCATTGGCTTCTGCGGAAAGTTCTTCAAAATAGTTTCTTCCATTGGCATCCATTGCAACAAAGAAAGGTCCGAAATTTTCCACTTCATAAATCCATGTACATTCCGTTTTTCCCAGTTCGTCCAGGAAATAAACATCATGAACTTTTTTCACCTGACCACGCAAGGCATTTCCGCTCAATCCGATTTTGGAAAGATAAATGCCGCGGACTTCTTTCAGAGCTTGAGCTGTTGCAGGCCCCATTGTTGTTTTTCCGATCAGAGTCCGTAAACGGAATTTCCGCACAACATCTGCGCCGTAACGTTCAAAACGGATTGAACTGGTAGGTTCACAGCTGACAACTTCCCATCCGTCATCTGTCTGCCGCATCACGGGACCGACATGGAAGAAACAGTTGATTTTTTCATAATCAATGGGCGGATAAACATTATCTTCAATCGCGCGGATATGGAATCTGCTGCGGCCGGTGAAAAGCAAACCGCTGACCGTTACCATTTCTCCGAGTTTCAGACTTTCGGCATCGTTTTCTGACAAAGGCAAAGTGATATTTCTCATTCTACAACTCCTGTATAATCAATATTTCCGGCTCCGTCAATACGGGCGATCCAGCGGCGTCCGACCAGACACTGAGCGTTGACAGCCACGGGAAGAGCAGCGGTGTGAGTAACTGCGGCATCCAGATTGATTGCAAGCACAGCATTGATTCCGCGGGACCCCATGGGACCGATTCCAAGCTGACGGGCTGCTTCATACAACTCTTTTTCCAGCCGGGCAACTTCCGGGTCCGGATGGTGCTTTCCGATGGGACGGAGGAGAGCCGCTTTCTTTGCCATACTCATACAGAGGTCTGCTGTTCCGCCGATTCCAACTCCGATGATCGCAGGAGGACAAACTTTACCGGCATAGCAGGCATCTTTGATGCACTCAATCACAAATTTCTTGATTCCGGCTTCCCCATCTGCCGGGAACATCATACGGTAAAAGGTTCCGAAAATTTCAGAGCCGCCGCCTTTGGGTGCTGCAAGAATTTCCATTCCGTCATCGTCACGGTCAAAGACCAGTTCCAATTTCGGCATTCCGGGGCCGACGTTATCTCCGGGATTCTTCCGGGTCAGCGGATGAACCATTGTAGGACGCAGAAAACATTCCGCAGTAGCACGGGCTGTTGCAGCCTGAGCACATTCCAGCAAACTGTTGAATCCGCCCTCCACTTCGGTTTTACTTCCGGCATGAACAAAAAACATGGGAAATCCGGTATCAGCACAGACAAGTCCGTTTCCTTTTTCAGACATATCAGCGTTCTGCAAACTGATTTCCAAATGCTTCTTTGCCATTGGATCGGTTTCTTCTTCAAGAGCCTTTTGCAATGCAGCGCGGATATCCGGCGGCATCTTGGTTGCCCCGAACTTGATCGCATGGTACATCGCTTCCGTAATCGTTTTTTTTGTCAGCATAATGGTCCCTTCCATCGTTAAAATTTTCCGGTTTTGAAAAAATATACCGTCTCCATTTGATTTTTTCAACAAAACAATATATATTTATTATATCAAAATAAGAATCAATAGAAGGAAATAAAAATCAATGGAGTTGACGCCTTTACGCTATTTTGTGACAGTTGCCCGGGAGCTTCATTTCCGGAGGGCTGCGGCGAAATTGAATATCACTCAGGCGCCTTTGAGTGCCGCAGTCAAAAAACTGGAAGATGAATTGGGATGCAAACTGTTTAAACGCACAAGCCGCGTTGTGGAACTGACCGATGCCGGAATGTTTTTTTTAACGGAGGCTGAAGCCATTTTAAACAGGGCGGAACAGGCTCAAAAGCGGTTGACGGAATTTCTGTCCGGCAAGACCGGACAGCTGGCAATCGGCTATAATGAACCGGCTATCCACAGTTTTCTTCCAGCAATTCTTTCTCAAGTGCGGACAGAAGAATCTTCCCTCCGGCTGCAGCTGAGAGAATTGGAAACGGCTGAACAATATGACCTTCTGAAAAAAGGATTATTGGACATCGGCTTTCTGCGTCCGTTCAGTACGGAAATATCCGGTTTGACCACACAGCTGATTTTCCGGGAGAAATATGTTCTGGTCATGCCGCAGGATCATGAACTTACACAGTTGAAACATATCACGATTGAACATCTGGCAGGAAAAGATATCATCCTTTTTGCCAGAGATGTGAATCCGGAAATTTACGATCAGCTTGTGACTGCATTGACTGTTAACGGTTTGCCGCCTCCCCGGTTCCGGCAGGATGCGCGGAACAAAAGTTCCATGCTGGCAATGGTTCAAGCCGGGTTCGGCTGTGCCCTGGTACCGGAATCCTGCTGCAGAGGAACTGACAACAATCTCATTGTCAGAGAGATTGAATCCGAACTGCCTTCCGTGGATATTGCCGCAGTATGGGCGCAGGATAATACAAACGAAGCATTGCAGAAGTTTATCCGTTTTCTCCCCGGTCCGGAACTCTGATCAAAAACTGTTCGTCTGCTGATAATCCGCCCGGTAGGACATCTTCTGATCTTCAGTGATAAGACCTTGCAGATACAGTTCTTCCAGTGATTTTTCCAATGTACACATTCCGTCTTTATGACTGGTTTCGATCACTGATTGCAGCTGATGGGTTCTGCCGTCTCTGACCAGAGCCAGAACAGGCGGTGTTCCTGCCATCAGTTCAAACGCTGCCACGCGCCCTGCCCCGTCTATTCTGGGAAGCAATCTTTGAGAAAGGACTCCGAGCAGGACACCTGCCAGCTGCAGCCGGATCTGATTCTGCTGATCGGTGGGGAATGAATCCACGATACGGTCAATCGTCTGCGGTGCATTATTTGTATGAATTGTGGCAAACACAAGGTGTCCGGTTTCGGCGGCTGTCAGCGTTGCAGCCATGGTTTCTTTATCGCGCATTTCACCGACCATGATCACATCCGGGTCCTGACGCAGGGCAAAACGCAAAGCTGTGGCAAAACTTAAAGTATCCTCATGAAGTTCCCGCTGTTCAATGACAGAATTGATATTTCCATGAACATATTCGATGGGGTCTTCCAATGTTATGATATGTTTTGCGGAATGAAGATTGATCTGGTTGATCAAACTGGCAAGAGTGGTTGATTTTCCGCTGCCTGTCGGTCCGGTGATCAGAATCAACCCCTGCTGTTTGAATGCCATCCTGACAAGCTGCGGCGGCAAAGTCAAAACATCCGGACTCGGAATAGCGGTATTGACGACCCGGCAGACAACACCAAGGCTGCCTCTCTGGTAAAAAGCATTCACGCGGAATCTTGCGGATTCCTTTTCTTCTCCGAACTCATTACGGTTCAATATTACGGAAAGCGCAAAATCCAATTCTTTCTTTTCTTCCAGCTCCACCCGCTGATGCTGATTCAGAATACTGTAAAGCAAACGCTGAATATCCATGCGTGTCAAAGGAGGCAATTCCATTTTCCGCAATGTTCCGTGAATACGCAAAACGGGGCTGACACCGCAGGAAAGATGCAGGTCACTTGCCTGATTTGCCAATGCGGTCCGCAGCAGACGGCGCATATCCACCATCAAACCGCTCTCTTCCTCATCTGCCGGATCTCCGTAACGGTTCCGGAATGTATCGGCACCGCTTTCCATTCCCTTGACAAGCAAATCCAGTTCTTCTTTGGAAGTGGAAGCCTCCCTTGCGGAAGTCAGAGTGATCCTGCCGAGTTTGTACAGCTGATACAATGCCCGGTTGAACTGCATCATCCCCAACCCGCTGTTCTGATGCAGGACATCTTCCAGAGAACTGTAATCCATCTCTCCGATAAGCTTTCTGACTGTCGGAGTGGCTGTCAGAATTTCAACAGCCGGAATGGAACCTTTTCCGTCAACAGCAGGAACCAGTCGTTGTGCGATGATTGCATTCAGCGACAATCCCAGATCTATTGCGGCCTGACTCCGCTGGTTTTCCGGAAACATATTCACGATCCGTTCAACAGCAAGAACAGTGTCCGCTGTATGAACGGTTGAGATCACCAGATGTCCGGTCAATGCGGCATTGACAGCGGTCTGCATTGTTTCCATATCCCGCATTTCACCGACAACGATCACGTCCGGATTTTCCCGCATAGCACTTCGCAACGCCGTAGAAAAACTGCCGGTATCCGTATTGATTTCACGCTGAGAAATGTAGCTGTTCACATCTTCATGCAGAAATTCAATGGGGTCTTCCAGCGTTAATATATGTCTGGCTTTACTCTGATTGATATGATTGATCATTGCTGCCATCGTGGTGGATTTTCCGCATCCCGTTGTTCCGGCAATCAGAATCAATCCTCTGGGGGCTTCACAGATTTCGCGGAGCTTTTCAGGAAGATTCAGCTTTCTGAAAAACAGTTTGTTGCCGGAATGAATCGGACGGACTGCCATGGCTGAACCGGAAAGTGTATCGTAAAAATTGATACGGAACCGGGAATCTCCAAGGGAATAGGATGCATCAACCGAACCGTTTTTCAGATACATCTCCTCCATCTCCGGAGAAAGAACCTCCCGGCGGAATGTCGTGACCTCCTCATCGGAACAAATCACGTTTTTATCATGAATCACTTCACCTCTGAGACGATAGGAAGGACTTTTTCCTGCGGCAGCCAGAAAATCTGAATATCCTCCGCTGACAGCTTTCATCAGAAACAGTTCGATTGACATATTCACATCCTCCTGAGAGAATCCAAACGGATCCGGATCGCTTTCCGTTCAGAATCTGTATAAAACTCTTTTTCTCTTTCCCTGGTCAAAACCGGAATCAGGGAATCCGTATATTGATACTCCATTGCTTTATCTGCATAGAAAAACAACAGCTTCAAATGGTTCTTCGATGCACTCCGGTCATCCAATGCAAAATGCTGTTCCATCACAGTAAAACCAATTTCTTCAGTACCATGCAGTTTCATACAGGACTGAGCAAACAGCAGAACCACATCCGGATTTTCCGGATACTGCTGAGCCAATGGCTGCAATCCGGAAAATGCCTCCTGATATTTTTCATTCGTCAAAAGTCCGATAAACGGAGATAAAACAACCGGGGCCTTTTTCAGAAATTTCCGCGGAAACAGCAGACTGAAACTGAACCACTCACCGATTTTCGGAAGATAAAATTTTATGAAAAGGGCAGCCGCAAGCAATCCACACGGCAGCACTCCGAAAATCAGATATCCCATCTGTCCTTTTGAAAATGCCTGATATGCCAGCAGCACACCGGAAATCAAAACTGCAAAAAAGAGAACATGACAGCACGTCTCTTTCATTTTTTCCGCAGTTGAATGTGTGTAATCCGGATTCATGAATTTTTCTTTCTCCGCAGGCTTTCCCACCAGTCCAGACGGCGCCGGATCTCGCTTTCAAAACCTCTGTCTGTGGGCTTATAAAGTTTCATCCGGGGCATCCCTTCCGGAAAATAGTTCTGTCCGGAGAAACCCTCTTTTGTATCATGGTCGTAAATATACCCTTTGCCATATCCAAGCTGCGACATCAGTTTTGTCGGCGCATTCAGAATATGAGCGGGCGGGGTCAACGATGAAAAACGGTCTGCCGCACGCAATGCATTATCCCAGGCAACTTCCGCACTGTTGGACTTCGGCGCAGTTGCCAGATAAATCACCAGTTCCGCTATCGCAATATCTCCTTCCGGAGAACCCAGCCGTTCATACGTATCCCACGCATTGACAGCCACCTGCAGAGCATCCGGATCCGCCAGACTCACATCTTCCATGGCAAAACGGGTCAATCTCCGCAATATGTAAAGCGGATCTTCTCCGCCTTTGACCATCCGGGCCGCCCAGTAAAGCGCGGCATCCACATCCGAACCGCGCAGAGATTTGTGAAGCGCACTGATCAGATTATAATGGCCTTCCTTGTCCTTATCATACATCGGAGCCCGGTGCTGAATGATTTTCCCCAGCGTTTCCACATCTAAAATTTCATCCGGACGGACAGAATCAAACACAGATTCAATCAGATTCACACAATATCTTCCGTCACCATCTGCCATCTTCCGCAATTCTGCACGGGCCTCCGGAGTAACAGGCAAAGCACGCCCGACAACAGACTCCGCACGCTGGATGATTTTTTCCAGAGCTCCATCATCAAGGGGATTCATCACAAAAACTTTACACCGGGAGAGCAATGCGCTGTTCAGCTCGAAAGAGGGATTTTCTGTTGTCGCACCGACAAGCACCACAGTTCCGTTTTCCACATACGGGAGAAAACCATCCTGCTGCGCCCTGTTGAAACGGTGGATTTCATCCACAAACAGCAGAGTTCCCTCCCCTGCCATTCTGCGTCTTGCGGCTTCATCAAATGCCTTTCTCAAATCAGCAATTCCGGAAAAGACAGCGGAAAGAGCTGTAAAATGCAAGCTGGTATTGTTCGCCATGATCCGGGCGGCGGTTGTTTTTCCGCATCCGGGAGGACCCCACAATATGAAACTGGAAAGTTTACCGGAATCAATCATCCGGCGCAAAGGACCATCCGGACCAAGCAAATGTTCCTGACCTACGATTCCATCCAGTTCTCCGGGTCTCATCCGGTCCGCCAACGGTCTGCCGGCTAAATTTGAAAACAAACTGTCTTCCATCATTTCGCCAGCCCTGCCAGATAAGAATTACTGTAATGAAAATCACCGGAGACTTCTTTTCCAAGCCACGGAGGAAATGCAAAGGTCTCATCGGCTGATGTCAATTCAATTTCTGCGATCACCAATCCGGCATGATTCCCGAGAAACTCATCGATTTCCCAGCGTTTCCCCTCATATTCAACAAGATAACGAAATTTATCAACTCCGCCGGACGGACAGAATTCTTTCATCAATTCGTCTGCATCTGTAAGCGGAATTTCATATTCATATTCTCCGCGCACACAGCCGGATTGAGGTGTCTTCAAGGTCAGAAACGCTTTTTCTCCGGCAATGCGGATTCTGATAACGCCTTTCAACTCTGCTCCAAGCGGAACATATTTCTGACACAAGCGGACAGGATCAGAAGCATTTTTCTTCCAATCAGAATTCAATACAAGAAACTTCCGTTCGATTTCCAGAGGCATACTCAAGCACCTGCTTTTTCTTTCAGTACCTTCAGGGAGATTCCCGGAAGTTTCGGCACAGGTAAAAAAACAGGCGGGGTATAAGATTCCATCTTACCCGAAAGCACCGATGCCAAAGCAGTTCCCTGCCCCTTCGATGCCATCCATAAACCGTAAACTCTTCCATCCAGTTCGGCACAATCTCCGATTGCATAGACATCTGCCGCTGATGTTTCAAAGCGGTTGTTGATACAGATTCCCTTTCCGGTTTTGATTCCGGCAGCTTTGGCAATCTCAATATTCGGACGGATTCCGGCAGATACAAGAACAATATCAAAGATTTCCGTTTTTCCATTCATCTCAACCTGATATTTTCCATCAGCAGCAGAAACTTTCTGAACGGAAGAAGAGGTCAGAACATTCCAGCCCATTTCACTGAAATAATTTTTCAGCCAGGCGGATTCTTTTTCATTCAGAATTGCCGGAAGCAAACGGTCCGCAATTTCTGAAACAGTGATATTCAAACCTTTCACTTTGAGGGATTCCGCAATTTCCAGCCCAAGCAGACCGCCGCCGATCACCAATGCATTTTCGGCGTGCGGAATTACAGATTCCAACCGGTGAAGATCGTTCAGATTCCGTAATGTCATATTCTGTTCCAAACCCGGAATCGGCGGAAGTGACGGCTCCGCCCCCGTGGCAAAAACAAACCGGTCATAAGACATGCTCCCGCCTGTATAGAATACGGTTTTCTTCTCTGTATCAAGAGATTCCACTTTTGTACAAAAAAGAGTTTTAACACCTTTCTCTTCCAGAGAACAGGGGGAGGACAATACAAGTTTCTCTTCCGGAAGTTTTCCGGCCATAACCTCCGGAATCCGGATTCGGGAATATAAACCGCAGTTTTCATGATCAATCAAAATAACTTCTTCTTCCGGCAGCATTTCTTTCAAAGCGCAAGCTGCTGTTGCTCCGGCAATTCCGCATCCGGCAATAATCGTTCTGCTCATCTATGACCCTCCATGACTGAACTGATAAGTCTCTTTAATGTGTAAAATAGCACACGCTTTCCCATTTTCAAACAGAAAAGCAATGTTTTTTCACGGAAAATGGAGACAAATTCTTACTCAGCAGGTTTCAGCTTTGCAGCAAGAACAGAGTCAATCATCGCCTGTAATGCATAAAATACCATACACGGAATGATCGCGGTACTGTTCCCGGCGCCGATGATCGCCAGCATGGTCAATGCAATCGTCAATGATTTTGAACCGGCGGTAAACATTGCAGCCACACGGTCGTCTCGTTTCATCTTCAGCAGCAAACCGCCCCAATAGAAGATTGCAAGGAAAATCACCCGCAGCAGAACCCCTGCCCCGATCGCAATCGCCAGCAGTTTCAAATCATAAGAGAGAAACTTATCCCGCGCACCGGAAAAGAATCCGAGGATCAACAGGATCACACAAGCAGACGGCAAATATCCGGTCCATGCAGGCGGTTTGAGCTTGGCAAACTTCTGTACAGCCCAGCCGATAAAAAACGGCAGAAGAACCAGCAAAAGCAAATCGCAGAACATTTTCAGAGGATTGGTATCAACATCCGCATTTCCCGGAACGCACCAGGAGATCACCAACGGCATGGAAACCACACCGACCAGATTGTAAATCACGGTCATCATCATTGCCAGAAGAACATTCCCCCCTGCAGTTTCTGCCATAACAATCCCGCTGGAAAGGGTTGCAGGAACGCAGGAAATGATGATCAAACCGAGAATCGCCATCTGGTCCAGACGCAGAGCATGTCCCAAACCAAGCCCGATCAATGGTGCAACGATCAACGAAATCACCCCGCAAACGATAAAATTAACGAGAAATTTCCTGTCAAAATTCATTTCCCCGAACTTCGTCCGCCATCCGCAAATTAAAAAGATAATTACGATAAACGGATTGGAACCGATTACTTTTTTCATCCATATCCCGATGGGCGGATAAAGAAATGATATTACAATGGCAAGAACCATTCCTACCGGTAAAAACAGCTTTTTAAACATAAAATCTCCATATCTTGAATAGTGTATAAAATTCAGTAATAATATACCATTACAAACTCTTTATTTCAAGAGGTAATTTCAAAAGTCCGGCAAAATTTGGCTGAAAAGAGATTGCTGATGAGATGGAAATGGTAGTTTGAGTGTGGCTACTCAAAGAGTAACCACCGAAAACGCTCCATTTTCAGATCACGGCAAGAATTTTCAGACATTTTTGAAGACTTTTGAAATTGCCTCTCAAGAAAAAATATCGGTATCTGCTCTTTTTTTCAGCAAAACAGGTGTTTTCAACTTGCTATTTCTGTTTTATGATGTTATTTTAGAAAAAATTATCATCTGAGAATCTTACAAAACAGCGAGGTATCTTTATGGAACAAAAAGAGGTTTTATCATCTGTAAAACGAATCATTGAGCAACATGCCGCCGATATTATAGAAGTTGGCGATCACATCTGGAAAAATCCTGAACCGGGATACAGAGAAGTCAAGACATCAGACTATCTTGCCGGAAAATTTGAATCTTTGGGAATGACAGTCAAACGCGGACTTGCCATGACAGGATTCCGTGCAGATCTTGATACGGGAAAACCCGGCCCTGTTCTGGCGATTCTCGGAGAACTGGACTCTCTGATTCTTCCGAACCATCCGGAATGTGATAAAAAGACCGGAGCTGTTCACGCTTGCGGTCACAATTCAAGCTGTGCAAATCTCTATGGTGCAGCTCTTGCGTTGAAAAAATCCGGGGCATTGGACTCCATGTGCGGAAAAATCGCCTTCATCGCCACTCCAGCTGAAGAGGGAATCGAAATGGATTACCGTACCGATCTGATCAAGCAGGGGAAAATCGGCTCCATTGCTGGAAAATCCCAGCTGCTCCGGGAAGGTGTATTCGATGATGTTGATCTCTCTTACATGCATCATCTCAGCAGCAGATATGGTTATAATGATCACAACGGATGCGTCAACAAAAAGATCACGTTCCACGGAAAAAGTTCACACGGGGCAAGACCGGATCAGGGAAAAAATGCGTTGAATGCTGCGACACTGGCACTCAATGCAGTTGCCATGCTCCGGGAATCTTACAGCAGCGATCCTCATATACGGATTCATGGAATCATCACAAACGGCGGAGACTCAGTGAATATCATTCCGGATAAAATCACAATGGATTACATGCTCCGCGCGCCCTCACTGGATAAGATTCTGAATCTGAATGACCGTTTCGATAAAGCAGTTATGTATGCAGCCAAAGCGGCGGAATGTGAAGCGACCGTCGAAACATTGAACGGTTACATGCCGCTGCTGGATAATCATGATCTCGGAGCAATTCTCGGTCAGACCGCTGAAGAACTGTTCCCCGGAATCACTTATGATTACAATCAGACATTTTTCGCGAGCTGCACCGATATGGGAGACATTGCAACAGTGATTCCGGCTGTCCACGGTTATGCCCGCGGCTGTTGCGGAACCGGACACGGCATTGATTACGGAATTGCAGATCAAACAGATGCATATGTCAACAGCTCTCTTCTGAATGCATGTACAGCCGTGAAACTGCTTTACGGTGATGCGGAACCCGCCAGAAAAATTGCAGAACAGAAGAAAGATCTTCTTCCGATTCCGGAATATATCCGGATCATCGACAGGATCAACAGAACTCTTTCCAGTAAGGATCTGTAAAAAAACATCCGGGAGTACCATTCTAGTACCGGTATTCCCGGAACTTCTGAAAAAACTGAAAGATTTTGCATTTTTCATTTGCGAAAAACGGAAAACAGTAGTATATTACCCTTTCTGACAGGATCGAAGTCTCCTGTGATTCCATGGCAGAAATGCCGAGTTCAATTCAACAAAAGATGGAAAAAAATGACAACAAAAGTATTTATTGACGGGAAGGCCGGAACAACCGGACTTCGTATTTATGAACGTCTTCAGCTCAGAAATGATATTCAGCTGATGACACTTTCGGAAGAAGACCGGAAAAAACCGGAATGCCGTAAGGAAATGCTCAACACTTGCGACATTGCATTTCTCTGCCTGCCGGATGATGCATCACGCGAAGCTGTGGCAATGATTGAAAATCCTGAAGTTGTAGTGCTTGACACTTCAACAGCCCACAGAACCTGTGATGACTGGGCTTACGGTTTCCCGGAACTCTCCCCCGCATTCTTCCAGAAGATCACAACATCCAAGCGAATCGCAGTTCCCGGCTGTCATGCCAGCGGATTCATTGCTCTAGTCCGCCCTCTGATTGATGCAGGAATTCTTTCTGCAGACGCATTGCTGACTTGCCACTCTCTGACAGGTTACAGCGGCGGCGGCAAGAAAATGATTGCCGAATATGCTGATGCAAACCGTCCTCAGCTCTTTGATGCACCCCGTCAATACGGATTGACTCAGCAGCATAAACATCTGAAAGAAATGGTCAAGATCACCGGCAGCACAACAGCTCCGATCTTCTGTCCCATCGTTGCAGACTATTACAGTGGTATGCTGGTGACAGTACCTGTCTTCAAATCTCAGCTTAACAATGGTGCGACCGTAGAAAACATCCGTGAAGTTTACCGTAATCTTTACAACGGGAATATGGTATTCTATGCTGAAAATGCTTCTGAAGGCGGCTTGCTTTCCGGAAATGCTATGAGTGGAAAAGATTCCATGCAGATCATGGTTGAAGGGAATGAAGACCGTATTCTTCTAATTGCCCGTTATGACAATCTGGGAAAAGGAGCCTCCGGCGCAGCAGTGGAATGTATGAATATCGTCATGAAACAAGCTCCGGAAACCGGATTGGATCTCTGATCCTTTCCATGTTATACTGTAAAAGGGTTGTTGCAAAACTCAAATTTGCAATAACCCTTATTATTTTTACGGGATATTTGAGTAATTGGAATATGGTAATTCGGGGGGATGAATGATCTGCATTTGAATGGAACAACAATCAAACGCCCGGCAGAGCTGTTGTTTCAGACTGTTGACCGTTAACAGTATCCTTTTCTTCAGTCACTCTTTTGAAAAAAAAACCTTCATGTATGCTCCCGGAGCCTCAGGTTAAGAAAATTCTTTTAAAGAAAATCAATAAACAACTTGATTTTCCGTATATTTATGGTATATTCTTAGTGGTTTATTGTGGAAAGCAAAAAACAGCCTAACAGGAGAAGGCAAATATGGCTATCGAAAAGAAAACTGTTGCAGAAGTCTCTGCCGGAGCACGTAATGTGTACCAGAAAGCGGCTTCTGTTTTTGCGAAAAACAGTGTCGAATATGCGATTGAACTTTTGAAAAGTGTTGTTCAAAAAGAACCCGGTTTCATCGAAGCCCGCAATATGTTGAGAGATGCAGAACGCAGATATTCCGCTTCTCTCGGAGGTTTTGCCCGTTTTATCGCAAGTTTCAAACAAATACCATGGGTAACCAAAGGCCGTTCTGTTCTGAAGAAGAATCCGGAACTTGCGTTGGCTTATGCAGAAGAAGCTCTGGCACACAATTTTCTTGCAAGAGGTCCTTTGATGCTGCTGGTGGATGCAGGAAAAGCATGTGAAGCCCCCTTTATTCAGATGGAAGGTCTGGAAGGGATCGTTGAACTGGATGATAAGAATGAAGCAAATATGAAAACGCTTGCGGAAGTTTATGAAGCAAACGGAGAAGGAGCAAAAGTGCTGCGAATCCGTCAGATGATCGCAGCGAAACATCCGGATTCATTGGAAGCACAGGCAAATCTCCGTGCAGCTGCTGCTCTTGCCTCAATGGAACAGAATAAGGCCAATGCCCGTAATGGCAGAGGCGGAATGTACAAGAAAACAGATGCCACGTCCGATCTGCTGCGTGATGACAGAATTGTCCGTTCTGAAGAAGATATCCGTAAGATGATCGAATACTATGAAGGTTTGATCGCCAACGGGGATACCTCTATTGATAACCGCCGTAAACTGGCAGAATTCTATCAGCGTGTTTCTGAATTCCAGAAGACCATTGACACCTACAAATGGATCGTGGAACGTCTGGGAACTCTTGACCCGAACATTGACAAAGCAATCGAATTCTGTACGATTTCTCTTATGAAACAGAAAATCGAAAAACTCAAAGCGGAAAATGCTTCACAGGATCAGATTGATGCCATCACAACCGAAATCAATGCATACCGTCTGGAACGTGCGGAAGACCGTATCAAAACTTACCCCAACGATACGCTTATCCGTTACGAAGCAGCCGTTGTTTACTGGGATCTCGGAAATGTGGAAAAAGCTCTGGAACAGTTCCAGCTGGCTCAGAGAAACCCGCATAAACGTCTCTCTGCAATTGCTTATCTCGGACGCTGTTTCGCTGCAAAAGAGCAGTACGATATGGCTGTCGAACAGTTTGAAAAAGCTGTCAAGGAAATGCCGACAATGGATGATCTCAAAATGGAAACAGTTTATCACCTCGGAGTTACATACGATGCCATCGGGGAATCCGATAAAGCTCTTTCCTGCTTTAAGGATATCTATGCCGTCAACGTCGGTTATGAAGACGTTGGAAAGCGCATTGATGATTATTATGCCAAAAAGCGGGCAGAAAAACAGAACGCTTGAATCAGTTGATATTTATCCCCGGTTTATTACAGCCGGGGATTTTTTTGTCTTGAGAGCTTTTCAAAAAAACTAAAAAAAAAGAGAGCTTTCAACAGAGATTATACGGTGTCAAGTCCCTTTTCAAAAAAAAGTCAAAAAAAGAGTGCCTTTTTTTTTTAGAAAACGCCTTGCTTTTCCGGGAATTATGGCTTATATTGTTCCTCACTGAAAGTAATAATTTTTTTATATCAACAGAGGTAACTTCAAAAGTCCGGCAAAATTTGGCTGAAAGGAGATTGCTGATGAGATGAAAAAGGCAGTTTGAGCGTGGCTACTCAACGAGTAACCACCGAAAACGCTCCATTTTCAGATCACGGCAAGAATTTTCAGACATTTTTGAAGACTTTTGAAATTGCCTCAATAATCTGAAAAAACAGAGGAAAGGCGAAATGGGAGAACGTCAAATCTACGACATTGCTGGCGAAATCTGGAACCGGAAGTACAAATATCATGGATCAGCTGAAATTCCGGCAGATATCACACCCGATGACAGCTTCCGCCGTGTTGCAAAGGCAGCGGCATCCAAAGAAGCTAACAAAACTTACTGGGAAGAAAAATTTTATGAAGCAATGAAGGATTATAAATTCCTTCCCGGAGGAAGAATCATTGCAAACGCCGGAACTTCCCGTTCTGAAGTCACGATGTTCAACTGTTTCGTAATGAACAGAATTCCCGATTCCATCGAAGGAATCTTTGAAACAGTCAAAGAATCAGCTCTCACCCAGAAACAGGGAGGAGGCGTAGGTTTTGATTTCTCAACGATCCGTCCTAAAGGAAATTCCATCAAAGGCTGTGAAGCAGCAGCATCCGGTCCGCTGAGCTTCATGCAGGTGCTCGACTCCACATGCCGTACCATCATGAGCGCAGGACAGCGCCGCGGTGCTCAGATGGGAATCATGCGCTGCGACCATCCGGATATTGAAGAATTTATTACAGCCAAGCGTGAAAATGCGCAGCTTCAGATGTTCAATCTTTCCGTAGCCACCTCTGATGACTTTCTCAAAGCAGTCCGTGAAGGGACTGACTGGCAGCTGAAATTTGATGGTAAAGTTTACAAGACCATCAAGGCTCAGGATCTCTGGGAACTCATCATGAAGTCCACCTACAATTACGCTGAACCCGGATTCATCCTTTTTGACCGGATCAACCGCATGAACAACCTCTGGTACTGCGAAGATATCCGGGCAACAAATCCATGCGGTGAGCAGCCCCTGCCCCCGTACGGAGCATGTCTCCTCGGTTCCGTCAACCTCACTCGTTTCGTTAAAAATCCGTTTGAAGATAATGCAGAAGTTGACTTTGACCTCCTCAAAGATGTTGTTACAACAGCAGTCCGTCTGCTTGACAACATCATTGATATCAGCCGTTATCCGCTGGAAGCTCAGAAGAAGGAAGCAATGTCGAAACGCCGTATGGGAATCGGTATCACCGGTCTCGCTGATATGTTCCTTTTCCTGAAAATACGTTACGGTTCCGATGAATCCATCGAACTTGCACGCAAGGTTATGAAAACCATCACCCATGCAGCCTACCGCTCCAGTATCGAACTTGGAAAAGAAAAAGGCGTTTTCAAGATGTTTGATGCGGAAAAATATTGCGAAGGCAACTTTATCAAAACCCTGCCCGAAGATATTCGCGAAGATATCCGTAAATACGGTCTCCGCAACTCTCACCTCACAAGCATAGCTCCCACCGGAACGATCAGTCTTCTGGCAGGAAACGTCTCCAGCGGTCTGGAACCGGTTTTCGCATTCAGCTACACCAGAAAAGTCCGCAATGGTACTGATGCAGACGGAATTTCCGAATTCGATGTTGCAGATTATGCTTATGCAGAATACATCCGCAAATTCAAAGATCAGGAAAAACTTCCCGATTATTTCGTGGAAAGTTCTGCGATCTCCGCTGATGAACACCTCAATATCCAGGCTGCTCTTCAGGAATTTGTCGACAGCTCCATCTCCAAGACAATTAACATCCCCGCAGATTATCCCTACGAAGACTTCAAGCAGATCTATATGAAAGCTGCTGAAAAAGGTCTGAAAGGATGTACAACATTCCGTCCTTCCGAATTCTTCTCCGGAGTCCTCGTGAAAAAAGAAGATAAGAAAGAAGAAGATAAAAAGAAGGAAGAAGCTCCCGCAGAAGTCAAGAAGGTGGAAACTGTCATTGTCCGCCCCACCCCCATGCGCCGTCCGAAAGAACTGGAAGGAACAACATACAAGATCAAGACTCCGCTGGCTGCAGATGCCCTTTATGTCACCATCAACGATGTGATCGAAGAAGATGGACGCCGTCATCCCTACGAAGTTTTTATCAATACCAAAAACCTTCAGTACTTCAGCTGGATCGTTGCAATGACCCGTCTGATTTCCGCTGTATTCCGTCACGATCCTGCACCGATCTTCCTTGTGGAAGAGCTCAAGAGCATCTACGATCCCAACGGAGGTTACTTCAGCGAAGGTTCCTATATCCCCAGTCTCGCAGCTGACATCGGACGTACCATCGAACGCCACCTTGCCAAGATCGGTATTATTCACGGACAGAAGCCCGCTCATGCGGCGCCTGCTCCGACGGAAAAAAAGGAAACTGCCCAGAAAGACAACAGCAACATGCTGATCTGCCCTCAGTGCAATGAAAAGAAACTCGTCATGCAGGAAAATTGCATGAAATGCCTGAGCTGCGGCTACGGTAAATGTTCCTGATATTTTGCCGGAGTTGACTCAACATGCTGTACTACCTCGAAGGTTTACGCAGTATATTCGGCCCCTTCCGCCTGTTCGAATACGTTACGTTTCGCGCAGGCGGAGCGTTGTTTACTGCAATGTTTATCGTCATTCTTTTCGGAAAACCGGTCATCGCTCTTCTGAAAAAATTCTGTGTCGCCAACTGGAGATATGAAAATCTCCTGAACGAACAGGAAGATGAAAATCTCAAGAAAAAAACACCGACTATGGGGGGGATCCTCATTGTTGCGGCAATTCTCATCTCGACCCTGCTCTGGGGTGTGATGAACAGAATGCTGATCATTTTCCTCTGCGTTCTCTGTTCTCTCGGAGCGCTCGGTTTTGTGGATGATCTCATTAAAATCCGTTATAAACGGGATATTAAAGACGGAGTTCCGGGAAAAGTCAAAATGATTGTTCAATTTTTCATTTCTCTTTCCGCTGCCTATCTCCTTTATAAAACACCGGAAGCTGTCACAATGCAGCTCTATATTCCCTTCTTCAAGGAGCCTGTCATTGCCCTGCCCGATAATGATACAGCTCAGGTTTTCCTGATGACACCGTTCTCAAAGCAGCCGCTTATCACCTTGGGAATTGCATGGACCAGTCTCTTCGTCGGTCTCATGCTTCTGTTCAATGGTTTCGTTGTCACGGGAACTTCCAATGCGGTGAACCTCACTGACGGAAAAGACGGTCTGGCAGCCGGCTGCATGATTTCCTGTGCCCTGTCGTTTGCGGTGTTTGCCTACATGTGCAGTCATGCGGTATTTGCAAAATATCTGGCAATCCCGCTGGTTCCCAGCGCAAGGGAAGTCAGTGTTTTCGCATGTGCCGTTGCCGGTGCCTGTATCGGATTCCTCTGGTACAACTGCAAACCGGCTTCCGTTTTCATGGGAGATACCGGAAGTCTGCCCCTGGGTGGTGTGATCGGTTTGATTGCAGTTCTCATAGGACAGCAGCTGCTTCTGCTTATCGTAGGCTTTGTCTTCGTCATGGAAGCGGTTTCCGTTATGCTTCAGGTAACCAGTTATAAACTCCGGAAAAAACGGATTTTCCTTTGTGCTCCCATCCATCATCATTTTGAAATGAAAGGATGGGTTGAAACTCAAATTGTTACCAGATTCTGGATCTTGGCAGGTCTCTGCGCACTTCTCGGTCTGGCTACATTAAAACTGCATTAATCAGGTGATTTTTTATGTCTTTCAGAATTGAAACTGACAGCATGGGACCGCTGGAGGTCCCTGCTGAAAAATACTGGGGAGCGCAAACCCAGCGCTCCATTATCCACTTCAATATCGGAAACGAACTCATCCCTATCGAAGTTGTTCGCGGTCTCGTCCTTATCAAAAAGGCTGCCGCTGCTGTCAATACAGCCTCCGGAAAACTGGATAAAGCTCTGGCTAACGCAATGATCGCCGCTTGTGATGAAATTCTCAATGGCGATTATGACACCCAATTTCCCCTCAAGGTGTGGATGACCGGAAGCGGTACACAGAGCAATATGAATGTCAATGAGGTCATTTCAAACCGGGCAAATGAAATTCTCGGCTTTGAAAAGGGAACAAAAAAACCGGTTCACCCCAACGACCATGTCAACATGTCCCAGTCCTCCAACGATACGTTCCCGGCGGCAATGCACATCGCAGCCGCCCAGGAAATCAAGGAAAAACTCCTCCCTGTCCTCAAAGATTTTCATAAAGGTCTCCTTGAAAAACAGGAAGCATTCAAAGATATCGTAAAAACCGGAAGAACCCACCTGCAGGATGCGGTTCCCCTTACCCTCGGTCAGGAATTTTCCGGCTATGCAGCCCAGCTGGATGCTGCAATCAAAAGAATTGAAGCCGCCCTGCCCGAACTCTATGACCTGGCTCTCGGAGGAACTGCTGTCGGTACAGGATTGAATGCTCCGGCAGGATTTGCGGAAGCTGCCGCCGAAAAAATCGCAGAATACACGAAACTCCCGTTCCGCAGCGCGCCCAATAAATTTGCGGTCCTCGCAGCGCACGATGCCATTGTTGCGGCATCCGGAGCTGTCAGAACAGCAGCTTGTGCCATGATGAAAATCGCCAACGATATCCGCTGGCTCGCTTCCGGTCCCCGCTGCGGCCTGGGAGAATTGATTCTTCCCGAAAATGAACCCGGTTCATCCATCATGCCAGGAAAAGTCAATCCCACTCAGTGTGAAGCAATGACAATGGTCTGCATTCAGATCATAGGCCTTGATACCGCCGTCGCTATGGCCGGAACCCAGGGTAATTTTGAACTGAACGTCTTCAAACCTGTCATGATTTATGACCTGCTTGAAGAAGTCAGACTCCTCACGGATGCATCAAAATCATTCCTGAAATATGCTCTCGCCGGACTCAAAGCTGATGAATCCCGGATTGCAGAGCTTCTTTCCAAATCGCTGATGCTCGTCACCGCGCTCAGCCCCGTGATCGGATATGATAACGCTGCAAAAATCGCAAAAACCGCACACAAAGAAAATTTGACGCTCAAAGAAGCATGTGTCAAACTCGGTTTTCTCTCCGCCGAAGAATTCGATAAAGCTGTCAGACCCGAAAAGATGGTCTGATTTTTTCTGAAAAAAATAACTCCTCCCGGAAGAATCTCAACAATTCCGCCGGAAGGAGTTTTTTTTACTCAACAGCGATCTTTTTCACTTGAGCAGATTCCGCTTTCGGAAGTGTCAAAGTCAAAACGCCATCCTGAGTCTTCGCTTTGATATTGTCAATATCCACTGCATCGGACAATTCAAAGGACCGTTTGAACAAGACCTTTTTTCCATGACGTTCCAGATAACTTTCAGCTTCAATCGTTAATGTGGAATTTTTCACTTCAACTTTGACATTCCCGGCTGATGCCCCCGGAATCTCAAAATAGACAGTTGCTTTTTCATTTTCCTCAATAATATCTGCCACCGGAGTAATTTCTGTAAACATCTTTTTCTGTTCATTATTCATCTTCATTTCTCCTTATTTTATGCGTTGACTTTCACTCGTTTTGCATCACATTTTCCCTTCGTACAGCGGGGAAGATGAATCTCCAAAACACCATCCTTGTACTTGGCTTTTGCCTCTGCCGGAATTACCGGAACAGGTAATTTTACGCTTTCCTGATACTCATTCCAGCACCTTTCATTGCAGGTATAATGCTTATCCCCCTCCTCTGCCGGATATTTGGTACGGCGGGCGACACGAACCGTCAGGAACATTCCGGAAGATTCCACATCAAAATCAGAAGCTTTACACCCGGCGAAAGCAAACATGACTTTAACAAAATCCTCCTCAACCATGACGCTCATCCGTGACTCCGGAATCATATCCTTCCAAAGCACATCCGTCAAATCCGGAAACCAATTCCGTACCAGATCATGAAACATGACTCCTCCCGAAACAATCCCCCGATCATTCCTCTTTGTAAGAAAACCCATAAACACCTCCCTTGTTATGTCCTCACTCGGACGGGTTCATTCCATTAGACACCCGTTTCTGTTATCATGATTCTCTTCTGATATATTTTTGTTATATCCAACCGACACTCCCCCGAAAACAACGTATATTTGCTTGACAGTTCAATTTTCCTGTCAAGTTTTTTACCGAATCAAGTTATGACATTCTTGACATTGCTAAAACCACTGTTATATTATGCTCTACATAAAATATAACAAGAACGGAACTTATAATATGACAGAAAAAATATCTAAAACAGCGATCGTAACAGAAGACCTTGCAAAATCCATCCGTTCCGGGAAATACAAACCCGGTGAAAAACTACCTTCCATGCGAACCCTGGGCAAACAATACCAAGTCAGCACCATGGTCCTCTATCAGGCATGCGAAAAATTGGAAAAAATGGGTCTGATCCACCGCAGTGCCAGATCCGGTCTCTTTATCCCTTTCAAAAAAAAGCAAAGCGAACTCTGCGCCTTTATCTCCGGAATCAGTATCGGAAACATGGAACACTATTACGAATCATTTCTCAAATCCTGCAGCGCAGCAAACTGTATTTCAATGACATTGCCCCTGATTCCGGGAACCATCGAAAGCATGATCGAAAAACAACCAGTCCGAATTTATATCGACGGCGGAGGAAAAGAACTTTCCTATCCGGAAATCAAACGTCTGACCAGCGGTTATCATCTGATATTCTGCAACCGTTTTGAATGGCTGGAAGCAGAACCGGAATCAGCGGTTCTGACCGATTGGGACTATATCACCGAACAAACGCTCCGTTATTTTCTGAATCGCGGACACAAACGTATTTTATTTGTAAGTCATGACCCGGAGATCAGGGAATATAAACGGCGTCAAATGACGGAAGCCGGAAAAAGAGTTGGGCTGGAGTTTGAAACGCCGGAATTCAATTGGTGTTCCTGCAAGGACTTCCATAACCGGCCGAACTGCATCGCACGCCTGTTCCGGGAATCGCCGCCCACGGCAATTTTTGCCCGGGGGGACAATCCGCTTTACGAATTCTGTGAACGGATACGGGTATTTTTCCCGAATCTGCCGGACATGGATAAAGTAGGAGCCTATAATACTGTATGGTCGAACCAGCCAGGACAGGAGTTTCCCTCCTGGAGCTGGGATTGGGAAATGTTCTGGGACCAGGTTTTTGCGCATAAATCCGGAATTGAGTATTATCGGCCGCATCTGGAATTAAAATTCTGAAACAAGAGGTGATGATGGTGTTCTGTGAAGAAAATGAAAACCTGTAAAGTTTGGTCTTGCTTTCCTGAACACAAATCACCATTATGAGTGACAAAGTTTGAACATTTCAGCTAAATTACCACAGATATCCCATAAAAATCCAAGGTCTGTACAGAATCACTGAATTTTTTGATAGTTCATTACTGAATATGCAAGAGGTAATTTCAAAAGTCCGGCAAAATTTGGCTGAAAAGAGATTGCTGATGAAATTGAAATGGCAGTTTGAGTGTGGCTGCTCAACTTGTCCTCCATAGCTTCAGCAAAGGAGGAAGAGTAACCACCGAAAAACGCTCCATTTTCAGATCACGGCAAGAATTTTCAGACAGTTTTGAAGACTTTTGAAATTGCCGCTCTTTTATATTTCAGCCAAAATGACTGGAATTAATCCATAACAACTGTTATATTTATTCTTGACAAACTGCCTTCATTGAATGAACAAACTCTTACGGATAGTCAAAGTGCTGTTTGAATGATTTTTCTTTCCAGAACCATTGCCTCTCCGATAGCTCCTGTTTGCTGTATTTGACAAAATCACTTTTTTAAAAATCAATTTTCTCCCGCTCAAAAAGTGTAAAAATACCCGTTTTTTGAAAAATTATGGGATATCTGTGAATTCCAATTGTTTTTTCAAAAAAAACTCTTTTTTCTGTTTGAAAATAAATGTGCATAATGATATATTACTCGAATAATAAAGATAACAATAATGGAGGTTTACCATGGATTTTTCCCGTTATTTCCGCGATTATCCGACACCGGATGGATTTTTCGGACCTTATGGCGGTGCTCAGCTTACACCGGAACTGAAAGAAGCTTTTGAAGAAATCAATACCGCATATCAGGCGATCTGCCAGTCGGCTCAGTTTATCAATGAACTCCGCCGCATCCGCAAAGAATTTCAGGGCCGGCCTACCCCTGTTTATCATTGCGACAGACTTTCCCGTAAAATCGGAAACTGCCAGATCTATCTGAAACGGGAAGATTTGAACCATACCGGAGCCCATAAACTCAATCACTGCATGGGCGAAGGTCTCCTCGCCAAATATATGGGCAAAAAACGGATCATCGCTGAAACCGGAGCCGGACAGCATGGAGTTGCTCTCGCAACAGCCGCAGCGTATTTTGGTCTGGAATGTGAAATCCACATGGGTGAAGTCGATATCGTAAAACAGGCTCCCAACGTCACAAGAATGAAAATCCTGGGCGCAAAAGTCATTCCTGTTTCCCATGGACAGAAGACTCTGAAAGAAGCTGTTGACTCCGCTTTTGAATCCTATGCAAAAAATTACAAAGATTCCATCTACTGCATCGGAACTGCAGCCGGTCCGCATCCCTTCCCGCTGATGGTCCGCGATTTCCAGGCTTGTATCGGTGATGAATCCCGTCAGCAGTTCCTTGAAATGACCGGCCACCTGCCCGATGCTGTTTGCGCATGTGTCGGCGGAGGTTCCAACTCTGCCGGATCCTTCTGCGCTTATCTCAATGATCCCGTTGATATTTTCGGTGTGGAACCCCTCGGACGCGGCAAAGAAAAAGGCGATCATGCCGCAACGATCAATTATGGAAAACCGGGCGATCTTCACGGATTCCATTCCTACGTTCTCGCCGATGATAAGGGCGAAGCAGATCCGGTTTACTCCATTGCAAGCGGATTGGATTATCAGGCAGTCGGCCCCGAACATGCATTCTGGCACGATCTCGGCAGAGTTCAGTACGTAACCGCATCCGATGAAGAAGCTGTCGATGCATTCTTCATGCTTTCCCGCTATGAAGGAATCATCCCCGCACTGGAAAGTTCCCACGCCATTGCATACGCAATCAAATGGGCTAAAGAACATCCCTATGGTTCCATCCTTGCCACCTGCTCCGGCAGAGGAGATAAGGATGTGGATTATGTTGTCGAACATTACGGTTACGGTGACGACAGAAACTACTGATCACCGCATAAATACCGAGGATCTGTATCATGAAAAAAGAACTCGCTTTGGGCATGATGCGTCTGCCCGTTGATAATAACGGAAAAATTGATTTTCAGGAAACAAACCGTTTGACGGATTATTTTCTGGAACAGGGTTTCCGCAGATTCGATACAGCAGAACTTTATCATGATACATGTTCCGAACATGCCGTAAGAGAATGTATTGTCAAACGGCATAAACGGGATACATTTGAAATTGCAGATAAACTGACTTCCTGGCGGATTCCGGAAGGAATGACTGCGGAAGAGTTTTTCCGGAAACAGCTGGATGTCACTCAAGCCGGATATTTTGACCGCTATCTCCTGCATTCTGTGGAGGAAAAAATCTATCCGGCAGCAGAAGAAAAAGGATATTTCGATTTCATCTTTGAAAAGAAAGCCGCAGGCTTGGTCAGAGAAACCGGATTTTCCTTCCACGGAACACCGGAGCTTCTTGATAAAGTTCTGACAAAATATCCGGAAGTTGATTTTGTTCAGCTTCAAATCAATTATATTGACTGGGATAATCCTTCCATCCGCTCCCGTGAATGTTATGAAACTGCACGGAAACACGGAAAGAAAATTCTGATCATGGAACCCGTCAAAGGCGGAATGCTTGCAAATCTTCAGGAAGAAGGCACTGCGATTCTGCGTGCAGTCTCACCGGAGCGCAGCACTGCTTCCTGGGCAATCCGTTTTGCAGCCGGACTGGATGGTGTCGATACCGTTCTCAGCGGGATTTCCAATATGGAACAGATGCAGGATAATGTCAATACCATGAAAGATTTCCAGCCGTTGAGCGATGATGAACTGAAGGCCCTCGGTAAACTCCGGGCTTATCTGACTCGCGTACCGCTTGTGGAATGTACCGGATGCAGATATTGTGTTCCGGCATGTCCTCTGGAACTGCCGATTCCCGGCTATATCAGTACCCTGAATAACGCACAGCTTTTCGGAAAAGCTGACGGAGTCGTCCGCTCCTATAAATGGCATGCGGAAAAACACAAACCTTCCGATTGTGTAAAATGCGAATGCTGCACAGCTGTCTGTCCGCAGCATCTGGATATTCCCGGACATCTGGAACGCCTTGCGAACTGGGTCAAGCGGAACGGCATCTGATTTTTTCTCTTCCACACTTGCAACTTTTTGTTATAAGTGTTATATTACTCAAGAAAACCTGAAACATTAAGGAGTGGGTTATGAAGAAAAGTTTACTGCTTGCCGCCGGAGTATTTTTTGCCTGCGCATTACACGCCGGCGGAGAATCTTATTTCAAAAACAATGAACGCTGGATGCTTACCGGTGACAGTATCACAAACACCGATACTTACCGCGTTGCCATCAAACGGATCATTGACCATTTCCATCCGGAAAACAAAATTGAATTCGTCAATAAAGCTGTCTGGGGCGTGGATTCTGCACACAAAACAAAAATCAAAACAGAAGAAAAACCCACCATGGTATCCATCATGCTGGGGATGAATAATATCATTCATTACGAATATCCGCACAAGCCCGATTTCTCCAAAAAAGTCGAAGCTTACCGGAAAAATATTCTCAGACACGTAACATTCTACCAGAGTCTCGGAGCTACGGTTCTGCTCCTCACTCCAACTCTCACCGATGAACGGGTCTCCTCGTTCTTCAGTCCCATGTACACCAAAAAGGGTTTGGAAGAGTTCGGTAAAGTCATCTATGAAATCGGAAAAGCAAAAAATTGCGTCGTTGTTCCGGTCGCAGAAGAATTGGAAGCATACGATGACACTCTGGGGCCGAACCAGCTTGCCAGAATCGACGGGGTTCACCCCTTCGGTGAAGCACAATACCGTATCGCATGGAGTATTCTGCAGCATCTCAACGCAGCTGGAAAACTCACCGGAAAACGGACCCTTTCCCCTGTCCCGACTCCCGTCCCGGTGGAAGTTAAACGCGCGAACTTCTATTTGAACTCTGACAGCGATAAAATCGTTCTGAAACTCAAAGGCAAAGAAAAAGGCAAGTTCAAACTGACCTGGAGTCTGGCAGGCGAACGCGGTTCAAAGGAATTTTCCATCAATAAGAACCAGACGATCCGCTGGACTCTTCCCGCTTCAGACAAAGCATACAAACTGGTTGTCGGAGATCAGAAACAGGCTGTTGTGGATTTGCAGACAGCTGACGGAAAATTGAGTTTTTATCTCATTGACCTTGCCCGCACCCGCGTTGTGAAACCGGTCAACGGCGAACTCAATTTTGAAGTCAAGGCTCCTGTCAAACCGAAACAGGGGGAACCCAACTTCAATTCCGAGCATACATCTTATGCAGGAACACGCCCCGAAGGCGACCTCATCGGAACCGTTAAAATCAAAGAAGACGGCGCAAACCTCTGGCTTTCCGGAAGAGTTTACGACGGCGAAATCAATCATAATTCCTACTGGATCACAGGCAGAGATAATGTCCGCATCCTTCTGGATTTCCGTCCGGGTGAACGTTTCGGTAATTTGACACCTGACCGTGATATCAATATGATACTGATTTCCCCCAGAGATGTTCCTCAGTTTTCCCTCAAAGCTCTTTCCTGGTGGGGTCCCCGTTTCCAGTATTGCATGTATTCCGATGGAGAACGTACCAAAGACGGCTACAAATGGCTTTACGGTTATGCCGGAAATATCACAAACTATACGCCGTTTGATATCAGAAAACTGGATGTTTATGGTTTCAATCTTTCCATTATCGACAAGGATAAAAACAGTTTTCATCTGAATTCCATCATGCCGACAATTTTCGACAATAATGTGGAAAAAGCTCTGAATCAGCTGATCATTGTTGACCGGAAAAACAAATTCCCCGGAAAAGAAACCACAACCATTCAGTGCTTCGGTTTCTGATCCTTTCAGCACAGTTCCTCATAAAGGTTGATTTGTGATCGGGGAAGAAAGGAAAAACTTTTCAGGAAAGTTTTTCCCTTCTTCCCCGAACCCCATCATCCTTTTTCAAACCTTTTTGCGGCATTCCGATTTTTGTACTGCAAAAATCAAAATGCCATCTTAAGGTTAAATTTACCAACCTTTACGGGGGACAGAGCTGAAAAGTAAAATGCTATCTCAAAAAATTCCGTGAAACTTCCGTGATTTCCGTAGTTCCCCATAAAAAGATCAATACTTACCCGGAGTTTTTCCTGTATATTGCCGGAACTCCCGGATAAAGAATTCCACACTGGCAAATCCGGCAAGTTCAGCTGTTTCGCTGACACTGAAACGGCGAGTCGACAACAGCTCTTTTGCATAAGCAATACGGCGATCGATCATATAACGCCCTGGAGTATTGTGTAAATATTGCAGAAAAAGATCATTCAGTTTTCTGACAGATACCCCTGCAGCTTCAGCGATCTGTTCCCTGGTAACAGCCCGGTATCCGTGCTTCTGTATAAAGGCAAGCGCCTTCTGCAATGAAAGCGGCAGAGAATTTTCTCCCTGCTGACTGCTCAGTTCCTGAAGCAAACGGAAAATCAGCATGGAAATTTCCGCTTCACGTCCGCCATATTGACAAATTTCATTTTTCAACTCTTTCAAAACAGATTCCACCCGTTCCGGATAAGGACAATGAATGACAGTGATCCGTTCCGGGAAAATCGTACAGCACAAAGCTTCAAATGTTCTGTTGCGGCAGATTTCCAATCCGATCCGGCGCAAAGGCGTTCCGGGCAGAGCAGAGATTTTCAAAGGTTCTCCACGAACCCTGTCAATAATCACATCGCCGGAGTTCAGATAAAGTGTCTCTTCACGTCCTTTCCGCTCCTGTGTTCCGGACAAAACCAAACCGATAAATGCCGTAGATTCCGGCTGACATACACTTTCCCCGGAATAGCGGTCCCATTCAGATTCCAGATAAAGATTCAGATGAAAAAAACAGCCCGATTCCGGAGCCGCGCTGCGATTCGTATAAAAATCTTCCAAAACATGTCCGCCATTCCGGGCAAAATCATCCTTGCGGTAAAAAAAGTTATGCTTCATTTCTTCCTCCGGTTTAATATATCATAAAAAGATTTATTATTCAAGTTTGGAAACTTCATATTGCTCAAATATCCAGTTATTTATGCACGATTATGCAGTTTTATTCACTTGAAAAAATTCAGGCGGAATATTATAATATAGAAAAATCAAATTGAAAGGATCATAATCATGCTTGAAATCACCTCTCACCGGAACGGGGAAATCCTCAGTGCCAGACATGGGAAAGAAACCGCAACAGAACTCATGATCGAACTGCGGGGTATCGCCTCGGTTCAAAGTGTTGTCAAAGTGAACGGAATTCCGGCAGAGCGCAATGACCGGGAATTTCATCTGCAGCTTCCCCTGCGGGAAAAAATCAACCGGGTGACAGTCTCTGCAAAAGATAAATTCGGAGAACGGACTCAGACAATCGTGCTTGTCTGGGATAAAGCCTCTTTCAAACGTTATACGGTTCGTATCGACGACAACAGTTTTGTTTTTACGGATCTTGTACGGAATAAGTATGATTCTCTCTTTGACCATTTTTATCTCAAATATCTGAAAGATCTTCATGAAAAATACGGTTCAAAATTTATTCTGAAATGTTTTTATGAGAACGCTCACGATCCGGAAAAAACAAATCTTTCCCAGGTTCCGGACTGTTACAGAGCTGAATTTGAAAAATGTTCAGACTGGCTTCATCTTGCATTCCACGCATGGGCAGAATTTCCTGACCGCCCTTATCAGCATTGTACAACAGAACGCCTTGCTCATGATTATGACACCACAACAGCTGAACTGCGGAGAATTGCAGGAGAAAAATGCTGCACGCCTCCGACAAATGTTCACTGGGCAATGCTGGAACCGCGGAATTTCAGTTTTATGCGCAGCCGCGGGCTGAAAATCCTCACTTCCAGCGGATTCATGTCAAACAGGATCATCGTTGACGGCAGAATCGAAACGTTGGAACAGGGCGGCTGCGACATCGGCTTTTTCTATGAACAGGATGTTGCAAGACACATGCTGGAAAAACGTTGTTTTTATGATGCGGATTTCGATCTGTTCCTCTCCCGGACTTTCTTCTGTTTCAATATTGATACACCTGAAGAAATCGAAGCCAAGATCAGAGCGGAAGATGCAAAAGGTCAGAGCGATGTTCTGGAATCTATCGGACACGAACAGTACGCTTATCCGTTCTATGAAATGTATCTCCCGGATTATTATAAGCGTTTGGAAACCTCCTGCCGCATTCCGGCGGAACTCGGCTATAAACCTGTATTTTTCCAGAATGGAATTTTCGGAAATACCGCATGGGGTGACTGATTTTTATCAGCGCTGTTCCGCAAAGGTTATTATTCAAGGAGAGGAAAAAGCCCTTTTCCGGAAAGGTCATTTTTCCCCTCCTCAACTTGTCACGGCGCAACCTGAAAGGCGAAGACGGAACTCCACCACTTTCTAGTCCTCCGTAGCTTCAGCGAAGGAGGAAGAGTAACCACCGAAAACGCTCCATTTTCAGATTACGGCAAGAATTTTCAGACATTTTTGAAGACTTTTGAAATTGCCTCGATAAGTCTTATTTTTTCACAATGGGCCAGAGACGTCCGTCGGCTGTACTGTCAAGCATGACATTCAGTTCAAATGCTTCTGAAAGATTCTTTTCCGTCAGGACATCGTTCCGGTCTCCGGCTGCCATGATCTTACCGTCTTTGATGATCATACCTTTATCGAAAGAGGCTGTAATTTCTTCAATACGCTGGGTGACGAACACCATTGTGGGAGAATCCGGACGTGCTGCCAGATCATCCACAGCATTCAGCAGGATTTCCCGGCTGGTGAGATCAAGGAAAATACAGGCTTCATCCAGAATCACGAGTTCCGGATGGGAGATCAAAGCTCTGGCGATCAGGATACGCACCTGTTCACCGGAAGAAAGACGGTCGAACCAACGGTCAGCCAGTTTTGTGGCGTGAATCATTTCCATTGCTTTTTCCGCCTGTTCCAAATCTTCGGCGGAGGGTTTCCGGAAGAAACCGATGGTGGAATCCAAACCGCCAAGCACGATATCCAGAGCCTTCCACCGCTGACTGTATGTGGAATCCGCAGCCCAGCTGTTCAAGAACGGGCTGACCCAGGCAACTTTTTTCCGGAGTTCAATGATATTGCATTCTCCGTATTTCTGTCCGAGAACCTTGACTGAAGCCCCCCAGAGCGGCCATGCAAGACCGAGAAGAAGTTTAACAAATGTAGTTTTTCCTGCGCCGTTTGGCCCCAGCACGAACCAGCGTTCGCGGTGTCCGATCGTACAGGAAAAATCTGTCAGGGCTTCATAGCCATCAAGTTTTACAGTTGCATTTTTGATTTCAATTGCAGGAGGAAACATAATGATAAAACCTTTTCTTGCTTAAAGTGGATAAGATCCGAGTATTTTCAAGTGACTTGTTGAATTCTGAAGTTTTTCCAAAGCTGTTTTTACAAGGGGATCTGCGGCGTGACCGATAAGATCCACATAGAAAACATATTTCCAATTTTCTTTTTTGGAAGGACGGCTTTCAATCATTGCAAGAGAAAGTCCGGCTTCTCTGAACGGAAGCAGACAATCATAGAGAGCCCCTACCCTGTCCTTGACTACAAAACAAATGGAAGTTTTATCGTTTCCGGACGGTGCATTTTCCTGCTTTCCAATCACAAAAAACCGGGTTGTATTCCGGGGATTATCTTCAATTTTTGCCGCAATGATATTCAAATCATAAACGGTTGCCGCCAATTCGCTGCAAATTGCAGCAGCTCCGGCTTCTTCTGCAGCCATCTGGGCCGCACGGCTGTTGCTGCTTGCTTCAACCAGTTCCACTCCGGGCAAATGTTCTGCCAGCCAATTTCTGCACTGGGCAAGCGATTGCGGATGACTGTAAACTTTTCTGATTCCGGAAAGGTCTGATTTTGAAAGTAGAGCATGATGGATCGGCAGGTTGATTTCAGCGCAGACTTTTACGGATGATTCCAACAAAAGGTCCAGCGTATGATTGACAACGCCTTCCGTGGAATTTTCAACGGGAACAACGCCGTAATCCACAATTTCCGCCTCAACATCGCGGAACACATCTGCAATTCCCGGACGGGAAAAATATTCCACACTCGCACCGAACTGCTGTTTTGCCGCCTGATGGGTATAAGTCGCAACCGGACCGAAATAAGCAACCCGGAGCTGCCGTTCCAGAGGATAGGCTCCGGACATGATCTCACGGTAAATCGCATGAAGTGTTGAACGGAGCATTGGTCCCTGATTCAAAGAATCCAATTTTTCCAGAAGAGCTTTTTCACGTTCCGGAACATAAATCGGCAAACCGCGTTCCAACTTCCATTTTCCCACTTCCCGGACAACTTCATACCGGCTGTTCAATAAAGAAACGATCTGCCTGTCAATGGCATCAATCCTGTCCCGCATCTCTTTCAAATCCATCGTCATTATCCTTTTTTATTATGGCTTTGTTCCCAATAAAGGTTGATTTGTGATCGGGGAAGAAGGGAAAAACTTTTCAGGAAAGTTTTTCCCTTCTTCCCCGAACCCCATCATCCTTTTTCAAACCTTTTTGCGGCATTCTGATTTTTGCGATACAAAAATCAAAATGCCATTTTCGGGGTTAAAATAACAGAAAGATTTATCAACCATTATTGGGAACAGAGCTTTTGTTATTGACAATCAGGTAATATAACACAGGAAAATAAAATTACAAGATTCCGTACAGGGAAAGTAAAAAGGAAATTATTCTTTCGGAAACGGGAATCGGGGGAGTTTCTCAGATCAATCATCGGCAGTAACACGCACGGAAAACCGTCAGCGAATCTTTTGCGGCTTTAACATTATGGACACGGAGAATGGAATATCCGGAAAGAACCGATGCAATCACAGCCCCGCAGGTTCCGTAATCCCGTTCCAGAGGTTCTTCTTCTCCGGTCAGCTCTCCGATAAAACGTTTCCGTGAAGGTCCTGATAACAGGGGATATCCCAATGAAAGCAGCAATGCGGGATTTTTCAGTAACGCAATATTCTGCTGTGTATTTTTTCCGAATCCGAAACCGGGGTCAAGGATAATGGATTCTTTCCGGACCCCTCTGCTGATTGCAAATTCTGCAGCTTCCTTCAGCTCATCCCGGACCATTTCCTGCAAACCGGCAGGATAAGAGAGATTTTCCGGTAAATTCATTGTTTCCGGAGTCCCGCGTGAGTGATTAAGAATCAATCCTGCAGAATATTCAGCTGCGGTATCAGCCAATGCGGGATCAAAATGAAGACAGCTTACGTCGTTGACAATATCAGCGCCAGCCTCAAGCGCAGCGCGTGCAACTGCAGATTTCCGGGTGTCAATGCTGATCAGAATATCAGGAAAAGCGGAGCGGATTTCCCGAACAGCCGGAAGAACCCGTTCCAACTCTATTTCCGGAGGAATACAAACAGCTCCGGGACGGGTGGATTCTCCGCCGATGTCCACAATATCCGGCGGTTCGGAAAGCAGGGCTTCCATTTTTGAATGGAAATCCACCCTGCCATCACTGAAAGAATCCGGCGTCACATTCAGAATTCCCATGATCGCCGGATTTTCAGGTGTAAAAGAGAACTTGCGCCCCTTGAATAACATCTTCAAAAGAAATCAGGATTGCAGTTTGGAGACATACCGTTCGTATGCATCTTCATCCATCAGATCATCCAATTCTGCCAAATCAATATTTTCCAGCTTGCAAAGCCAGCCTTTTTTATCTTCGCAATGTTCATTCAGAATGGTGGGATCATCATCCATATTATGGTTGACAGCAATAATTGTTCCACTGATAGGAGAATAAACATCTTCGGATTCCGTGATTGATTCAATGACTCCGATATCATCGCCAACGATCACATCTGTACCTTCTTTAGGTAATTCCACATAAGAGATATCGCCAAGCAGGTCAACAATATATCTGGAAACACCCACATAGGCATCATCACCATCAATCTGAACCCATTCATGTTCCTTTGAGTAATATTTCATTACACACTCCTCCATCACCGTTAAAAAAACCTTTTTTCCAAACTCTCTCCCACGTACCCGGACAGAGAAACACTCACTGTGTTTTGCTACTGACAATAAAAGCACATATTTGCGTATATGTCAAGTCAACTTTGTAAAATTTTTCTGTTTTTTTTTATTTCTGACGCATTTTTTACTTTTTTGACCGTTTTCACCGCTCAAAGTTCCAGCCAAATCGTCTTTTTTTCTCTTGGAAGCCGGTCAGCTGCATCCGGGCCGCGGGTCCCTTCCGCATAAGAATAAAGCGGCGTTTCCGGATGCGCCTGCCAATATTCCAGAACCGGCGTCAGCAATTTCCATGCCTCCAGAATCGTATCACTGCGGATGAACAAAGTCTGATCACCCAGCATACAGTCAAGGAGCAAACGCTCATAGGAATCCGGAATCGTTTCTCCCGGTTCCAGAATTGAGGCATACTTGAAATCCATGTTCAGAGAACCGATACACAATTTCGGTCCGGGCTGTTTCGCCTGAATCGTCAGTGATAATCCTTCTTCCGGCTGAACGTTCATTGTCAAAACATTCGGAGCCAGGTCCTCTTCCCTTACCGGAAGAAAAACAGAATGGGGGATCTGCTTGAAATGAATTGAAATCGAACTCTGCTTTTTCCGCATTTTCTTTCCGCTTCTCAAATAGAACGGAACACCGCGCCAACGCCAGTTGTCAATATAAAGTTTCATCGCGGCATAAGTTTCCGTCCGGGATTCCGGCGCAACGCCCTTTTCCTGACAATAATTTTCATATTGTCCGCGAATAACATCTTCCATTTGAACCGGACGGATACATTTCAGCAGTTTCAATTTTTCATCGCGGATTGCTTCCGCATCGGAACCGGAGGGAATTTCCATGGCAACCAGTGAAAGCATTTCCAGAAGATGATTCTGAAACATATCCCGCAATAAACCGGTTTTATCAAAGTACCCTGCCCTGTGTTCCACTCCGACAGATTCCGCAACCGTGATTTGTACGGAATCAATGTATTGTGCGTTCCAGACCGGTTCAAAAATCAAATTTGCAAAACGCAATACCATGATATTCTGAACCGTTTCTTTTCCCAGATAGTGGTCGATACGGTAAATCTGCCGTTCCTGAAGGTATTTATGAAGGGAATAATCCAATTCCAAAGCGGATTGATAATCGGAACCGAACGGCTTTTCCAGAATCACTCTGCGCCAGGGTGTTCCTTTTTGATTTTCCTCAAGCAATCCGGCAACAGACAACTCCCGGACCACAGTTTCGCACAAAACCGGAGGAACTGCCAGATAATAAATTCTGCCGGAGATTTCCGGATTCAAGCCTTCTTCCAACGTCTTCAAACGCCGGTCCAAACCACTGTAAAAGTCACCGTCACTGTAATTTCCATGATGATAGAAAACACGCTTCAGAAATTGATTCAACGGTTCTCTTTCCTGTTCCGGAACGGAAGAAAACCAGTTTTCCAACAGATAGTTCCGGTATTCTTCATCGGACATAACAGTTCTTGCACAGCCGATGATTCGAGACCGCTCATGAAGCAATCCGCGTTTTGCCAGATGGTAAAGCGCAGGCAGCAGTTTTCTCCCGGTCAAATCGCCGGAAGCTCCGAAAATCACAATCGTATTGGGCAGCGCATTGACTTCCAGACAAAATCCGCCGCGCCATTTGTATTGACCGTTATTCTGCATTGTTCCAGAACCTTTCTCTTTCTGTTTTCAGACACCTGACATTACAGGAACGTTCCCCTCAAAAAGTTATTGTACCGTTCACTCACATAATAAAAAATAAAATGTATCCGGATCGCCGGAAATGAGTTCAAATGTTACGTTATCGGTATAAAACATTTCTGCGGAAAGAGTTTTGATTTTCTTTCCCCGCAAAATCAGAGGTCTCATCGGACGGCCCCTGCTGTAACGCAGTTTTATTACCTGCTGTTCAAACAATTTATCTGCGGTTTCATTATCATAAAACGCCCTGCCGGGAGCAAGTTCCGGCAATTCCGGAGAACAGATAACCTCTTTGACAAGTTCCGGCTGAGCGTGATATTCATAAAAGAAAAACGCCAAACATCCGACAGTCAAACATACAAAAACCGCAGCCAATGCAAACAGGTATTTTTTCATTCATTCTCCTTTTCCAGCGGATTGATTTTCTGCTGAATCCATGCAAGAACGGACGAAAGAACAGCTCCGGCAAGAATCAACTCTACGATGATAATGTGAACGAATTGAACGGCGGGCATCATCCATTGAATCAAAGAATTGAGTACGGTAAAAAACAATAAATCTTCTGTAATATCGTGTTTTTTCCGCAAAGCGTCAATTCCCTTCAGAATCAGGATTCCCACACCGGAGGCAATCAGAACAGTCAGCAACATACTCCAATGAAGAAAAAATCGGGCATCTTCATTTCCAGCTATTGCCATAATTCCATGTCCGGCAATCGGCAACAAAAGTGCAGCAATGGTTAAATAGAGTTTTTTCATTTTTCTGATATCTCCTTATGTAGAAAGTGACGCGATCAGTAAACGGAAAAAGAACAAAAACTCTGCAAGCAGCAACGTAATGCCCGCCAGAGATATTGCAAGATAGCGTTTCCAGTTTTTAAGACAGATCGCAGCAAAAAACAGAATCCCGGCAATCGTTATAAAAAATATTGCCACAGTGCATATCTTTGCAGTCAAATCATTTTCTGTTGTATGGATCAAACTGACACAAACTGTCTGCCAAATCAAAATTCCGGAAGAAGTTACCGAAATCAATTTTGATTTCCTGATACTGCTGAAAGACAGCACTGTAAATATTATGGAAAATGTTATAAACAATTCCAACATAACATCACCTGTTCTTCCTGCTCATATTAACATGACTCTTTCCCTTCTGAGCCATTGAATCCAGCAAATCTGAATCAGAATAATGAGATGTCATGAAGCAAACAAAGTTGATAAATGTTCCAAAACTGTTTTCATCTTTTATCTCAGATAAAATGTGTTGTTCATCCGATATTTGATAAATAATATAATCCTGCGATGTGTATTTGTCAAGATTTACAATAAACAAATCGTGTGAATCCGGATCTTTCCCGATTATGACAAATCTTTTGTCATTTACCTCTATTATTTTCAGTGATTTTATATCTACGAACTTTTGCGTATCAACAGTTATACGATCATACTTTTTAAAGAAATCATAAATCGTTTCAGGTAAAATGGATAAACATTTTTCTATTTGCTCATTTCCGCGTCGTTTGCCCGATGCACGGGCATATTTCTGCAAAATAAATTCATATACCGGAAACAATTTTTCAGGAGAATCTTTTAAGAACGCCAGCTGTTGCTGTTTGATCTTTTTTTCTTTTTTTGAGAGAAAAATCATATCCAAATCAATGATCCTGGAGAAAAATTCTCCTATCTTTTCATTGAAAATGACACACAATGTCCCCAGTATGAAAATAATTATCAAATACATACTAAAATCCTTATTCTGCATTATTCAAAGATATCATCATTCAGCAGAAAATCATATAATCCGATATGCAGTACTCCATTTTCATCAACCCAAGGCTTCATTGGAGTTTTTGAAACTATGATTTTCCGGAAAAAATCATTTACCGCCAGAAGCGGACGGGTTTCCTGTGCAGCCTTTTCCCGGTCGCTCACAGTCAATGCTGACTGAATATAATATTTTTTTATTCCTTTGGTGGCGATAAAATCAATTTCACAACTTTTCTGATGCGTTTTACCATCTTCTCCGTTTTCAACGATCTTAACGACACCGACATCCACAGTATACCCTTTGATACGCAAATCATTGTAGATAATATTTTCCATAATATGCGTTTCTTCCTGTTGGCGCAAATTCAAGTGAATATTACGCAAACCAATATCTTCACAGTAGAATTTAGAGGGATATTCAAAATATTTTTTGCCTTTGATATCATATCTTTTTGCCTGATGAAATAAAAAAGCTTCGGTCAGGAATTTCAGATAGTCTGCAATGGTATCGTTGCTGACTTTACTGTTTTTTACACTGCGTAACGTGTTGGTCAGTTTTGATACATTAGTAAGAGAGCCTATTGCAGAACACAACACATCGACAAGTTCATCCAGAATATCCGGGAACTCAATGTTATACCGTTCCTGAATATCTTTGTAGTAAACTTCCCGGAAAAGATTTTGCAAATAATTGAACTTGCTTTCATCACTTTTCTTTGCCCACACCAGCGGCAAACCGCCGTATACGGCATATTCCTCAAAAGCCGTGGTCCGATCTCCGCCAAAAGCTTCAAAAAATTCTTTGAACGAAAGCGGATGGATTTCAACAGAATCTCCCCGCCCGCGAAATTCTGTCATAATATCTTTGGAAAGCATTTTGGAGTTGCTTCCGGTAACATAAATATCAACATTGGGCAAACGCAGCAACCCATTAAGTACGCTGTATAATCTGACCGGCTTATCCGGATTCCGTAACTCTTCTCTGGAGATGGCAAATTGAATTTCATCCAAAAGAATGTAATAAGTTGCAGAATCGTTTTTCACTTTTGAGCGCAAAAAAGCGGAAAGTTCCTGCGGATCACGATATTTTTCATTTATATCGTCATCAAGGGGCAACGCAATGATATGTTCATCATCAACCCCCGTTGAACGCAGATAGCCGGTAAATAAATTGAGCAGCAGATAACTTTTGCCGCAACGGCGAATCCCGGTAATAACCTTGATTTCACCATTGCGCATACGTTCAATCAACTGTTTTAAGTATTTTTCACGTTTGAATTGCATATCTTCTATCTCCGCATAGTCGAAACTTGATCGATTTTCTGACTTACTTCAGAGTAAAATATACATCGCATACAGAAAAAAATCAAGCATCTGATCGAAAGTTCATCAAAAAAATGACCAAGTTTCGACTGAAAAAGAAGATTGTGCTGGTAACTGACTTTGCCAGTAATTATTGTCAGTTTTCTTTTTCATAGATCATTCCTCCCATGATACGGCTTTATCCAATGGCGTTTATTGTAAGTGTCATCAACGGCATGCACCCATAAATAAAATTCTTTGCCGGACTTTTCATCTTGCAATAAGATATAGTTGCTTGCGCCATTTTCAAAGTCAAGATACCGCCCGGAACGATAGAAACCTTGGATTTTCAGAATTGAACCTTTGGGAAGTTTCTCTTTTATCCGGTTAATTGCAAAAGTTAAAGGCGGGGTGTAAAACCAGCGGACAGAACCTTTTTGCTCAAAAGATTGCAATTCTTTCTTTAACAATTCCCACTCTTCCAAATCAGCGCGGGGTTGGAGACAATCCGGTGCTCCGGTATAAAATACCGGAATTAAAATATGCCATTCAAACTCCGGTAAATCCCTGACGATATAACAATCTTCAAGCAGGATAAATTTATTACCGGTTTTCAAGTGTTCAAAGTAGTGTTTTTCCGTAACGCGTTTTTCAAAAACAAATTCAGAAATATCTGCTTTTTCGGTGTAGGAGACAATCACGCACCCGGGAAGAAGCCAGCCGCAAATCCCTGAAATAATGAAAAGATAGAGTTTTTTCACCGGTTATTCTCCTTTTCTTTGCGTGGCAAATTTCACTTTATAGTCAGCTGCGGTTTCTCCGGCGTGATTTTTGTGTGTCTGATACAACGATGGAATGGTTTTCAAATGTTCTTTTTCAAATTTCAGCAGCCAGTCGGAGAGGGCAGAATTTTTGCGGACTGCGATCATCAACAGATTTTCTCCGAAACGGTTGACTTGGTAAGGACGGGAACTGTGGCGGAGCAAAAGCTCCAAAGTTTCCTGACTTTCTCCGTATATAGCATAAAAAAGCGCGGTTTCTCCATTGAAATTGACTTTTGAAAGGTCGGCATTGTATTTCAACAACAATTTTATCATCGGGATATTTCCGTGTAATGCGGCTTCCATCAGGATTGTCCTGCCGCTTGGAGATGCGGCATTGACATCGGCACGTTGCAGCAACAGTTTTTCCGCTTGTGCGACATCGGAAGTCGCGGCTAGTTTATAGAGTTTTGCTTCCAAAGTTCCTGCTGAATCCGCCCAATCTTCAATCTTTGCCGCCGGAATTTTTTTCAAAGGCTCCGGCGTTCTCCGGAATTTTTTCAACTCTCCGGCAAGACCTTTGGCAATTTTTGCACTGTTGCGTAAAACCGGCATAATATCTTTGGCAGTTTTGACTTCCGGTTCATGCTCCAAATTTCCGACCTCGTTTTTCAGCGGGAAATTCGGAGTTTTGATTTGGTAACGGCGATTCCATTTTTTCAACCAGTCAGCTCTCTCTTCCGCATGGAACGGGGCATTGAAAAAGCGTTCAAAAGGCATACTTTTTTCTTCGCCATCATACAAATTCAAAGTTACCATATCCCGGGGGAAATCGATCAGATCCATTTCATACCAGTTTTTTCCGGTAAAAATGGCGGCAGTTTTGACTTCGCTATTGGTCAGTAAAAGGTTGAACAGTAAAAATTTTCTGCCTGAAGTGTCCATATTCATCCCGACGGGTAAATGCGTGATTTCCACGGCAGAATATTTCCCGTTTTGCTCAATATAAAGAATATCCGTTTCGCTATCCACGCCGTTTTGAAAATAAACGGTAAGTGTTTTTCCAGCGGCGGTTGCAAGCTCAAACTTTTTAGCAAAAGTTTCCAAAGCCTTTCTCAAACCGAGCGCAAAAAGAACTGTTCCCTGATCACCGTGTGCATACAGGTCTGCCACCGGCAGCAAGAGCGAACTGCAAAAGATAAAAGTTAAAATAAATTTTTTCATTTTTTCTTTCCCGACAACTGATTACAGCAATTAATTTCTTCCAAAATATTCTTTTGATGTTTAACATCTTGCGTTCTGATCATTTTCACGATTTGACCTCTGAAATAACTCAAGAAGTCCTTTGGCAGGTCATAAGAACCGGCTAAGATTGCAACCGAATATAGAAAACATGGAGACAATACCATGTTCCCGGTTCTGCGATATTCCAGGGAAACAATTTTATTGAACGCACTTATACATTCAGGAATATTATCACTGGATTGCTTGAGAAAAGAATAATTTATTTTGCGGTCTTTAAAACTATATTCCAAACAATTCAGGATATGACTATCAAATTTTGAAAATCTGTTCTGCATTTCCATATCATCTCCCAATGGAAGAATTTTCGGCACCTCGCGAAACATAAAAAAATCGTGATACAAGGTTAAGTAAATGGGATATATCGAAGGCGAATACTTTTCCATTTCTTTTTCAAGTTCTTTGCTTTTTTGAGCAGCAATCTCCATATCCCAATCCAAGTTGCGAAAAGAGGAAAGAAAGTCTTTTGCTGAGCTTGAAAAATATTTTGGACATTCTGAATAATCATAAAAATGTTCAAATACAAAAAGAATAGTTTTCAAATTATCCTTACGATCGGTATCTTTACCCAGAAAATGCTCATTCAGCACCAAATATGCCATATGATTATACGTATAAAACTTTATTATTGCTATATCATTCGTTTTATTTTTACAGCCCGTCAACAATAGCGCAATCAATATTGAAAATATAAGTAAAAGTTTTTTCATTTTTCCTCCTGTTGTTTCCGGTGTGCCGTGTGAATGAGCTTTTGCAGAGTTTCAATAAAACAGCTTGCATCAGCGGTTTCTTTGCCGATGTGCAATGCCGCATTGTTGTTCCAACTGTCCGGCTCACGGTCTGCAAGGAAATAATATTTCTCGTTGCGGCAGCAAAATCCTGCAAACCATTTGCCCAGAGCCAAAGGCAGACAACCGAAAATGATAAACCCAATGCCGGTCAGGATAATTGCCAAATCCAGAAATCCTTTTACCGCCATATAAATTGTGGAAGCCGCTGCAAAGCCGAAAAGGAAAAGTGCCGCACCGAAAAACACCGTAGCCAATGTACCGAAAATGATGTTGTTTACAGTATGCTTTTTTTCGATCAGCTCTACATTTTCCTCTATATCAAGATAGCGGATCGCCATCTCTTCATTTCCATTTTCATCGCACAAAGCAAGATCATTTTCAAACAGTTTTACATAAAAATTTTCAAACTCATGTTCTGCAATAACTTGAGTGCGTACTTTGTTCATAACGCAGTATTGACTTACCTTGC
>JAFVTF010000024.1 GCA_017503375.1 Lentisphaeria bacterium | reverse complement strand
AGAATAACATAAAGCCCCGAAGGGGCGACAGAATAAGGTTTGTTCAAGCGGATTTTTCTGTCGCTCTTTCAGAGCTTCAGAGATGATTTGTGATTTATACCCAGGGCTGCGCGGTCCTTCAGACCGCTTACCCTGGGCTTTATTCTGACGGCTCCTTCAGAGCCTTTGCCCCATTCGGGGCAGCTCCCTCAATCAAGACATTTGAGCAGACTGATAAAAACGTCTACATTATATACAGACATGGATGTCTGCAAAGGATTTCAATGCTCAAACAATAAAATAAGGGCTATTGTAAAATTTCTGGTTTTGCAACAGCCCCTTTTTTTTGCAAAAAAACAAATATTATGTTGACATATTAATTTAATATGTTATATTATAATAAAAATATCAATAACAGAAGGAGTTTTTATGCAGCAGTTATTGATCGAGAGATTTCAGAATTATCTTCTGGATTCCGGTCTTTCCACCGGAGACCCGATCCCTAAAGAAATAGAACTTGCGGAAATGTTTGAAGTATCCCGCTCCGATATCCGCGAGGTGATTCAGCATTTTGCTCAGCTTGGTTTGCTGAAACGGGTGAAAAAGCGTGGAACTGTCATTCAGGAATTGAATGAAGACGCGCTCAACAGAAGTTTCATTTTTTGTTTGCAAATGGGCGGTTTTTATTTTGAAGAGATGAAAGAAGTCCGCATTATCATGGAAACTGCCATTGCTCCTCTGATCGTTTCAAGGATCACTCCGGAAAATCTGGAAAAACTGGATCGGAACTTGCAGGAACAGTTTGCCGCATTGGATGATTCTGTCCGTTTTGAAGAACTTGACAGTCAATTTCATACATTGCTTTTCAGCTGTTGTCAAAACCGGCTCTTGAGTTTGTTTACGAATCTTTTGCCGATTCTTTTTCAGAAAAAGTACCGGGAACGTTTATTGAGCCGTTCATGGCGGGAAATCGGCTATCACAGTCATTGCAAGCTTGTGGAAGTGTTGCGGAACCATGATCTGGCGTTATTCAAAGAACTGATCCTTCAGCATATTATGCCCACATAAGGAGGTCTTATGAAAATCAATAATTTTGAAAAGTTTACAGCCAAAGTTGAATCCGGAAGTTGTGCCCTCGGAATGGTTATCACTCTCACTGATTCGGCTGTCAGTGAACTGGCTGGCGATGCCGGATTTGATTTTACGTGGATCGACATGGAACATTCGCCTCTGACCATTCAGGATGTTTCCGGACATATTCTGGCATTGCGCGGGACAGATTGCGCTCCCTTTGTCCGTGTCGCAGGAAATAATCCTGCCTTGATCAAACCGGTTGTTGATCTTGCGCCTGCCGGAATTATTGTTCCTATGATCAAATCTGCGGAGGAACTGGAAGATGCTGTTTCTGCATGCCGTTATCCGCCGGAAGGAACCAGAGGCTGCGGTTTGAGACGGTCTGTTCATTACGGTGCAAAACCGACATCTGTCTATTTTGCGGAATCTGACAGGGAACCGCTGATCATTGCACAGATTGAACATATTGAGGCTGTCCGGAATCTGGATGAGATATTGAAAGTCAAGCATCTGGGAAGTATCTGCATCGGTCCTTACGACCTTTCCGGGTCCATGAATAAATTTGCCAGTCCGGACGATCCGGAAGTCGGAAAAATTGTTGATGAAATCTGTGAAAAAGCGCATCAGGCAGGGGTTCCTGTTGGGGCGTTTGTTTCTGATATTGAAGTCTGGCGGAAAAGAAACCTGAATTGGGCAGCACTCTCAACAGATTACGGTGCAATTTTCCGGACTTCAACTCAAATGATCAACCAATTCAACGGAAAGTAATATTTCAGAAAGGAAGATGATTATGGAAACTGTTTTTCATGGCATTGCCGGAAAACTCTGTATCAGCGAACCGGAACTTTATGTCGATAACGAATCCCGTCACCGGAGCGGTCACATGACGCACGCAATGGTCGAATATGAACCGGGAAAAATCATTGATTTCAACTCAAATTGTTCCGCCGAACGCCTTTATGGTCATTCTGCTTTCGGCTGGATCGAATACCGTTATTCCGAAGATTACGGAAAAACATGGTCCGAAATCCACGAACTGCCCTATTCCAAAGAACTGCTCATTGACGGTGTTTATACCATTTCTGTTGAAAAAGCAGTTGTCTGCAACGGCGTTATCACTCTGTTTGCATTGCGGAACACCCAGCACACTCAAATCTGCTGCGAACCCTGGGCAACTCCCATCATCCTGCAAAGTTATGATTACGGAAAAACATGGACCGAACCCCGGGAATTTTCTCAATACGAAGGGCGGATCTACGATGCGGTTGTCAAAGACAATGTAATCTATGTTATGGAACTCTGCAACCCGAATCATGTCTGTGTCCAGCCGGAACATTTGTACCGTCTGTTCTGCAGCACCGACAACGGAAAAACCTTTCAGGAAAGGAGTGTCATTGATATCAACAACATCAACCACGCATACGGTGCGTTACAGTTCCGCGATGACGGTTCTCTTGTCGCTTATGCCTGTAATATCCCCAACGGGTTTGAATTTGATGCCAGCATCAGTTACGATAACGGCGCAAGCTGGGAACGGTATCCGACGATCAAACTGGCAAAAGGGATCCGGAATGTCCAGATTTCAAAACTCGGAGACGGCTATGTCATGCACGGGAGAGGCTGTCATAAAGATGCTCCCTGGGGTCGCGGTTTTGTGTTTTACACCTCCAAAGACGGCTTGAATTGGGATGAAGGTTTCCTGCTGGAAGAATTCAAAACATCCTGCTACTATTCCAACAATCTGCTTTTGAAGGAACCCGGCGAACCGGAAAAACTCCTTGTTCAGTATTCGGATAAATATGCCAAACATATTGATGGAAAAAGTGTCAATGTCATGCACGTTTTCCTGAAACTTACCTGATGCAGTTTGTAATTTTCCTGTCCATGTATTATATTAAACTCCGGAAGGAGATTTTGTATGGCCGGGACAGGAAAAAAATCACGGAAAAAGATTTGGATCATTGTAATTATTACTTTGATTATTCTCCTTGCCGGAATTTTCCTTCCGCTGTCATTCAACCGCTGTGTCCTGAATAATTGGAAAAGATGTCATGCGAACCTGAAAGTCAACGGGGTTCTCTGTATGCTTTATGCGGAAGAAAACAACGGTGTTTTTCCGGATAATGCCGATTATATCAAGCAGAATTCCGGTTATATGCAGTGTTTGAGAGAGCCGGAGGAATCCGGGGATTCTTATCTTCTGATTCCGGGATTGACAACGAAAAACAGTCCGGAAATGCCGCTGATGATCGAAAAGATCACCAATCACAGAGAACAGAAGATCCTGCCGGTTGTATTTATCGGAGGGAACGCAATGGGCTTGAAAAAAGAGTTCCGGAGATATTCGGAGCTTCTTCCGGAATTTTCCGGGATCACCCCGGAAGAAAAAGAATATCTGCGTCAGATTTTTTTGGAATGGGACAAGGGGAATTTCTCATTCCGCCCGGAATCGCCGTTCCGGAAAGATTCTTCCCGAAAGAACTATTAAAAAAGCCTGTTTTTTACAAAAAAAATGAATATTTTCCTCGCGCGTGCGCTTGCGCATACGCATATGCCGGTGTATATTACCATGAACTGAAATTTGAATCTATTACCCAAGGTGAATTATGAGCGACGAATCCAATAATGGTCTGCCCCCGCAGGACGAAAATCCGATCGTTCCCGCAGAGGAAACTCAGATCCCCCCCGCTGAAGAAGAAATCCAGATGAAGGATTATCCTTACAACATCGAAGATATTATGCACACTGCCTATCTGCAGTACTCCCTCAGTGTGAACGTGGGCCGTGCAATTCCCGATGTCCGTGACGGTCTCAAACCCGTGAACCGCCGTATCCTCTACGGTATGAAAAAACTGGGGCTTACCAAGTCTCACTCCACTGTCAAATGCGCCCGTGTCGTCGGGGAAGTCATGGGAAAATATCACCCCCACGGCGACGCGGCAGTGTATGATGCACTGGTCCGTCTTGCGCAGTGGTTCTCTCTCAGAAACCCGCTGATCGAAGGTCAGGGTAACTTCGGTACCATCGACGGCGACCCTGCCGCTGCTTCCCGTTATACTGAGTGCCGTATGGAACGTATTGCGGAAGAAATGCTGGCTGACCTTGATAAAGATACCGTCAACATGATCCCCAACTTTGACGAAACAGAAGTGGAACCGGAAGTTCTTCCGGCAAAATTCCCCAACCTGCTGGTCAACGGAAGTATGGGTATCGGTGTCGGTATGGCAACCAACATCCCGCCGCACAACCTGGGAGAAATCATCGACGGTGCGGTTTACATTATGGAAAATCCCTCCGCCACAGCCAGCGACCTCATGAAATATATCCCCGGTCCTGACTTCCCCACAGGCGGTATCATTTACGGGCTTACACCCATCCGTAAATTCTACGAAACAGGTCACGGTGTGATCAAAGTCCGCGCAAAAGCGGAAATCGTGGAAAAGAACGGAAAAGAATCCATCATCGTTACGGAAATTCCTTACGGAGTCAACAAGGAATTGATGGTCAAGCGTATTGCTGACCTGGTCAAAGATAAGAAGATCGTTGGTATCACCGGACTCCGTGACGAAACAAGTTCCCGTGCCGGTATCCGTGTTGTCATCGAAGTCAAACGCGGTGCAATGGCATCCGTGATCCTGACTCAGCTGTTCGCAAACACCCAGATGGAAACCATCATCGGCTGCAACATGCTTGTTGTCGATATGAACAGACCCAAGATTCTGACACTTCCTCAGGTGCTTCAGCGGTATATTGACCACCGTTTGGATGTGGTCACCCGCAGAACCCGTTTTGAACTCAACAAAGCAGAAGCCAGAAAACATATTTTGGACGGCTTGCTGATTGCGGTCAACAATCTGGACGAAGTAGTGAAGATCATCCGTTCCAGCCGTGTCCGTGAAGAAGCTCAGGAAGCATTGATCGCACGGTTCGGATTCTCCAAGATTCAGGTCAGAGCGATCCTTGATATGAGATTGTATCAGTTGACCGGACTGGCAATCGAAGATCTCCAGAATGAATACAATGAACTGGTGAAAGAGATTGAATACCTGAAGAGCCTGCTGGCATCCCGCGAACTCCGTTTGGGTGTCATCAAAGCAGAACTCCTCGAAGTCAAAGAAAAATATGCAACCAAACGTCTGACCGAAATCACCCATGACACAGGCGATATTGACGTTGCAGACTTGATCCCGCATCACTCCTGTGTGATCACCGTGTCCAATACCGGTTATATCAAACGCGTTCCTGCTGATACTTATGAAACCCAGCATCGCGGCGGAAAAGGTATTATCGGCATGGAAACAAAAGATGAAGATTATGTGGAACATCTGTTCAACGCTGACAGCCACGATATTATCCTGTTCTTCACCAACAAGGGTATCATGCACTGGCTGAATGTGTACGAAGTGCCGGAAGGCGCACGTACCGGAAAGGGCAGAGCAATCACCAACCTGCTGAAAGTGGGCGAAGGTGAACAGATCCGCTCCATGATCACCATCCGCAAGGATATGTTTGAAAATCCCGATTTCTGTGTGGCTATGGCAACCAGAAACGGTGTGATCAAGAAGACTCCGCTCCGCGAATTCAAGAACCTCCGCAAGATCGGTATCCGTGCAGTCAATATTGATGAAGGTGATGATATTGTGGCAGTTGAAATCGTTGACGGTCACTCCGAAATCATCCTTTCCACAGAAAAGGGTATGGCTTGCCGGTTCTACGAACAGGAAGTCCGTGCAATGGGGCGTGCCGCTCGCGGCGTGACCGGTATCCGGTTCAAACTTGACGGTGACTGTGTTGTCGGTATGGAAGTTGTTCCGGCTGAAGGTGCAGCTCCGCAGATGGAAGAACTCCCCGAAGGAGCCGAAGCTCCGGAAGTTCCCGAAGTGGAAGAACCCGCCGTTGAAACCGAAGGCGAAGACAGCGAAGAAATCATCGAAGACACCGGAAAACCGCAGCTTCTGATCGTTACCTCCGGCGGTATGGGTAAACGCAGCTATGTGGAACACTACCGTCTGACCCGCCGCGGTGCAAAGGGTGTGAAGAATATCAACCTCCGCGAAGGAGAAACTGTTGTTGCAGCAATCCAGATCAGCCATGGCGATGAAATCATCATCACCACCGAACGCGGTCAGGTCGTCCGTATTCCTGTGGATGAAATCCGTATCGTCGGAAGAAACTCCAAGGGTGTGAAAATCATGGATCTTCGTAAAGGTGACAAGATCACAGGAGTGGCGCGTCTGAAAGAACTGGAAGCACTCCCCGGTGAAGAGGAACGGAAAGCTGCCGAAGCGGAAGCCGCAGCCGAAGATCCTGCTGAAAATACGGAAGCAGTTCCGGCGGATTCCGCAGCACCTGCAGAGGCAATAGAAGTTCCCGAAGAGTCTGATGACGATTCCGGAACAATCTGAGCAGATTGATGATATTCCGGAAGATAGAAATGTCTTCCGGAAGTTTTATCTTGCTGCAAAAAATGTTACAGCTATTCCGGAAATTGCAAAAATAATAAAAAAAATGCGGATTTCCGGAAAAAAAACAGTTTTTCTTTTTGCATTTTCACATCAGCGGATATATATTTCCACATGATTGTGTATGAACAAGTTTTGAGAAAGGTATAACACATGAAAAAAATCTTTGCAATTCTTCTTGCCGGAATGTTTGCAGCAACTCTGTCAGCAGCAAATATGGGCCAGACAACCACCGTTGAACGTCAGCAGACCCAAAAAGTTGAGGTTTCTTATCCCAAAGCAAAGGATCCTCAGACATTGGACGATATCAAAAATCCTCAGATGGAAACGACCGGTGATGATATTACTCAGAAGATCATTTCCAAGGTTTTCTGCTATGTCCCGAACCGTATCATGGACTTCCTTGATATGACTTCTCTCGATCTCAAGGGAGGTCTCTATGGCGGTCTCGGTTTCCGTCTTACAAATTATTTCGGTCTCGGTGCTCAGTATGGTGTCAACGCCGGACTTTACAAAGATGTCAACCGTCAGTACGGTATCGGTTTTGAGCGCGGATATCAGGCTCAGCTCGTCTTCCTCACAATGGAAAACATTTCTGTTACCGATCCCATCGGAACCGTGAAAGAATTTTGGAGACACGGCAGCAACTTCCCCGACAGCAACGCTGAAGTTTATGCAATCGGTACAGGTGCCCGTGATTACTGGGCAATTGAAGTTTATGCATACGCTCTCGCTGGTGCTAAAGTCGGTGTCCACCCCATCGAAGTTGCCGACTTCATCACGGGTCTGTTCTTCTATGACCTCATTGATGATGATATCCAACTCAAGCGTTATTGATTTAACAGCCTGAAGAATTCAGTGGTTGTTCCCTGCGGACAACCACTTTTTTTATTGCCTATGATATCTATAGATTCTTTTCAGTGCAAACGCTGCGGTATCTGCTGTAAATGGGAAGGCCCTGTCAGAGTCTCCGAACAGGAAATTTCAAAGATAGCTGCATTCCTTAACATTCCGGAAGATGAATTTATCCGGAATCATACCGTTCTTGCCCCGGACCGTCGTTCCCTCTCTCTCATGGAAAAAGAAGATGGTTCCTGTGTGTATTATGATGATGAAGCAAAGGCTTGTATACTGCAGTCTGTAAAACCGCAGCAATGTAAAGATTTTCCGAAAAAATGGAATTTCCCCGGATGGGATAATTTGTGCGAAGGCGGAAAAGCCCTCCACGATGAATAAGCTTATTTCCCGATACAGAACCGGGAAAAAATATCGTCAAGAACATCGGGAGCAGTTGATTCCCCTGTAATCTCTGCCAATTCCTGACGGGCAGCCCGCAGATTTTCAGCGGTCAATTCGTACATCTCCGCTTCTGTTTCCGGAATTGCCATTTCCAGGAGAGAAACAGCTCGTTCCAATGCTCCGGCATGGCGTTCAGAAACTGCACATTCCGGAATCGACTTGTCTCCGCTTCCCCAGACAGCTGTCTCGAATGCGTTCAGCAGTGCCTCCATACCGGTTTCTTCTTTTACAGAAACACAGACTGCCGGGCATCCGGTATCCGGAGGCGTAAAACCTTCCGGCGCAAGATCACATTTATTCCAAATGGCAATCGCTTTTGTTCCTGCAGGGACTTCTTTCTTCATCGCTTCAAGATCGTCCTGCGGATTTCTGGATGCATCAAATACCCAGAATACAACTTCGGAGAGCTTCAAGGTGTCACGGGAGCGTTCCACTCCGAATCCTTCCACAGCATCCGCAACTTGATCGCGGATTCCAGCTGTATCAGTAAGATCAACGGAAATGCCCCGCAGAACTGCCTGTTCAGAAAGCGTGTCGCGGGTTGTTCCGGGAATATCGGTTACAATAGCACGTTCATAACCGAGCAGCAAATTCAATAAACTTGATTTTCCCACATTCGGACTTCCGGCAATGGCGAGCCGAACCCCGTTCCGGATTACAGCTGAACGGTCTCTTCCTGCCAGTAATTGTTCCAGCGAGGACTTGACTTTATTGATTCGCTCTACAATCCGGGCGGGAGTTTGCCAATCCAAATCCTCTTCCGGGAAATCCAATCTGGATTCAATCTCAGCCAGAATCAAAAATATTTCTTCTTTCGCACTGCGGACTTTTCTTCCCAGTGCACCGGATAACTGGCGTTCTGCCAAACGGAACGCGGCTTCGGATTTTGCACCGATCAAATCAGCAACAGCTTCCGCTTCAGTCAAATCCATCTTCCCGTTCAGAAAAGCCCGTTTTGTGAACTCACCGGGTTCGGCGAGTCGCGCACCGTTGGCAAGCAGCCGGGAAAGAATCCGGCGGGGCGCACAGGCTCCGCCATGACATTGAATTTCGACAATATCTTCCCCTGTATAACTTGCCGGTCCCGGCATATATACAGCAAGACAGGTTTCACCAAGACCTTCACCGTCTTCAAGACGGACCCGTCCGAACGTCAGAACTCTGGGATGTTCTGCTGACAGTTTGCGGCTGGAATGCCAAACAGTTTCAGCCAGGCGCAGGGCCTCAGGTCCGGAAATCCGGATGATCGCCAGGGCTCCGCCGGGTGCGGTACAGAATGCTGCAATGGTATCAGTATGTTTCATCAGAATAAGTCCTGCTGGGTATATTCCGGCGGATGAAGAATCAACCGGACCGGTTCAAACGTTTTACGGTGAATGGGAGTGACCCCGAGATTCTGCAATGCTTCAAGATGCTGTGCGGTTCCATAACCTTTGTGAACAGCAAACCCGTAACCGGGATATTGAAGTTCATATTCATCCATCATGGCATCACGGGTTGTTTTTGCCAGAATACTGGCGGCCGCGACAGAGGCAGAATTGGCATCGCCCTTGACAATATTCTGCGAAGGAAGCGGAAGCCCCTTGACCGGATTACCGTCAACCAGAATAAATTGAGCGGGCGGAATCAATTGTTCAACAGCCAGGCGCATTGCTTTCCAGGTGGCGCGCAGAATATCGGACTGATCAATTTCTTCAGCGGAGACGATGCCAACGGCCCATTTGACAGAGGGTTCTGCAAGGAGTTTTTCCCGGAGAGACATTCGTTTTTCGTGGGTAAGTGCCTTGGAGTCATTCACGCCTGCAGGGATTTTGGAGAAGTCTGTGAAGACGACCGCCGCTGCGACGACAGGACCTGCGAGACAGCCGCGTCCTGCTTCATCAATCCCCGCAATAAAGGAAAACTCCCCGCTGCGAACAGTAGATTCGTATGCGAGGAGTTTGTCCGATGGAGCAAGATATTCTTGGGGATGATTATTTGGCATCCGCGGAGAATCTCTGCTCTTTCACTTTAGCGGCCTTACCGACTTTGTCACGCAGGTAGTAGAGTTTAGCTCTGCGGACACGGCCTTTGCGTTCGACCTGGATTTTGTCGATGCGGGGGCTGTGAAGCGGGAAGACACGTTCAACGCCATAACCGGCAGCAACGCGGCGGAGTGTGAATGTTTCACGGATTCCGCTTCCGTTCTTAGCGATAACAACACCAGTGAAAGCCTGGATACGTTCGTTGGAACCTTCAACGATCTTTGTGAAGACCTTGACGGTGTCACCGATGTTGAATTCGGTAACGTTTTCTTTGCACTGCTTTTTTTCCAGCTCTGCAATAATCTTGTTCATGATATCCTCCGACAAGTTTTTTTATGTTTAATCTTCTAATTTTTTATTCAGCAGATCAGGCCTCCGTCCGGCCGTTCTCTGTTCCGACTGTTCTCTCCGCCATTTGGCGATTTCGGCATGGTTTCCAGAAAGGAGGACCTCCGGAACTTCCATGCCTCTGAAAACAGGGGGTCTGGTGTACTGCGGATATTCGAGAAGCCCGTTTTCAAAAGATTCATCCACTTCTGATTCCGGGGAACCCAAAGCTCCCGGGAGGAGACGCGTTACCGCATCAACCATCACCATTGCGGGAAGATTTCCGCTGGTCAGAACATAATCACCGATTGAGACTTCTCTGTCGACCAACGCTTCACGTACCCGCTCATCAACGCCCTCATAATGTCCGCAAATGATCAGAATATGCTCCTTTGCGACAAGCTCATGCGCCATCTTCTGATTGAATGGTTCACCTGACGGCGATGTCATGAGAACGAGAGTGTTTTCCTTTCTCAAGTCTTCTACAGCCTCAAACAGCGGTTCTACTTTCATGAGCATTCCGGCTCCGCCGCCATAAGGCTTGTCATCTACCGTGCCTCGCTTATCATGTGTATAATCACGGAGATTCACGGCATTGACTTCCACGATTCCCTTTTCTATTGCCCTTCCGACGATGCTCCCGCCGAGAGGTCCGAAGAATATTTCCGGGAAAAGTGTCAGGATGTCAAACTTGAGGCTCAGTCCACCACCTCCACGCTGATGCGTTCCTGAAGACGACCTGCAGCACTGCCAACCAGGGCACGAAGTGCAATGATCGTCTTTCCTTTCTTACCAATAATTTTTCCGGCATCTTCCTTGCGGCAGCTGATACGGATCACTTTGGTTCCGTTTTCTGCAACCTCAGTTTTAACGCCAACTGCATCAGGATCATCCACCAACTGGCGGACAACGTATTCGACAAACCGTTCGAGATCTTCGATTGATGCTACTCTTTCAGCCGTTCCATTTCCTGCAGAACAACCGCAGGAGCAAGTCCCCTTTGCTGAGTTCTCAGCAGATAATTTCCCGCTGAGCCACTTGAATAACGTCTTAAACACGACAAGCTCCGGAATTACGCTTCAGCTTCTGCAGCCTTCTTGAAAGTTTTCTTCTTTGTGTAGGCATCGGCAACACCATATTTCTTGGATTTGCCTTCCTTGGCACGATTGTAGATGTCGACAACTGTTTCAGTCATCTGGGCACCCTGACCAACCCAATACTCAAGACGTTCAACGTTCAGCTTTTCATCGCTGTGTTTGGGATCATAGTAGCCAAGTTCTTCCAACATGTAGCCATCACGCTGACTGCGAACATCGCAAACAACGATTCTAAAGCTGATCCAGTTCTTACCACCAGTTTTTTTCAGTCTGATCTTAACCATAGCGGACTTCCTTCATCTCCTGAATTGTCCAATTCTTACTTTTTACGGAAGGTCACCGTAACTCATCCGTCCTCAATCCGTCCCCCACAATCCGGAGCAGACGGCAATAAATCTCATAATATAAACCTTTTTTTAAATTTTTCAACCTTTTTTTTTCTCTTTATATGTTTTTTTTAAAGAAAAACAGGTTTTTTAACCGGATTTTACTGAAAAAATTTCCTTTCAAGCAAAATCCGGCCTTTCTGTTGTGAATGGCAGGTTTCATTCCATTCCTAACGTTATTTTGATAAAACTCCTGTCGGCGGTGCCGGAAGAGAATTGATATGAGCATCCATTTCAGGCATCCACTTTGCATAGCTGAAGAACTGAACATAGACACCTATCAACAGAATAACAAATGCAAGAACAACGATTGCAGTAAACACTGGTCCCGGTTCATCAGCAGGGCCTTGCAGTTTGATCCGACCGGAATGAACTGTACCCGGAGCAGACGTTTCCTGCCTCAAAGAATCAGGAAGATCTTCTTCTGCAACTTTTTCAACTTTTTTCAAGCCCAGTCCGGAAGCTCCTTCTCTGGGTTTCAAACCTTCTTCCTGAACTCTCTTCGCATCAGCATCGTTTGCAGCCGGAGCGGGAGCCGGAGCAGGTGCAGGCTGTTCAGCCGGAGCGGGAGCCGGAGCAGGTGCAGGCTGTTCAGCCGGAGCGGGAGCCGCAGGTTTTTTGGGCAATGACAAGCCAAGTTTTTTCGGCGCTTCTGCCGCTGGAGCAGCTTGTTCAGCCGGAGCGGGAGCCGGAGCAGGTGCAGGCTGTTCAGCCGGAGCGGGAGCCGCAGGTTTTTGAGGCAATGACAAGCCCGGCTTTTTGACGGCTTGTGTTGCAGCTGCAGCCGGTGTTTCCACGGCAGCCGGAGCAGGTGCAGCCGATTCCACTGCGACAGGTTTGACAACCTGTGTTGCTTTTTTCAGGGGCGGAGTTGCGGCCGCAGCCGGTTCCACTGCGACAGGTTTGACAACCTGTGTAGCTTTTTTAGGTGCCGCAGTTGGTATCGGACTGGGTGGCTTGGGTAACCCGGTCCGCGGCGGCGGTGTCAGCTTGATGGTCTGTTTTGCGAGATCCTGCGCGGTAGGCATTTCAGGTTCAGAAGCGGCAACTGTTTTCCGATCAAATTTCACTGTCGCAGATGCACTTGCTCCGGCAGGAGCAGCCGGAACCTTCACATTTGCAGCAGCCTGTTCTCCTGTGGCTTTTTCCAATGCCAACGGCTTCAGCTTAACAGTAATCTTCTTACTCTGCTGAACATTAGGATCCTGTGTCATATTTTCGTCAGCCATTTTTTTTCCTTCCATTTTTTACTAGACAACATATCATCAGTGAATATAGCACTAAAAACGCAAGAGTGCAAATCAGAAATTCTCTTTTTTTGTAAATATCACTGAAAAAATATGTTTTTTTTGCTTTTTAGAGGTAATTGGGAATTACCTCTTTTACCTTATGCTCTGTTCCCAATAAAGGTTGTTCCTTGAGGAGGGGAAAAAGCCCTTTTGTGGAAAGGTCCTTTTTCCCCTCTTCAAATTCCACCCCTTTTTTCCAAACCTTTTTGCAACAGCCCCATCTTAAAGTTAAAATAGCAGGAGGATTTACCAACCTGTATGGGGAACAGCGCTTTACCTTATTTATTTAACCTCTCCTGTGTTAAAAATAAAAGCTCTCCGGTGATGCAAAAAGGAAAGCACAGACAGATGCCGCAGGAATCATCATTGCATTTTCCGTCAGTTTGATTCCAATTTGTTCCTCTGCCCTGAGCAGACGGAATATCGGACGTTTCATTTCATGGTCCGGACAGCTGGAATAACCGGGAGCTGCACGGATTCCGGAATATTCCGCATGGAACAGATCCTTTCTGGAATCGGAACACTCTTTTCCGTATCCCCAGTAAATATCACGAATCTCCCGATGCAGTTTTTCCGCAAAAGCTTCTGCCAGCGATTCCGCCAGAATCCGGATCAACAGGGACGAATATTCATCGTTTTCAGCTGCAAATTTCTCTGCGGCTTCTTTCGCTCCGAAACCTGCGGATAATGCAAACATACCGAGATAATCCCGTTCGGCAAGAAAATCTGCCAGTGAGGGATTTCTTCCATCCGGCATATTTCTGCGGGGAAATTCCAATGTTTCAAGCACGGTTGAACCATCCGGAGCCAGTACGTTGACCGTTTCTCCGGAGACCGCAACCGGGAAGATTCCGAATACAGCTTTTGCTTCAAGAAGATTTTTTGAAAGCAGCTGTTCCGCATCTTTACGCAAAGTGCGTTTTGCCTCTTCGCTTTCTGCTGTCTTACCGTGAATATTCCAGACTTTATAAAATGCGTTCCAATCCAGATACGGTTCAATTTCTTTTACCGGAACGGATATTGTTCTGATATCTTTTACTGCCGGAGGAACTGCTGAAACAGCAGTTTTCTGAGTCCTGTTTTCCCGGACAGCGGCAGAATCTTCTTTTCGGCTGTTCCGGTTCCGGATCTGTTCATATTTCCGGTTCAGTTCAGCTGCAAAGTCTGCTCGTTTTTCCGGGTTCAACAGTGCATTCATTGCGGGGATCACTCTTGATGCATCAGTTGTCTGAACACATGGAGCTGAATAGAGCGGTTGGATATGCAAAGCTGTGTGTTCTTCTGATGTTGTTGCGCCTCCGACGAACAGCGGGATATCCATATTCATCCGTTCCATTTCTGCTGCGATATGAGCCATTTCTGCCAGAGACGGAGTAATCAGACCGCTCAGTACAACGGCATCGGCTTTTTCTTTTACAGCGGCATCCAGAATCGTTTCAGCCGGGACCATCACGCCGAGATCAACCACCTCATAATTATTACAGCGGAGAATGACAGAAACGATATTTTTTCCGATATCGTGGACATCGCCTTTCACTGTTGCCAGAATGATTTTTCCGGCAGAACTTCCGGCATTTTCTCCGGCAAGGAACGGTGTCAGATATTCTACCGCAGATTTCATTGTCCGTGCAGTTTTCACAACTTGAGGGAGAAACATTTTTCCTTCTCCGAACAATCTTCCTGCCTCCCGCATACCATCCATCAGGGGACCTTCGATGATATCCACGGCTTTTACATATTTTTCACGGGCTTCAGTCAAATCTTCCGCAAGGAAAGATTCATCGCCGCGGACCAAAGCATATTCCAGCCGTTTTTCCAACGATTCTGTACGCCATTGCGGAGTTTTTTCTTCAACGGCAGCAGTTCCGCTCTGAGATTCTTTCAAACGGGTTGCAAGAGCAAGCAATTTTTCTCCGGCATCGGGAGAGGTATTTAAAATTACCGCTTCTGCTGCAGCCCGGAGTTCCGGCTCTATGTCATCATAAATATCCAGCTGTGCGGGGTTGACGATCGCCATGCCGAGTCCGGCCTTTACTGCGTGATAGAGGAATACACTGTGAAGAGCTCTTCTGACAGGTTCATTCCCGCGGAAAGAGAAGGAAACATTACTGATTCCGCCGGAGACGGAACACAATGGCATTTCCGTTTTGATGATGCGGACAGCCTCAATGAAATCCTTTGCGCAGGAATCATGTTCCGGCATACCGGTCGCAACCGCAAAAACATTGGGGTCAAAAATAATATCTTCGGCAGGAACATTTGCCTTTTCTGTTAAAATCCGGTACATTCTGCGGCAGACAGCCACTCTGCGTTCAATGGTATCTGCCTGACCTTCCTCATCGAAAGCCATGGCAAGGATCGCAGCCCCGAACCGTCGGGCTTCTCTGGCTTTTTCCAGAAAAGCCGCTTCTCCTTCTTTCAAGCTGATGGAGTTTACGATACATTTCCCCTGAACGCAAGCAAGCCCTGTCCGGAGAACATTCCAGCGGGATGAGTCGATCATCAGCGGTGTCCGTGCAATTTCCGGTTCCGCCGCAAGGTTTAACAGAAACGTCTTCATGACAGATTCAGAATCCAGCATGGCATCATCCATATTGATATCCAGAACCTGCGCTCCGTTTTCCACCTGATGACGGCAGATACGCAGACCTTCACTGTAATTTTCCTCTTTCATGAGATTCAGGAATTTACGGGACCCTGCAACGTTTGCCCGTTCTCCGATATTGAGGAACGGCAATTCAGAACTGACAACCACCGCATCCAATCCGGAAAGACGGAGTTTTTTGGCGATTTCAGGTTTTTTCCGGGGTGCAACACCATCGACAGCTTTGGCGATTGCGGCAATAAAATCCGGGTTCGTTCCGCAACAGCCGCCAACGATATTCAGAAGACCGCGCTTTGCAAGTCCACCGACGATTTCAGCCATTTTTTCCGGTGTCTGATGATAGCGTCCCAGTTCATCCGGCAATCCGGCATTTGGGTGTGCGCTGACAAAACAGGCGGCTTTTTCTGCGAGTTCTTCGATATGCGGCCGCATTTCTTCCGCCCCCAAAGCACAGTTGAAACCGATGGAAAGCAGATCCGGAACGTGGGAAACAGAGATGAGAAAAGCCTCCACATTCTGTCCGGCAAGCAATCTGCCGCTGGCATCGCTTACTGTTCCGGAGAACATGATGGGCAAACGGTATTGTTTTTCCTCAAAGACAAGCTCTGCTGCGTATGCGGCGGCTTTGGCATTCAGGGTATCAAAAATTGTTTCAATCAGGAGAATATCGGCTCCGCCATCCATCAAGCCTTCAATTGCCGGACGGTAGGAATCGACCATTGCATCAAAGCTCAAATCCCGGTATGCGGGGTTGGCAACATCGGGTGACATGGAAAGCGTTTTGCCTGTGGGACCGATAGAACCTGCCACAAAACGGGGCTTTGCCGGATCTTTTGCCGTAAATTCTGCTGCTTCCAGAACTGCAATTTCTGCTCCGGCACGTGCCAGACGGTAAACTTCCTCTGTCAGACCATACTCTTTCTGGGAAACTTTATTGGAGTTGAATGTATTGGTTTCGATGATATCCGCACCGGCTTCCAGGTAACGGCGATGCACACTGCGAACCATCTCCGGACGGGTCAGACACAATACGTCATTATTTCCTTTCAATGGAATATCATGATTCTGAAAAATTTCGCCTCTGAAATCCTTTTCTTCCGGTTTGAATGCCTGAAGCATCGTTCCCATTGCTCCGTCAAGAACAAGAATCTTCTCTGCCAAACGGCTGTACAATAACTTTGTTCTGATTTCTCTCATTTTTCAGCTCCTTTTCAGCGAATCACGCCGACGGCGATTTCAACGTTTCCGAAAGGTGCGCTCACCTGGATTCCGGCGACACTGCTGCGGATTCTTGCCACGGATTCCCGGGCAATCTGAATTCCGCACTCCCGCTGTTCTTCTTTGGTCTGAGCCGCAGCCATCCGTTCCATGACAGAATCAGGAACAACCACGCCGGGAACTTCATTTTTCATAAATTCCGCATTCCGCAAGCTGGCAAGGGGCCAGATTCCGGCAATCAGGGGAACTGTCTGCAATTCCGGAACAAGATCCATAAATTTCAAAAGAGCCTCCGGATCAAATACGGGCTGAGTCACAATATATTCTGCCCCTGCCTGAATTTTTTCTCTGGTACGGCGGACTTCACGTTCCATGTCGATTGCATTGGGGTCAGCTCCTGCACCGATTACAGCTGCAGTAGGCATCGGAATGGGTTTTCCGGCAAGGTCCAACCCGTGATTCAACCGGTTCTGAACCCGGAGCAATCCGATGGAATCAATATCAAACACGCCGGATGCAAAAGGATAATCTCCCAGTTTCGGCGGGTCACCGGTGATGAAGAGAATGTTGTTGACACCCAATGCGGCACAGCCAAGCAAATCTCCCTGCATACCGATCAGGTTTTTATCACGGCAGCACTGATGCAGAACTGCTTCGATTCCGGCCTCCCGCTGAATGGTATGAGCAGTCACAATTGCAGAAACTCTGGAACTCGCGCGCGGACCATCCGGAATATTGATGGCATCGAATCCGGCTTCTTTGCAGCGTTTTGCTTTTTCGATGGTTGCCTGCAGATCATAGCCTTGAGGCGGTACGATTTCAATATTGCAAATCCATTTTCCGGATGCAAGTTTTTCTGCAAAAGCGGAACGTTCTGCAAAAGGTTTTGCATCGACTCCCGGATTTTCCGGTTCTTTGGTCAAGACCGCTTTGTGTGCCTGGATTCTGGCAAGAGGATTTACACTGCGTGCCATATCCAGAATATCTTCCGGTGTTGTGCCGCAGCAGCCGCCCACGCCTTTGGCTCCAAGCGCAACATACCGCATGCAGTATGTAGTGAAATATTCCGGACTGCACATGGAAATACTTCTGCCGCCGACATTTTTCGGTGCGCCTGTGTTAGGCTGAACAATGACAGGCAGCTCTGAAAGTTTCACGATCTTTTCAAAGGCTGTGAGCATCTGATCCGGTCCGAGTCCGCAGTTCATTCCGAATGCGGTCGGCGGAACCTCTGTATTTTTCAACAGGGAAAATACTTCTTCCGCACTGGTTCCATCCGGCATGGTTCCATCGACTTGAAATACACAGCTGATCACATAAGGAATTGCAAAATTGAACAGTTTCATTGCGGCAAGCGCACGGAGAATATCATTTTTTGACGCAATGGTTTCAAACTGAATAAAATCTGCACCCTCTCCTGCAAGAGCTGAAATTTGATCTCTCAGCATCCCTGCGGCGGCTTCTTCTGTAGTTCCGGCAGCTTCGGTCAATTCTCCGAGCGGTCCGACGGAACCGGCAATCAGCAAAGAATCTCCGGCAACCTCTTTTGCGATCCGGACCGATGCGGCATTGATTTCCGCCACCTTGTCACCCAAGCCGAATTTACAGAGATTGTTGAAATTTGCTCCGTAAGAATTTGTGGTAAGAACTTCAGCTCCGGAATCTTTGTACGCCTGATGAATCTCCTGAATGACTTTCGGTGCTGTCAGACAAAGATTTTCATAGGAAACATTGACAAAAAAGTTCCGTTTGTAAAGTTCTGTTCCCATTGCACCGTCAAAAATCACGGTGCGGACATTCAGCCGTTCCTGCAATAAATTTTCCATAGGATATTCTCCTTGTATTCTTCAAAAACAATTTTATCGCGAAAATATATCATGGAAATGTTTTTTTTTCAATCTGGTTATAAAAAAAAGTCTGAAACTCGTAAGTTTTCAGACTTTTACAGTTAAGTATATAAGTTGTTTTTAAATCTGATCCAGACGGCTTAATTTGTTTCTTAACAGAAGATCTGCTGTTACAAGAGCCGCCATAGCCTCTGCAACGGGAACTATACGGGGAACCAGACATGGATCATGACGTCCATGAATTTTTATTTCCACAGGATTCCCGTCTTTATCAATCGTCTGCTGCGGGATGGAAATGGAGGGTGTCGGTTTTACCGCAATCCGGAAATGAATGACATTACCGTTGGAAATTCCGCCGAGGATTCCGCCTGCATGATTTGAAAGAAATCCTGCGGGAGTCATTCCGTCATTGTTTCCGGAACCGTATTGTTCTGCAACCCCGAATCCGCGTCCGATCTCGAACCCTTTGACTCCGCCGATGGAAAGCATGGCATGAGCCAGCAATGCATCAAATTTATCAAAAACAGGTTCTCCGAATCCGGCAGGAACGCCGAGAATTTCACAATAAATCATACCGCCCACGCTGTCACAGCGGGATGCCGCGGAACGGATTTCGCTGTGCATGAGTTCTGCAGCTTCCGGATCGGCACAGCGGACGGCGTTGTTTTCCACACAGGACCAATCCGTTTTTTCAGTTTTGACGGAACCGATTTGAGTTGTACATGCTCTGACAGAGATCCCGTATTTCCGCAGCAGCATTTTAGCGATTGCACCTGCTGCGACTCTGGCACAGGTTTCCCTTCCGGAAGTCCGTCCGCCGCCGCGGTAATCCCGCAAACCGTATTTTTTTTCAAAAGTATAATCTGCGTGTCCCGGACGGTAAACATCTTTGATATTGGAGTAATCGGAGGAGTGCTGATTGCTGTTTCTGATCAGGATTGTCAAGGGGGTTCCGGTTGCTTTTCCCTCGAACACCCCGGAGAGAATTTCGGGGGAATCCGCTTCATTCCGTGCTGTTGTTACATCTGATTGTCCCGGTCTGCGGCGTGCCATTTCAGAAGAGAGAAACTCTGTATCAATTTCCAGTCCGGCAGGAACTCCGTCAATCACGACACCCAGAGCTGCACCGTGGGATTCTCCGAACGTTGTTATTCTGAACAATTCTCCGAAAGTATTATTCATCTTGAATGCTCCTTGTATGCGGCTATAATTTTTTCAGCTGTAGATTCCGGAGTTGATTCTCCTGCAATTTCCAATATAAAATCCGCCTGTTTCCGGAAAACTTCCCGCCGGTTCCGGTTCATTTCACATAATGCCTGAAACGGATCGGATTTATCCTGCAGAAAAGGCGGTAATCCATTTTTTATGATCCGCTCATAAGCGACTTCATCTTTCACATCCAGACAGCACAGAAAACCGAACATGCTCCGGTCTTCCTCTGTAAGAAACGGATTGCTGAGGACACCGCCGCCCAATGCTGTGATCATTCCGTCATTCCCGGAAAACAGTTCCCGGATTGCGCACATTTCCAGTTTCCGGAATTCCGTTTCGCCCAATTCCCGGAAGATTTCCCGGACAGACATTTTTTTTCCGGTTTCAGCACAATACAATTCCTGCAAGGCATCATCTGTATCGAAACAGGGTTTTCCGGTTTGTTTGGAAAGCTGTTGTGCCGCAGTTGTTTTTCCTGCGTGTTTGATTCCGCAAAGCGTTATGTTCTTCAAGAATGATATTTTCATATTCAGTAAATCTTTCCGCAAGCAGCTTTCAGGGGAATCAGACGGTTCATTGTTTTTTCAAATTCATTCATGGTCAGCGACTGCAAACCGTCACAGAGCGCGTGGGGCGGATCATTATGAACTTCAACAATCAATCCGTCTGCACCTGCTGCAACAGCCGCCATGGAAAGGGGCAGAACGAAAGTGGAAACACCTGCCGCATGGCTGGGATCGATCACAACAGGCAGATGGGAAAGATTTTTCAGAGCAGGAACAGCGGTGATATCAAGTGTGTTCCGGACATAAGTTTCAAACGTTCTGATTCCCCGTTCGCAAAGAATAACTTTTTCGTTTCCGGAGGCGAGAATATATTCCGCACTCATAAGCAGTTCCCAATATGTATTGGCAAGACCGCGTTTAAGCAGAACAGGTTTATCTGATTTCCCGAGCTGTTTGAGCAATTCAAAGTTCTGCATATTTCTGGCTCCGACCTGAATGACATCCACATCAGCGAACAGGTCCAGATGGGAAAGGTCCATGATTTCGGAGACAACCGGCAATCCGGTTACTTTTTTTGCTTCAAGCAGAAGTTTGATTCCTTCATCGCGTAATCCCTGGAATGCATACGGGGAAGTTCTGGGCTTGAACGCTCCGCCGCGCAACAACTTCGCACCGGATTTTTTGACACTTTCCGCGATGGTAATGATCTGTTCTTCCGATTCCACAGAACAGGGACCTGCAATGACGGTCAGAGAACCTCCGCCAATCAGTGCATCTCCGATCCGTATCTCTGTATCAAGCGGATGAAATTTCCGGTTCGCATTTTTGAAAGGTTCCTGAACACGTTTCACAGATTCCACAATAGACATCTGCCGGATCCGGTCGATATCGACACGGGACGTGTCTCCCACCAAACCGAGAATCGTCTGATGGATTCCCTCTGTCCGGTGTATGGAGATGTTCTGTTCTTTGAGCCAATCAGTCAGATGGTTCAGTTGTTGCTGATCCGGATTTTCTCTTAAAATTACTATCATTTTCCAATTCCTTTCATTGGTTTTGTTAAAAAAAAAGCCCGCAACCTGATGGGAAGCGGGCATATTTGCGTTTGTTATTGAGTCTTATTACGGAATCAGAACAGCAATAAACGCCCGCTTTCTAAAGTAGAAAGCAGCATAAAAGTAAAATCGAAAATAAACGCTGTTCAAATTCATCAGTATAAAACCTTCCTTTACTATATAAAATACACCGGAATTGTAAAATTTGCAAGGTT
>JAFVTF010000023.1 GCA_017503375.1 Lentisphaeria bacterium | reverse complement strand
GTCCTTTTTCCCCTCCTCAAACTCCACCCCTTTTTTCCAAACCTTTTTGCGGCATTCCGATTTTTACGATGTAAAAATCGAAATGCCATCTTAAAGTTGAAATAGCAGAAGGATTTACCAACCTGTATGGGGAACAGCGCTTAAAAAAACAGCCCTGAAAGGGCAAGAAGGGCTATCTCCTCAAACAAGATTTTTGAGCAAGCAGATAAAAACTTTCAGTTTAAGTTCAGTCATTAGTAGTATGCAAATTGTTTTTATACTCAAACATATGGAATAGGAGCTATTACAAAATATTTAAGTTTTGCAACAGCCCCCTTTTTCGTATTCTGTTATTTTACTTTCATCTTCAGGTATTGGTCTATCTTATGGAAGTGATGTTCCCTGAGATAAATCCCTGATGCCTGATATGCGGTTTTTTTATTGATTCTCCGGTTCCGGAACATGTTGAACCGCCAGATTCCATTCTGTTGATCAGCCGGGAACTGACTCATGGGGATCCAGATATCCACGCCCCAGACATTTGCTTCCGGAGCAAGTTTTGCGTTGACTGTGATTTTGAATTTTTCGGCAGGAATTAGTTTTCCGGAATCTTTCCCCAGATGATTAATGCTGTAATTTCCGTTGCTGTTGGCAAGGATCTGGTAATAAGAGTTTGTTCCGGGAGGAACCAGCATGACTTCAAAGCAATCATCTTTGTAGATATTGCCGAAATTCTTTTTGCAATCTCTTTTCAGATTGGAAAGTTCCTGTTCCGTTGCATTGAACCGGATGCAGAGCATATTGTTTTTACAGGATACAGTAACTTCCGAGGGCTGGAAATCAGGATATCCGACCAGCGGCATCAGCTGATATGAGAATTCATTGCCTTTGGAAAGGTCGATGTTTTTTCGCGGTTCGATTTCTTTCAGAAGTTTTTCTCGGAGTTTGACGGATGAACCGGATTTCTGATAAAGTGAAAGACCTTTTTCCATTTCGCCAACGAAGTATTCAGAGATCAGCAGAACTCTCTTTTCATAGGCTGAATTTTTTGTTTTTTGAAGAGCCGTATTGACCAGATTACGGTAATGTTTGACAGCATTTTCATGGAACATATCTGCTTTGGACCAGATATCATTTGTATGTGCATTTTTTGACGCAATGGCAGTGCAGCGTTTTTCGATATCGTTGAAGAGTTCCAGCATTTCTTTTTCAGCAGGGCCATAGAAAAGTTTTGCATATTCTTCAAGCATTTCAGCCGGGTTGATTTCCGGGTTGAAATGAGCTTTATAAAAGAAATACTGATTCAAATGTTCAAAGAGATAATTATCAGTATCAAGCTGCATATAAGCAATTCTTCCATATTCTGCAGATTCTTTTGCCAGGGCTTTCATGTGATTGGGCATCATCATCGGAACGCCGTAGTGTCCGCGCGGATCAAATTCTCTGTAAAGCCAATGTGTCCAGAAAATCACAGGCATTCCGTTCATTTTCTGCCACTGACGTGTAAAGTCGAAATATTGTTTTCTGCGTTCCGGATTTACCAGTATATAAGGCTCATTCAGCTTATCAAAGCAGGGTAAAATTCCGATCAGGACATTGTCGGGCAGGGAATCAAGATGATAAGGAAGGTGGGAATATGTCGCATACGCAAGGTTGGAAACCAGCTTGTCCGGCCAGAGTTTTTTGATGTCGGCAGCCGCTTTGCTGATGAAGGCCCAGACGATATCTGAAAGCTGTCCAGCAGGACGGTCAGAGAGTCTGGGTGCACATCCGCTGCATCCGCAGGGGTGGTACATATCGTGAGGCAGAAGACTGATCATATTTTTATAGGCGGCGCAGTACGGCCATCCATTGTTATAGCACATTCCGTATGCAGCCGTGTTTGTATAAAGCAGACCGCGTTCTTTTCCGTTTTTGCCGGAGAAAAAGGCATCGGCATCTTTCATGATTTCCTGATACAAGCCGGGATCACTGTAACAGAGCGCGCCGGTACGGGCACCCTTAAAATTTATTTGCAGACTGCGTTTCCCATTGTACAGCGCAAAATATTCCGGATGAGTTTTTCCGAAACGTTCTTCAAATTGAAAACGTGGCGGATGATGATTGATCGGGTAATAGTTCGTAGAACAGCGCATCCGCAATTTCCATTGCATGAATTTCGCGCCGGACCACTGCAGAGCGGCATAATTCTTCTTGTATTCTTCCGGAAGGACAGGCCCGTTTTTTACATTGGGCGGATTCCAGATGGAGGAACAGTAACGCATATCAAAAACAGGCTCTTCCATCATTTCAAATGCGGAAACCTTCAGAGTTTTCTTTTCCGGAATGACGGTTCCGGTTTCACCGGGCATATACCAGCGGACTCCAAGATATTCCAGAAAACGGTAAACGCCATAAAGTGTTCCGCGTTCAAAATCCCACAGCGGATCACCCCATGCCATCTGCCGCTGAAGTTTCCGGTAGGCAGGTGTCATGAACTGAAAAAGACGTTCACTTTTTGCAGTTGAATCATCGGTTCCGGCAATGAGAATCCGTTTTTCATTTACTTTGATCTTATAACCATCACGGGCAACATCGGAGAGCTCGAGTTTTTCCGTCCCGCAGTTACCAAGATAAATCGCAATTTTTCCGGACGGAACCTTTGTGGTGACCGTAAACGTTGCACCTGTCATCCGGTCAAGATGCTGTTTCAATTCCTGTGCCGCATAACGAACCGGAGCAGGTGCGTTTTCCGGAATTACAATTGCAGCTTTTGCTGTGCCGTTTTCCGCAAGAACAACGGAACCGGACAACGATTTATATTCGTTGCGCCGATCCATGAAATACTTTTTCCACTTCTTTGCAGAATCTGTATGCTTAATTACTGCTTTTTTTTTTGATTCAACCGTTTTTTCCGGAGCCTTTGCTTCAGCAGAAATATTTGCAAGATATACGGAATAAACCGTTGCGGGTTCGGTCATGCCTAATTGAACTTCCGGACCGAGGTTCGGGACAGCTTTGGTGGAAAATGTCTTGAGAATTTTTCCTTTGGCTGCATCTCGTTTTCCGTTCTGCAATTCACTGAGCGTGACAGTCAGAATCACAGGGGCACGTTCTGCCGTTGCCTGCCGTGTCATGGTGAAGCCAAAGTGATACCATTTTTTCGGGTCAAGAACAATATTTGTTTCCTTGTAGAAAATATTCTTCACCTTCCCGGTTGTAAAATCGATTTTATCAATCCGCAGCGAATTTTTCTTGAAAACATCCTTTCCGGAGTTTGTGTAATATGCTGCGGCATAAGCCTGTTTTCCATCTTTGGAAACTGCTCCGATATACGTCGCAATCTTCTCAATCGGGCGTCCCCAGGTGGACATGATACGGAATTCCATACCTGCATTGAAAGCGTGTTCCGCACCGGCTCCGGTTACATTAAAGTATGAAGGTTTTCCATCTTTCTGAAAGACAACATGCTGCAGCGGCATTGCGGAACTGCGGGTCTTTCCGCTCCGGAGAACCCAGCCGTTTTCTTTCCCGCTGTTTGTAACGATCCAGCGTCCCTTTGCGGCGGCAGGAGAATCGCATGTGATTTTCCACTCTTTCCGGAAATCCTTGATATCTTTATAATTCAGCTTTCCGGTTTCCTGAATTGTCTGTGCAGAAAGATTCAATGCACAGCAGAAGAGGAAGAATACAGCTGCTTTCCATGTTATATTCTGCATCATGATATTTTCCCTTTACTTGTATTTTTTGTTGATGTCGGTCGTCACGAACTCTTCTTCTTTGGAAACTTTTTGGAATGTTACATGACCATCAATATATAAAGTATTCATCCCGGAATTGTGGCGGCTTGCTCCTCTGGCATCTGTCGGAACCGGATTGTAAAGACTGCTGCTTTTTCCGGAATAGGTCCAGATCGCACCATTATTTCTTGATTCGTAAAGCCAGATATAAGATGTCGCAGGAATCTTATTTGTTTTCAGAACGCCTCCGTTTGTTGTTCCATCAGCTGTCCCGGAAGCATAATATGCCGGTGAATACGAACTGATGCAGATATCTGTGTTCGCAGCACTTCCGGGAACTTTTGAGTTCAGCTGCCAGTAACCGAATTTTTTATCCCGTACAGTGGCACTGTCATTGGATTGTGTCGTTGTCGGGCAGACAAATGCACCGCTTTTCATCCGGCGTTCTTCTGCGGACCAGGATGTAATCTTGCTGTTGTCAAAATAAGCAACTCCGAGATATGGTTTTGTTAACGTCGTCCAGTAACTGCCGGAGGCTTCCTGGTATGGAGTTAAATATTCATTGTAATCACCGGCATAAGCTCCTACTGCCAAACCGATCTGCTTCATGTTGGAACCGCAGCTCATGGTTTTTCCTCTTTCCCTTGCAGAATTCAAGGCGGGTAATAACATACCGGCAAGAATTGCGATGATGGCGATAACAACGAGAAGTTCAATCAGCGTGAAGCACGCGTGCTTCATACCTGTGAACAGGTATGAATGGTCTTTCCTTGCATTTTTCATAAAAGTTACCCTTTCTCAGCTTGAGTGTTTTATTTACTGTATCTGACCAATCCGGCGGTGAGAACAATTTTTCTCTCATCTATCTTTCCGGTAAGCATATTTACTGCTAATTTTGCAATTTCTCCGGTTCTGTGATCAAACGAATCAAAACCGCATTTTGCCGCAATCCTGGTATTGAAATTTCCCAACCATTGAAACTCTTCCACGGATCTTCCGTTATGTTTCAAAATGGGAAAAACTTCTTCATAAAGAAGACAATCGCTCCACGCAAAAAATCCTGTCGGAACATCCGATTTTTCCAATGCAACAGGGAGTACGATGTCAAGAGGAGCTCCGCTGTGCAGCCGCCAGAATAACCCTTCGTCGAATTCAATCCCCGCCGCTCCGGCATGTTTCTTGATCCCTTGCATAATCGAATATTGCAGTGAGGACCAGTTCCCCCTGAAATGTTTTTCATATAATGCCGGAAATAGAATCCGTTTGATGTTCCGCTCCGCAAAATATTCAACGATCTGCCGTCCCATATCTTCATAATCAAGCAACACATACTTTGCATGAGGCAACTCTTCATGATTCTGATAACGGAGCATAAAGACAAGATTTGAAAAACAATAGGGCGGTTTTTTTAATTCTTCATAAGGAATAAATGGATCTCCCAGAAGTAAATATCCGAAAGGATGACTATTTTTATTCATCTGATTCAGAAAAGAAAAAATCTCGTTTTCATCACGGATGAATTGGCTGTTCAGAAGAACAGGATATAATTCATTTTCCTGAAGATGATTGTTGATATGGGCGGCAAGATCAGAATAAACTTCACCAGTGTTGATTGTGACCAGCGCAACAGCATTGGTTTGAAATGTCTGCGGCTGCCGTTTCACAACAGATCCCCGTTTCGGGGCCCGGTCAAGAAAATTTTCTTCTACAAGCCGATTCAATCCGGCTGCGACTGTACAGCGGTTCACCAAAAACTGGTTCGCAAGTTCCGTATCAGTCGGCAGTTTTTCTCCCGGAGCATATTTTCCTTCGAGAATCCAGCTCCGGACTGTTTCTGTAATAATATCCTGTTTTAATCGTACGCTTTCCATAATACACCCAACAATTACCCAACAATTTGTAGATAATATAACATATTGCGGAATAATTGTCAAGTTTAAAGCAAAAAAAACGGCACGGTATTTATCAAACCATGCCGTCGTAACAGGCAAATAAGGCTTATTCAGCAGCTTCTCATCTGCCGAAGATTGTCCTCTGTTTTTTCTTAAGGTTCTGGGGTGGTAAATCTTTCTGTTCTTTTAACCCAATGATGGCATTTTGATTTTTGCATCGCAAAAATCGGAATGCCGCAAAAAGGTTTCTAAAAGGATGATGGGGTTTGGAGAAGAGGGAAAACAACTTTTCTCAATAGTTTTTCCTTTCTTCCCCTGGCACTAATCAACATTCATTTGAGAACATCGTCATTTCCTTATACGTTTCAATCTGTCAGCCAGGCCAGAATGGCGCATAACCTCTTTTGACAGTGTTGAACTGATTAAACCTGCCGGACACCAGAGTTCCACTTTTTTCCTGGCTCTGGTGATTGCTGTGTAGAGCAATTCTCTGGTCAGAATCGGAGTTTCTTTCGGCGGCATGGAGATCAGAACATTGTCAAAACCGGAGCCCTGAGATTTATGAATTGTCATGGCAAATACCGGTTCATACGGCGGCAATTCATACAGATAAAACGATTTCGGTTCCGGGTCATCTTTTGAAGCAGGAAAATAAACCCGTGTTCCATTTCCGGTATCCCAAATGATACCGATATCGCCGTTGCTCAAACCTATTGTTTGATCATTCTGAAGGATCAGCAGAGGAAGTCCGATTGACTGGTCCGATGTCATTCGGAACAGTTTCCGGCACAGTTCATTCATTTTTTCCACACCGGAATTTCCTGAACGCAATGCACACAGAATTTTATGGTTTTCCAGCAGGAAATATGCGGTTTTCATACTTTCAACCGTTGGAACTCCAGTTAATTTTCTGATTTTCCCCGGCAGTTTCCCAAAGAAATTTTTCAACTGTTCTTCCGGGTTATGCGGAATATTCTGTTGGATGAAATCATCCGTTCCTTTCATGATTTCGGATGCGATTTCAGCGGGGTTCTTCTTTTCACGGATCATTGAACTGACGATTCCGATCTGACTGTTTTCATCGAATCTGCGTGAAATTTTCAATTCCGCAATATGTCCTGTCATGGGACTACCGGAATCTGCCGGGATTTCATTGATCTGCTCTGCCGGGGAATCTGTCAATTCTGTAAATATTTTTTTATGATTTTCAGAAAGCACATTGAAAGAAACATTTTTACAGAGGTCCCCCAGAACAGCTCCGGATTCCACACTTGCAAGCTGGTCCTTGTCGCCGAGAAGAATCACTTTTGTTTCCGGTCTGAGCGCATGCATGAGTTTGCACATGAGAGGAAGCGAAATCATGGAAACTTCATCGGCAAGCAGAATATCTGCGTTCAGCGGGGAATCCTGATTCCTTCTGAAGTTTGTACTTCCTTTGATGACGCCCAGCAGAGAATGAATCGTTCCGCAGGTTTTTTCCGGGTTTGCGGGATCTATGATCCATTCCAGTTCCGTTCTTACTTCCGGAGAACATTGTAAATCCTTCAAACTGCTCCGGATGGATTCCGCCAGTCTGCTTTGCGCTTTTCCGGTAGGTGCACAAAGCATGATTCTGGGGAATTTTCCCGGCGTTTCTTTATTGAATTTTTCCAGAATCAAAGCCAGTACCGCAGCAACGACAGTTGTTTTTCCGGTTCCGGGTCCGCCTGTGATGACAGTCAGCGGAGAAATTCCGGCAAGATATGCTGAGAATTTCTGCCAGTCTGTCTGTTTTACCGGTTCTCCCGGATTTAAATGAAAGTAAGAAATAATGCTGTTGAACTCATCTTTCTGCGGGGCAAATTTATTCTCCGGCTGTTTTACAAATTGCATGATCTGTTCAGCCAAATCTTTTTCATAAAGGAAAAAACGGTTCAGATAAAGTCGTCCGTCCGGGTCCAGTATCAGAGGGATGTTTTTGATATTTTCCTCATCTGACCATTGTTCCAGAACGATTCCAACGGGCGGTTTGAGAACGTCCCGGAAATCTTCAAGAGAGGGAAAATCTGCATCTGAATCCGGGTCCGGTTCCTCATCACCGGAAACAATTGTCCGGAAGAAATCGGAAAATTTGCTGTTTTTGAAATAGTTCAAATTACAGCAGGTATTTCCCTGCCGGACGGCTGCAGAAGCGATTGCTGCCGCTGCAAAAATACGGGGATCATCCGATTTGCTTTGCTCCTGAATATAAGCTGCAAAATGCAAATCAATGGATGCAAAGGGCATCTTTTTCAATAATTCAACAGATAACATTATTCCACCTCGGCAATCTTGCAAATGAGTTCAAAATCCGGTTTGTCTGCATAAATTCCCCGTCCGGGAACGTCCGGATCGATTCCCCGGAGGAACAGATATCTCACTCCGCCGAAATCCTGATCATAAACCTCCCGGGGGCTTTTTTTCAGCCGCAGAGAGAGAAAACGGATCAATGCGGAGGAATAGAGAAGCGATTGGTAGAGATAGAATTTCTGCCACATCACTCCGAACAGATTTTCCGGATTGAAACTTTCCGGTGTTTCTTCCAGAATGTCTGTTTTCCAGTCCACAATATAATATTTCCCGCCGTGACAGAAAATCAAGTCAGCCGACCCGGTGTAGGAAGCCGCTTCTCCTGTCTGATTGCGGATGGCATAAAGGAGATCCAGATTTTCCTGATCAAGCCGGCTCCCGTAATATCTGTTCAATATGGAACCGATTTCCGCAGGATTGAAATTTCTGTTCAAATTGAAATCGAAATCCAATTCAGAGCACCGTTCAGAAGAGGTAAGCTGATTCAGAGTGAATGAACTTTCGTTCTCCAGCGGAACCGGAGCTGTAACAGCATTCTTGAACATTTGAACGGCGATATCTGTTTTATCTTTGATATTGACAACGGAAAGATGGCGTGCGATCAATTCTCTCAGCTTATTCTCATCGTTAAAATTCCATTTTTCCATGATGGTATGACATGCTGTTCCGAAGAGATCACCTCTGGGCAGAGTGAAGACCGGAAGAAGATTTTCGTTTTTATTCTTTTTTACGCCGGAGTTAAGTTCACCGGAGGTTTCTTCATCGCTTCGGGAACGATTTTTATTCCGGCGGAAATATTTATGAGCAGAAGAATAACTGATTTTAGGCGATGGAGCAGCAATTTCATAATTTTCCCATTTCCGTTGAGTCAGTTCCGATTCGGCTGCGGTCCTGTAAACAATATCCGTTTTTTCCACAAATTCTATTTTGTTCCCGATGGTATCAAATAACGTATTCCGTTCTTTTTCAAAATAAGCATCTTTCAAATTCTGCGGCGGTGTATTTGCAGGAATATCTTTGGCTGTGTAAAGCCAATGAACCGCATTGAAAATATTTTTCATTTTGCTTTTTGTTTTTTTGCTTTTTTCCTGAATCAGCAGGTAACTTGCCCGGCTGGCACGGGTAAGAGCCACATAAGCAACCCGCAGTTCTTCTTGAAGAGCTTCCGCCAACGCAAGATCAGTCTGTTTTTCATTTGTCAGACGGTGGAAGATTTGTTTATTATTTTCCGGATCATGGTATTTCTTAGATCTGTCTGCTGTGATTTCAAAAGATGCAAGATCAGGCAGAAAGACGATAGGGAATTGCAATCCTTTACTGTTGTGGATGGTCATGATTTTTACAGCAGGGGTATCTGTCGGAAGAAGAACTTTTGAGTCAATATCTGTTCTTGTTTCCGCAGAAAGCTGTTTCTGCAGCCAGAGTGTAAGCGTTCCCGGAGATTTATTCCCCTTTTTCTCTTCCGCAGAAAGAATATCCCGCAGCTGAATCAGATTGGAATATTTTTGCTGTCCCTGCGGTAAAGCGGGATAGCGTTCATGAATTTCAAAAAGATTCATGAACGCTCCGAACATTTCAGAGAATCCTTTCTGTTCAAAAATCACATTCAAACCGGAAAGAATTTCCTGCGTTTGAATAACCGCTGATTCCTGAGTCTGCTCAACCTCTGGTTTCTGTGTCTGCTCCGGAACATCTTTTACTTTCCGGCAAAGTGTACGGCAGTTTTTTCCTTGGACCAGGGCTGTCTGCATCAGCCAGGTTACAGCTTTGAGATCGGTTGGAGACAGAACAGCCAGCAGGAGTTTTTCCAAATCCCTTGCTTCCTGAGTGTCATAAATATTGATTTCGGCAGCTGTTACGTAGGGAATCCTTCTCCGCTGCAGCTGTTCCAGAAGATTGTTCTGATCAGACATCGTCCGGCAGAGAATTGCAATATCTGACGGTTTGACAGGAATATAATTACATTCTTTATCGGAATCCGGGTCCGGCATTTGAACGTCTGAGGTTAAAATCTGGCAGATTTTTTCTGCACATTTTTCATACACCGTGACTTTGCTTGTTCCGCCTGCGAGATAATGAAACGGTGTTTGATCCGGTTCTCCATTGAATTTCAATGTTTTTTTTCCGGAACTCTTGACGTTCTCAAACTTGATGGAGGAATCTGCAAAAGCGAATGGATGAGAACTGAAAATTTCATTTACAGACTCAACCAGTGCATCTGCGGAACGGAAATTTTTATTCAAAGTAAGCATTCCCTTTTCGCCCACATCTGAACTTGCTCCTTTGTAGGTGAAAATATCCCCGCCGCGGAAAGCATAAATCGCCTGTTTCGGGTCTCCGACGAAGAAGAGTGTTCCTTCTACATCTTTTCCTTCTTTCAGTCCGGGGGCAAAAATTCTTGAGAAAATTTCATATTGCCCCTGATCGGTGTCCTGAAATTCATCAATAATTGCCGCTTTGAATTGTTTCTGCAAAGTTTCCGCCAATTTGGAACCGGGCGCATTCAGAGCTTCAATCATCCGTTTTTGGAGGTCATTGTATGTCTGGAAATTATCGCGCAATTTCAATTCAGCCAGCTGTTTAACAGTGTGTTGCCGGATACTGTTCAGCAGACTGGCGCGGAATCGGAGCATATATTTTTCCAGCTCTTTGATATTATCTTTTATTGCCTGAATTGCGGTTTTATCCGCACCGTCCCAACGCTCAAAGTCAGCCTGATATACCAGAGATTCAAACATGTTCCATCCGAAACTGTACTCCAGCGGACAATTGATAATCTCTTTCAGCGGAATGTCTGCGGCATCAGACTCTTTATTCGGAATTGACAAATCCGGGGCATTCACTTTGAGATGGTCCAGACAGTCATAGATTTTTTCTGCCAAAACATCCGGTTCTGCATCTTCCTGTCTGTCGAATACCATTTCCGGTTTTTCGATTAATTTAATGAAATCATCCAGACTGATACCTGCATAACCGGAGAGATATTTCTGTTCTGTCTTACTTCTGTGAGTACTTTCCGTCAGTAAACGGTAATCATCTCTGTCATTGTTCTGGTTCGGAATAAATGTCTGGTCGAAAGGCAGCAAACCTCTGTACAAACCGATATATTTTTGATTTGCTTCATAGCAGATTTTGCGCCATTGATTCCGGATCAATGCACATATCTGACTTTTAATTTGATCGTCTCCGGTCAATTCTGTTTGAAAAAGAATTCCGCTTTCAAAGGCATTTTTTTTCAACATTCTCTGACAGAATCCGTGAATTGTACTGATTGCATTATTATCAAAATCAAGCAGAGCCTGCTGGAGTTTTCGCCGACATTCTTTCAATTTATTTTCATCAGAAAAATTTTTGACAGCTCCTGTCAGCAGTTCATATTCCCGGGAATATTTCTTTTCCTCCGGTGTGATTTTTTTCTGTAAAAGCAGGTCCAGATAATCAAAAGATGACTGAAGGATGCCGCGAATACGGTCGGTCAGTTCTGCGGTTGCCGCCCGTGTGAATGTTGTAATCAGTATTTCATCAATCTTGAGATTTTTTTCCAGAATCAAGCGTACAGCCAGGTTCTGAATATTATATGTTTTTCCGGTTCCTGCGGATGCTTCGATCAGATAAATCCCGTCAAGAGAACAATTGTTTGAATTCAATTCATTCATTTGTATTTTCCTCAACTTTGTACACGTTTGACACCGTCATGCAGACTTTCTTCAGGAATTCCTCATCCAAATCAGATTTTTTGAACAGGAGCGAGGCACAATAATCATAAAAACAGATTACCTTGACAAGTTCTTCTTGATAGCCTTTCAGTTGATACGGATATTTGTGGCTTCTTGCGTTTGGAATACATTCAACAGGTTCTATTTCATCGAAGAACGGAATAACAGCATTTTTTCCGGCTTCCCGGATTGCAGCCAGTTGAAGCAGTTTTTTCTGAGCAGCATTCTGCGAAACACTCTGCAATGTGAATTCCTGATCTTCAAATTGGCAGACCATTTCAGTATATTCCGGATATTTTGCCGAAAGAAGCAGATGATTCAGCCACAATTTCAAGCGGTGTTTCGGCTTTTTTTCTGAAGCCTGAAAACAGCAGGATTTTGTATGATCTTCAGAAACAGAGACTAAACCGCTGAAGATTGTTTCATGACCGGATTCATCACTGCATTTTACTTCTATCAGTTCTTCTGTCTGATTTGTGTATGCCTGTAAAAATGAATCTGCCAGAATCTTCTGCATTTCAAGCGAGTAATTTGCGAACAGTTCCACTCCTACTTCCCGACATGGAAGCTGTGCTTTTTTCGACAATACCTGCTGCAGATATTTGTAATCAGTTTTATTGTTATCATGTTTCCGGAACCAGTCTGCTGCGTACCGGACCATCTCCTTTTTGATGATTGAAGCAGTGAGCGGGTCCGGATGGAACAGTTCTTCATTTTCAATATTTTCCCGATTGAATTCTTTGAAATTTCCAATTTTCTGCTGAGAAAGATAAAATTCTGAAGGACTCTGGAAGAATTTATTCAGTTCACTTATGCTGAGCCGTTCCGGCAGGGTATAATCTCCAAGTTCTTCCGGAAAGAAAATCGGGATTTCAGTTTCATCCGATTCTGTTTTTATCGTATTTTTACAGCTTGAAGCAGCTGCCAGAAATGCAGAATCCGAATAGGAAAATTTTAATGGGTCGGAACCGTCAAAATAAGATTCTGAATGAGCTTGAATCCGATGTTTCACAAGATATTTTTTTTTCTCATTTTCAGCCCCGGATAAACGCTCCAGATATTGAATCAGCTCTGCAAGGGGTGGCGTCGGAAAAATTTCAGAATTATCCTTTGCACTCTGTCCGTTGTAATAAATGAATAATTTTTCCTTTGCAGCAAGCAGCGTTTCCAGTAACAGATATCTGTCTTCCAGATTTCTGGAGCGGTCAGTCAGTTTGACATCTTTAGCAATGAGGTTGAATCCTGCTGCGGTATCTCTTCTCGGGAATTCCCCAGCGTTCAATCCGAGTATTGCAATGACAGACATGGGGATCGTCCGCATGGGAACCATGGAACAGAATGTGATTTTTCCTCTGAGAAATGCTGATGCGCTGTTTCCGGAAAGCTCTGCTCTTTCCAGAATATCACGGATTACAGAAAATGTGACCGGTTCTTTGCAGGGGGCGGATTCATACGCCTGTTCTGTCAGGAAACGGATCAGTGCAGAGCGTTCTTCCACAGCATCGAAATCTTCCGGCTGGAAAAATTTATCGGGGAACTCTTTCAGCAGTTCAAACCATTCTCTTGGTGTACGCATTTGGGAAAGTTCATCCCGCAGCCGGAACAATTCGTCCAGAAAATCCAGAAAATATCCGAACTTTTCAGCTCCTGCACCTTCGGCAAAATCCAGCGGAATATCCTGCAAGTCGTCCTGTTCCCCTGCGTTTTCCCCAACGGCATATCCCATCAGAAGCCGCCGTATTCCCTGTCTCCAGGAGAAATCTTCAAAATTAACACCGCATTTCTGTTCTCTGTGGTCTCCATCCACTCCCCAGCGGATCCCGGAAGCTGTGCACCAAGAACGGATTTGCCGGACATCGTGATTTTCCAGATGGAATTTTTTCTGAAGAGCCTCTGTTTCCAGCAGCGAAAAGATATCGGAATTACTGTAAGAGGAATCCGGCAAGTGCAGTATTTGGAGCAATGCGGGCAGAATTGTTCCCGCATCTTTCAGAGTACGGTCCGCGATGGTGTAATATCCCGCAAGCGGTCTTGTGCCGAAAATATTTTCGATATACGGAACATATTTTTCAATATTCGGAGCTGTAACGAGAATTTCGCCCGGCTTTTTTCCATTCTTGATTTCCTGCAGCAGTCTGTCATGCAGGACTTCCACTTCCCGCAGCGGTGTATGGCAGTTTTCTATAAGGATCGTTCCATCCGGAGCGCAGGTTTCCGAAACATTTCTGTTATTCCGGATATCCTCCTGCAGACAGCTGAGAAATGTTTTTTCTCCTGTCCTGTCAGAGTTTTTTTCATGGGCCGTATTCCATGTTTCTTTGGAAAGAAGTTCTTCAAAAAATGCACGCCCCTGAATTCCCAGAGCCTGAAGCAATGGATTGTTTCCGGAATCTTCCGGCTGATTTTTTTTTGCATTATCCCAGTAATCCTTCGATGGTGCAAGATAAAACAGAACAACATCCTGATATTTTGATAATGCCTTAAAGAATTCCAGAAACATAGGGGGCATGGAACTGATTCCGAATACGGAGAGACATTTCTTTACCTGTTCCCCATTGAATTTTTCAGCCTCCCGGATAAAATGGGAAATATACCTGTCCAAAGTATAATCGGAAACAAATATATCACGGAAAATTTTTTCCTGCCAATGTTGGGGGGTTCCTTTATTATCCCTCCATTTCTGAACCATATCTTCCTGCCGGTATGTCCGGTATTGTTCAAATGCCGCTGCGATTTGCCGGGATATCTGATATCTTTTTCTCATATCCGGATCGTTTTGCAAATAAGTTTCCAATTCCGGAATTTTATCATCATTATGCGTTCCGGAAAGATAGTGGAAGATTTCCCAGGTATCCCGATCAAGAGAATGTTTTGTCAAATCTTCTTCCGATGCCGGATAATACTCTTTTATTGTCTGAGCGATTGCACTTTTAAGAAAAGGCATTTTCAAGTTCATTGCAATCGTTGATTCAGAAGCAATATACTGCTTCAACCATGTCGCTATTCCCTGTGTTTGAACAGCAACTTCAATGGGATGCAGCGGATTTTTTATTTCTTCAGACTCATAAATTTCTTCCCGGAAAATTCCGGCAAGCTTTTCTAAGCTGGTAGATACATACAGACGGAATGACATATTAAAACCTCAGCAGTTTTTTTAGAGTATTATAACATTTATACTCATCTTTTCAAGAATTTTTTCACTTTTTTTGAAATTTTCTTGCAGGTTGAGAGTTTTGTCTCCTGGATTGCGGAGATGGATTTGCAGATCATTGCTTTAGATTGTAGGTACAGGTTTATCTCCCTCTGTCGGAGTAAAGTTGTAGGTACAGGTTTATCTCCCTCTGTCGGAGTAAAGTTGTAGGTACAGGTTTATCTCCCTCTGTCAGAGTAAAGTTGTCGGTGTAGGATAGTCGTACAGTTTCTGACGTAAAGTTGTAGGTACAGGTTTATCTTTCTCTGTTGGAGTAAAGTTGTCGGTACAGGTTTATCTCCCTCTGTCGGAGTAAAGTTGTAGGTATAGGTTTATCTCTCTCTGTCGGAGTAAAGTTGTAGGTGCAGGATAGTCGTACAGTTTCTGACGTAAAGTTGTAGGTACAGGTTGTCTCTCTCTGTCGGAGTAAAGTTGTCGGTACAGGTTTATCTCCCTCTGTCGGAGTAAAGTTGTAGGTACAGGTTTGTTTTACAGCTTCCGATGTAAAGTTGTAGGTACAGGTTTATCACCCTCTGTCAGAGTAAAGTTGTCGGTATAGGTTTATCTCCCTCTGTCAGAGTAAAGTTGTAGGTACAGGTTTATCTCCCTCTGTCGGAGTAAGGTTGTAGGTACAGGTTTATTATCAGTCTGCCGGAGGATAATTGTAGGTGTTAATTTTTTACATATGATCAGAGAAAAAGTTATAGATAAAAGTTTGCAACATTCTCCGATTGGCATTACAAAGTTGTCGCAAAAAGAAAAAACAAACTTCCCGTATTCTCAGATATTCGAGGCAATTTCAAAAGTCTTCAAAACTGTCTGAAAATTCTTGCCGTGATCTGAAAATGGAGCGTTTTCGGCTTGTCCTCCGGAGTTTTAACGAAGGAGGATGGAAAGCCACGCTCAAACTACCATTTCCATCTCATCAGCAATCTCTTTTCATTCAAATTCTGCCGGACTTTTGAAATTACCTCATTCTTATATTTTTTATCCGGCAGTAAGGGTATTCTCCAATGCGGATCTCATCACTTCTACCGGAGCTTTCTTTCCGGTCCAGATTTCCAAAGATCTTGCTCCCTGATGCAGCAGCATACCGAGGCCAGCCGCACAGCGGATGCCTTTTGCTTCTGCCGCCTGATAGAGAGCTGTCCGTTTGTAAATCGTATCATAATAACAGATTCCATCCGGAAGATATTCAGCAGAAATCGGTGCCGGATCATCCGGTTTCAATCCCAGACTCGTACACTGAATGGCTATTTGTGCTTCTTTCATTGCCGATTTGATTGATTCAGGATCATTGATCGGGAATGCTTCTGCCGCGACAGCCGGATATTTTGATTTGATTTTTTCTGCAAGTTCAATTGCTTTTTCTACGGAACGGTTGAGAATAGCGATCCGGGCAGCTCCCCGCATGGCAAAATATGTTGCTGCCGCATGGGCTGCACCACCACAGCCGATAAATACAATGTTTGCTCCGGAAACAGAAATACCGAATGCTTCAAATAATGCCGTTTCCAGTCCATAGCCATCCGTACTGTCTCCGTAAAGTTTCCCGTCTTTGACTGTAACCGTATTGACACTGTCAGCAAATGCGGCGGCTTCCGTGATTTCATCCAGAAGCGGAATGATATTTTTCTTATGAGGGACTGTGATATTGAAACCATTCAGGTTTTTCCGTGCATATTCAGCAAACCCAGGCAATTCCTCTAACGGGACACGGTGCGCCTCATAAGTTCCTTCCAGATTGAGGCTTTTGAGAGCTGCGTTGTGCATGACAGGTGAAAGGGAATGGGCAATCGGATCTCCGATAACAGCGAATTTTATCATGATTTTCTCCTGAGTCAGTTGAAAAAATTGCATTTCTGATATATAATAATACACGAAAAATATGAAAAAATCAAGGAAGATATCATGAAATTTCAATTAAAAGAAGAACTTGCCAAAGTTTGCAGTCAGATTGACAGACTGATCAGAGAGGATCAATTTCCGGAAGCAATCGAACCGGAATCCTTGAAAAATGCCGTAAAATCTTATCCGTCCCGCGGCGGAAAACGGCTGCGTCCGGCATTGCTTTTATGGAGCTGCGGAGCTGTCGGGGGAAATCCGGAAGATGCTCTTCATGCTGCCGCCGCAGTTGAGGTTTATCATAACTGGACCCTTGTTCATGATGATATCATTGACTGCGATGAGTTCCGCAGGGGCGTTCCGACTTCCCATGTTGAACTGCGGGATTATGCCAGAAATAAATTTGCACTGGATACAGAAGCTGCTTCAAAGTACGGGACCGATTTTGCGATTCTCGCCGGAGATGTTCAGCAGTCCTGGGCAATGGATCTTCTTCTCCGCAGCGCAGGAAAAAGTGTTTCTCTGGAAACAGCTTATGCACTCGCAGTCCGGATGCAGACATTTCTCAACCGCGGTTTGATCTCCGGCGAAGCTCTGGATGTGGAATTTGAATACCGTACAGAACAGCCTGCCCGCAGTGAAGCCGCTCACATGATCGACGGAAAAACCGGAATTCTGCTCTCCTACAGTGCCGCCTCCGGTGCAATGATCGGTTTGAATACTCCGGATCATAAACATCCATACGTTGAAGCTGTGGGAAGTTATGCCCGCCTGATCGGTTATGCATTCCAGTTGTGCGATGACCTGCTGGGAGTGTACGGAAATGAAAAAGCATTCGGAAAACCTCTCTGTTCAGATTTCCGGGAGGGAAAACCAACGATCCTTGCGATGGAAGCCTTTGCCCGTCTTGACGATGCCGGAAAGGAAAAATTGCGTTCTCTGCGCGGAAAAACGCCTTCTTCCGATGACGTGGAAATGGTGCGCAGTCTTCTGGATTCCTGCGGTGCAAGACAGGCTGTTTCCGAAGAGGCAAATGCCGTTTCCGTGGAAGCTATGAAAAAACTTCATACTCTGCCGAAAAATAAATATCGTGATCTTCTGGAAGAATTAGCAGTCTATCTGCTTACCAGAAATGTTTGAGAAAGGTTCAGTAAGATGAGAACAGTTTTATACCCGGGCAGTTTTGATCCGGTAACAAATGGACATATTGATGTGATCCGCCGTGCAAGTGCGATTTTTGACCGGGTGGTCGTGGCAGTTGCACGCAACTCAGAAAAAAATGCATTGTTTACGATACAGGAACGGATTGAGCTGATCAAAAAGGCATGTCCGGATTTGAATAATATTGAAGTCTCCACATTTGAAGGGCTGATGGTTGATTCTCTGCAGAAGTTTCAGGCTGCAGCAGTGATCCGCGGCCTTCGTGCCGTATCCGACTTTGAATATGAATTTCAGATGGCTCTGATGAACCGGGAATTGAATCATAAATGCGAAACCCTGTTCATGATGCCGAGTCCGGATTATTCTTTTGTCAGTTCCCGATTGATCAAAGAGATCGCACGCTGCGGCGGAAGTGTTGAAAAGTTTGTTCCGCCCTGTGTGGAAGAAGCAATCCGTCAGAAATTTACAGGAATGAAATCATGATAAAAATCAATACAAATCATATTGGAGATTTACCCCTTCCGGTGAATGGAACAGAGGAGTCTGCCATTCTGGAATTGCCGGAAGATTCCGGTTTGACTGTCAATGGAAAAATCTGCTATAATCTGCTGGCAACAATGACCGGAATGGATCTGCTTGTGACAGGAACCGCAAGATTGGATGTCATTGCTGAATGTGGCGTCTGTCTGGAACAGTTCCCTATGGAACTTGCAGTCAAAGATGTTTGTCATTTGTATGAAAATGCCGAAGGTCAGGAAATCAATATTACGGAGGATATCCGGGAAGACCTTCTGCTTGCGCTGCCGCTTGTGTTGAAATGTTCTCCGGATTGTAAAGGAATCTGTGCCGGATGCGGTGTAAACCTCAATACGGAAAAATGCAGTTGCGGAAAGAAGAAAAAGAAAGCAAAATCCGAACCGGAAAAGCCGGATGAACCATCTCCGTGGGATGCACTCTCCGCTTTGAAGTTCTGAAAGGAGTTAATCATGAAGGACGTTATCTTTGCCAGAAGAAGTATCCGCAGATTCAAACAGACCCCGGTTTCACAGGAACAGATCAAAGTGTTGCTTGATGCGGCATTAGTCGCACCGTCTGCAAGAAACGGACAGCTATTGCGTTACTGTGCAGTTTCCAGTCCGGAAAAGCTGAAAGAGGTGTTCAGAAATACTGCCTGGGGCGGCTATGTTCATCCGAAACGGATCCCTCTGAGTGAAGTCTCATCCCCGATGCTCTTTATTGTTGTTTCCGCTGAAAATAACGGCGCTGCCATCAGTCATCATACCTATGCGGATGCGGGTGCCGCAATTGAAAATATGCTTCTGACAGCTGTCGAACTGGGGCTTGGCGGATGCTGGATCGGTTCTTTTGACCGTGAAATTCTGGAAAAATCCATTTCCCAGCCGGAAGGACAGACCGCGCTTTATATCGTTGCATTCGGTGTGCCGGATGAATCCCCGGTTCTGGAACGGATCGGTAAAGACGGTGATCCGAAATATTATCTTGATGATACAGATGTCCTGCACGTGCCGAAATATACGGTTGAGTCTGTGACAAGATTTCTTTAAGGATGTTGGAACGGAGAGAACAGAGTGAACGGAGGGTACGGAGTCTCCGTTAGGGAAATATGTTTTCCGGTGAGCAGTTCAGTCATCGTTCATTACATTTTTTTTTAATGAGGGCTTGTTTTCTATTCTTTTGAAACTTTTTTCTTAAAAACTGTGTCAAAATGTCTCAATAAATATCTCTTTTTCTGCGTGTTGAAAAGTTGGCATGATAGTTGCTTGATACCGTTGTGAAGAGATAACATAACAAAGGGTGTGACATCACCCGGAATCAGGAGGCATATTATGGCAGATATGGAAAAACTTACAACAAAATCAAAAGAAGCAATGCTCGCATCCCAGCGGACAGCCACGGAACGCGGAAATTCTGAAATCCGTCCGGTACATCTTCTGACAGCTCTTGTCATGCAGGAAGATGGGCTTGTGCCTTCTCTCCTGAAACGGATGAATGTGGAACTCGGTCCGGTGGCTCTTGCGTTGGAACAGGAAATCGCAAAATTACCATCGGTTTCCGGCGAAGGTGCACAGAATCCGTATCCGTCCCGTGACTTCAATCAGGTATTGATCGAAGCTGCAAAAATCGCGGAACAGATGAAAGATGAATATGTCAGCGTGGAACATTTGCTTCTTGCAATCATCGAAAAAGACAGCAAATGTGCAAAGCTGCTTGCACAATTCGGGATTGATAAAAACAGCGTTCTCAATGGTTTGAAATCCATTCGCGGAAATCAGCGTGTGACCAATGATTCTCCGGAATCTGCATACGAAGCATTGGAAAAATACGGACGTGATCTGACTCTTGCGGCGGCACAGGGAAAACTTGACCCCGTGATCGGCCGTGATGAAGAGATCCGGCGTACCATTCAAATTCTCTCCCGTCGTACAAAAAACAATCCGGTTCTGATCGGGGAACCCGGTGTCGGTAAGACTGCAATCGTGGAAGGTCTTGCCCGGCGGATCACCGATGGCGATGTGCCGGAAGGTTTGAAAAACAAGAAACTCGTTGCTCTGGATATGGGCGCATTGATTGCCGGAGCAAAGTACCGCGGTGAATTTGAAGAACGTTTGAAAGCTGTTCTGAAGGAAGTTTCCGCTTCTGACGGCGGGATCATTCTGTTCATTGATGAACTTCATACGGTTGTTGGTGCAGGTGCAGGCGGCGAAGGTGCCATGGATGCCGGAAATCTGTTGAAACCCATGCTGGCGCGCGGAGAACTTCATTGCATCGGTGCAACAACGCTGGATGAATACCGGAAATACATTGAAAAAGATGCTGCATTGGAACGGCGTTTCCAGTCGGTTCTCGTTCCTCAGCCGGGGGTGGAAGATACCATTTCCATTCTGCGCGGGTTGAAAGAACGGTATGAAACGCATCACGGGGTGAAGATCAAAGATTCTGCTCTGGTTGCGGCTGCAACTCTTTCCGATAAATATATCACGGACCGTTTTCTGCCGGATAAAGCGATTGACCTTCTGGATGAAGCCGCTGCAAAACTGCGGACAGAAATCGACTCCTGTCCGGTGGCGATCGACGAACTTTCCCGGAGACAGATGCGGATGGAAATTGAACTCGCTGCTCTGAAAAAAGAGAACGATCCTGCCAGCAAATCCCGCAGGGAAACTCTGGAAAAAGATCTTGCAGAAGTCAAAGAACAGTGCAACACACTGAAAGCAGCATGGGAAGCAGAGAAGAAATCCATTCTTGATCTCCGTGACATGCGGGCAAATCTGGAACTGGCAAAAACGAATCTTGCAAAAGCGGAACGGGAATATGATCTCAACCGCGCTGCTGAATTGAAACACGGTGTCATTCCCGGATTGGAACGGCAAATCGCTGAGATGGAAGAAAAAATCCATTCAGAAAAAACATCCCGCATGGCGAAAGAGGAAGTTTCCGATGAAGATATCGCAGAAATCGTTTCCCGCTGGACAAAGATCCCCGTCAGCAAACTGGTGCAGGGGGAACGGGAAAAACTGCTGATGCTCCCCGATAAACTTCATGAACGCGTTGTCGGTCAGGATGATGCAGTGGATGCTGTTTCCGATGCAGTTCTCCGTGCAAGATCCGGACTGAAAGACCCGAACCGCCCGATTGCTTCTTTCATTTTCCTCGGTCCCACAGGTGTCGGAAAAACTGAACTTGCCAAGGCTCTGGCGGAAGATTTGTTCGATGATGAACGGGCAATCGTCAGAATCGACATGTCTGAATACATGGAAAAGCACAGCGTGTCCCGTCTTGTCGGCGCACCTCCGGGATATGTGGGGTACGATGAAGGCGGACAGCTGACAGAAGCGGTCAGACGGCGTCCGTATTCCGTGGTGCTTTTTGATGAAATTGAAAAGGCACATCATGATGTGTTCAACATTTTTCTTCAGATTCTTGATGACGGTATGCTGACAGATTCCCGCGGCAGAACGGTGAACTTCAAGAATACCATCATTATCATGACCAGCAACCTCGGAAGTGATCTGCTTCTGGAAGCTGCCGGAAAGAAAGATGCAGATGAAAACAAAGTACGGGAAGCGATGACGGCTCTCCTGAGACAGCACTTCCGTCCGGAATTCCTGAACCGCATTGACGAAACACTGATGTTCCATGCGTTGACACAGAAGGATATTGAACGGATCCTTGAAATCCAGATGAAACATTTTGCGTTCCGTCTGGAAGAGATGGGCGTTCAGATCGAGCTGACTCCGGAAGCGAAAGCATTGCTTGCGAAAAAGGGATACGATCCGGAATTCGGAGCGCGTCCTTTGAAACGGACCGTTGTAAAGGAAGTGGAAACACCGGTATCCAGAATGTTGATTGCGGGAGACCTTCCTGCAGGTTCCGTTCTGAAAATTGATGTTTCAGGTGAAGATTTGCACTTCTCGCGCGTATCATGATATTGAAAAGTATGCAAAGAGAGTGTATATTACCGGGAATATAAGAATGAAGGGTATCTCTGTTTATTGATTCCGGCGAATTTTTGCGTTTGAGCAAAGTCCAATTTGTAAGATTTTCGGTGGTTGCACAAAATGCAGCCACCAAAAATCTTCCGGCATTGTCTGTTTTGCTCATCCGCAGAAAATTCATCCGTTTGAATAAATAGAGATACCCTAAACAGAAGGATATTACAGATATGTCAAAGAACAAAAAGACTCAGGACGAACAGGCTGCAGAAGAAACGATGAAGACAGCTGAAGCTGCTGCCGAAGCAAAAGAAGAACAGAAGGAAGCTGCACCTCCGACACCGGAACAGCTTCTGGAAGAAGCCCGTTTGAAACTGGAAGCCGCAGAAAAGAAACATCTGCTTCTGTTGGCTGATATGGAAAACTTGCGGAAACGCTGCATGAAAGATATGGAATCCACCCGTTATAATACTATGGCGGATACCATTACTCCATTCCTGCAGGTGTTTGACCATTTCGGAATGGCAGTGAAAGCATCTGAACAGTCAGACAATCTGAAGATGCTGCTGGACGGATTGAAGATGATTCACGGCGAGTTCGACAAGGCGTTTCAGGAACTGGGCGTTGAGTGCATTGATGCTGTCGGCAAAGATTTTGACCCCAATGTTCATGAAGCAGTTTCTCAGGAAGCCTCTGAAACCGTTCCGGCGGGCAAAGTGATCCGTCAGTGGAACTGCGGATATAAAACCGGTTCCCGTCTGCTGAAACCCGCAATGGTGGTTGTCAGTTCCGGAAAACCGGAAGAAACCGGCAAGGAATAAGCCGGAACCGGAAGGTCAGGTGAAATATGGCAAATGAAGATTATTATGCAACGCTTGGAGTTTCCAAAACCGCAACGGATGAGGAAATCAAGAAAGCGTACCGGAAACTTGCGATCAAGTATCATCCGGACCGGAATCCCGGAAACAAGCAGGCGGAAGAGAAATTCAAGAAAGTCTCGATTGCCTATGAAGTTCTGAGTGATCCTGAAAAACGCCGGAATTACGATCAGTTCGGTTCAGACTTTTTCCAGCGTGGCGGCGCAGGAGCAGGCGGCTTTGGCGGAGGTCAGGGCGGGTTCCATGATCCGCGGGATATTTTCAGTCAGTTTTTCGGCGGCGGTCAGGGCGGCTTCAGCGGCGGCTTTGGCGGTTTCGGCGGAGGTCAGGGAGCTTCTTTTGATTTCAGCGATCTGTTCGGCGGCGGAAGACGTCAGGCGAAAGGTGCTGATATGCAGACAGAGCTGACAATCAGCTTTGATGAAGCATATCACGGCGCGGAAAAACAGTTCCAGACAGATAGGAAACATACGGTCCGTATTCCCGCCGGAATAAAGGACGGACAGAAAGTCCGGATCGCCGGAGCGGGCGGAGCCAGTCCCACAGGCGGGCCTGCCGGAGATTTGCTGGTTGTGATCCATGTGGCTGCCAACCCTGTATTTTCCAGAGAAGAACAGAATATTGTCTGTGAACTTCCGATTTCTCTGAATACAGCTGTGAATGGCGGGATTGTGGAAGTTCCCTCTATGAACGGGAAAGTCCGTATGAAAGTTCCTGCCGGATCGCAGAATGGAAAGATGCTGCGTATCCGTAACAGCGGTTTTCCTGCCACAAAAACAAAACCGCAGGGTGATCAGCTGGTGAAGCTGAAAGTGGAAATTCCTTCAGAGCTTACCAAACAGCAGAGCGATCTGCTCAAGTATTTTCTGGATTCTCTGACAGAGGTAAATAATCCCCTGCAGAAACAATTTGCTGCTGATGCAGCGAAATATATGGGTTGATATGAGCGATAAAAAGAAAGAATTTGCAGAAGGTACCGATCTGGTGCGCAACCGCAAGGCTTTTCATGATTTCATGATCCTGGAAAAATATGAATGCGGTATCGTGCTTGCCGGAACGGAAGTCAAAAGCTGCCGGGCAAGATCTGTTTCCATTCAGGAAGGATATGCTCAGGTAGTGAAAGGAGAACTTCTCGTTTACGGAATGCACATTGCACCTTACGGATTCGGAAACCGGTTCAATCATGAATCGGTCCGCCCCCGCCGTCTTCTGATGCACAAACGGGAGATTCTGAAACTTTCCCAGAAGGTGAAAGAACGCGGTGTCACGCTTGTTCCGCTTTCATTGTACCTGAAAAACGGACGTGTCAAGCTGGAACTCGGAGTTGCAAAAGGAAAGACATTCAGTGACAAACGTGAAACGTTGAAGAAGAAACAGGACGATATGGAAACGCGCCGTGCCATGGCGCATTGAGGATTTTCCCCCATGAATCTTTTTTCCAGAATACTTCCGGATTTCCGGAAGCCAGGCGGTCTTTTTCAGGTGTTGAATATTGCAACACCTCTTATTCTTGCGGCTGCCGGACATGCAATGAATCTGTTTTTTGACAGAGTCATGCTGGCACGGTATTCCCGGGAGGCTGTCAATGCGGCTCTTCCTTCCGGTGTGACCAGTTTTACAATCAGCTGTTTCTTTGTTGGCGTGATCGGTTATGCCAACAGTTTTGTGGCGCAGTATACCGGAGCTGAGGCAGAACACCGGGTTGGACCATCCATCTGGCAGGCGTTCTGGCTTTCCGTGATCGGCGGCGTTCTGCTGGCAACAGGTTATTTCTGGGCAGAACCGATGTTCCGGCTGATGGGACATTCGGAAAGTGTTCAGAAACAGGAAGTTATTTATTTTCAAATACTTTCTCTCGGAGCTTTCATTCCGCTGATGCAGGGGGCCTTTTCCGCATTCTGGGCCGGCCGTGGGAAAACGATGTTTGTGATGATCAACAATTTTGTTGTGACGGGACTGAATATTCCTTTGAATTATGCCTTTATTTTCGGGAACTGGGGTGCGCCTGAATTAGGAATCGGCGGTGCTGCAATCGGGACCATTCTGGCTGCCCTTGCCGGATTGATCCTTTATCTGATTTTCTTTTTCCTGAAGAAAGAGCGGGTCAGATATGCCACATGGCCGCCTGTTTTTGATAAAGAATTGTTTACCCGTATGCTCCGGTATGGAACGCCCAGCGGTGTTCAGCTTTTTCTGGATTTGCTGGCATTCAATATCTTCGTGATTATGCTGGGCTGGGTCGGTTCAACGGAAGAAGAAAAACTGGTGACCCAGGAGGCTTCGACGATTGCGCTGTCCATCAACTCCATTTCATTTACGCCGATGATCGGTTTAGGGCAGGCTGTGAGCGTTTTGGTCGGTCAGGGGGTCGGTGCCGGAAAAATCGCCAATGCCTGCCGTGCAGTAAGGACCTGCCGGACGTTGACCCTTCTTTATACGGGTTCCATGGCTCTTCTCTTTTTCTTTTATCCGGACCCGTTGATCAATCTGTTTGCCCGGTCCGGCGATGCGGGACAGGCGGAAACCATGGAGGTTGTCCGTTTGTTTATGAAATTTATTGCAGCTTTTACGATGTTTGATGCAACAGTGATCGTGTTTTCCGGAGCGATCAAAGGTGCCGGAGATACAAAGTTTGCCATGTATGCCAATGTGGGCCTTGCTTTTGCGCTGTGTGTTCTGCCATGTATCGTTGCATGGAAAATGCAATGGTCTGCCAATGCATACTGGATTATTCTGGATATTTACATCACAACCTGTGCAATGGTATTTGTCTGGCGTTACATTCAAGGCAAATGGAAGAAAATGCATGTGATTGAGGATGAATACGCAAAACAGGCTGTTGAGGAGGAATAAAAGACGATGAAACCGGGACTTTGGGAATATCTTCTGAAACGTTTGCTGCTTGCGGCGTTCACCCTGTTCCTGATTCTTCTCGTCAGTTATGTTCTGCTCCGATTTGCACCTGGTGATCCGGTGAAATCCTCTATGATCGGTTCCGGCGGAGCTGGTGCAACAGGACTTTCCGTTGACAAACCGGAGTTGACGGAAAATGAAGTTCTGAAGAAGAAACTGAACTTCGACAAACCGGTGATCGTCGGTTTCTGGCTGTGGCTGAAAGACGTTGTCTGTCACGGTGATTTCGGAACTTCCGCCTCTTTTGACAAAGGGCGTCCGGTTACGGAGTTGATTCTGGAGCGTCTTCCTGTGACATTGCGTTTGAACTTGTGTGCCATCTTTCTGATATATCTTTTTGCCATTCCGATCGGTCTTTTTTCGGGCGTGTTTCCGGAAGGAAAATTTGATAAAATTACAACGGCAGTTCTTTTTTTTCTGTTTTCCCTTCCTGTGCTCTGGGTTGCATTATCCTTGCAGGCATTGGTTTGCAAAGGCGGTTTTTTTCCGGTGTTTCCGCTCAAAGGGTTGGAACCTTCCGCAACGGAAGGTCTTTCCACATGGGCGATTGCCCGTGAAACCGCGATGCATTATATTCTTCCTGTGTTTTGTATGACTTATGCCGGATTTGCGGGATTATCCCGTTTTACCCGGTCAGCAATGATAGACTGTCTGCATCAGGAGTATATCCGGACAGCCAGAGCCAAAGGCGTTCCGGAAATAGATATTGTCTTATCCCATGCATTCCGGAATACACTTGTGATCATGGTCACGCTGCTTGCCGGTTTACTGCCCGGACTGATTTCCGGCAGTCTTCTGATTGAATATATTTTTGCGATTCCCGGAATGGGGGAACTTTCCATGCAGGCATTAAGCAGCCGTGATATACCTTTGATCATGGCATTATTTTCATTCAGCGGATTTCTTACATTGGCAGGTATGTTGATTTCTGATATCCTGTATGTCTTTGTTGACCCCAGAATCTCATTCCGTTCCCGGATTTGACTTATCCTGCGGAAAGGCAGGATAATTTCTTTTCTTTTTCAGTCTCCGGAACTGTTGCAATTTTCCGGATTCGGGTGTATATTACCCTTTGATAGAAAAAACACAGGAAAGGAAATGATTGAAATGAGTGAAAATCAGGCTGTTTTGCGGATAGAAGGGAATGATATTCCTTTGCCGATTGTTCAGGGAACGGAAGGGGAAAAGGCTTTGATGATTGCAGGATTGCGTCAGAAGACCGGATATGTTACTCTTGACCCCAGTTTTATGAATACTGCTGCATGTTTCAGTAAAATAACGTATGTGAACGGAGAGAAGGGAATTCTCCGTTACCGCGGGATTCCTGTGGAAGAACTGGTAAAAGTCGGTTCCTTTGTTCAAACCGCTTATCTGCTTGTTCACGGAGATCTTCCGAATGCGGAGCAGAAAGCAAACTTTTCTGCATTGCTGAACCAGCATTCATTGATCCATGAAGATATGCGTCATTTCTTTGACCGTTTTCCGCGCGGTGCACATCCCATGCATATTCTTTCCACAATGATCAATGCACTGGCGGCGTTTTATCCGAATGTCGACCTGCTTTCCATGGCGGAAGATATTGAAATTTCCTCCGCCCGCCTGATCTCCATGATCCGTACCATGGCGGCAATGGCTTACAAGAAGAGTATCGGTGAGCCGATTGTTTATCCCCGCCGGGATCTCAGCTATTGTGCAAACTTCCTGAATATGATGTTTGATTCTCCTGTGGCACCTTATGAGATCCGTCCGGAAACGGTTCGTATCCTGAATACACTTCTGATTCTTCATGCGGATCATGAGCAGAACTGTTCCACCACGGCGGTCCGGACTCTGGGCAGTGCACAGGTGAACCTGTATGCCACGATTTCTGCGGGGATTTCAGCATTGTCCGGTCCGCTCCACGGCGGAGCAAATCAGGCGGTTGTTGAAATGTTCCGCACGATTCAGAAAGTTGGAAGTGTGGAAAAATTTCTGGACCAGGTGAAAGACAAAAGCAATCCCCAGCGTTTGATGGGCTTCGGTCACAGAGTGTATAAAACATTTGATCCCCGTGCAAAAATCATCAAACAGGAATGTCATGATTATCTTTCCAGGATGCACATTAATGATCCTCTTCTGGACATTGCACTTGAAGTGGAATCTGCGGCTCTTAATGATGAATATTTCATTGAACGCAATCTTTATCCGAATGTGGACTTCTATTCCGGAATTGTTTACCGGGCCATCGGAATTCCGGAAAACATGTTTACCGTGATGTTTGCATTGGCACGTCTGCCGGGCTGGATCGCACATTGGTGTGAAATGATCGGAACGGATACAAAGATTGTGCGTCCGCGTCAGATTTATACCGGACATGCGCTGCGCCATGATGAAAGAAAGCCGGAATAATGGGAAAAGTCCGGAAAAAAGGCAAAAAAAATGGAGGCGTGAGTGGGAGTTGAACCCACCAGAACCGGTTTTGCAGACCGTTGCCTTAGCCGCTCGACCATCACGCCTCGTGATAATGAAGGTAATATACTCTCTGCTTTGAAAAATGCAAGGCAGATTTAAAAAAAAATTGAAAAATTTTCAGGAGAATATAAAATGGAGCAGGATATCATTCGCGGAGCACTGGATTTTTCCTGGGGTGAAGCCGCTTTTGCGATGATGCGGGGCGAGCATTTGCTGGTACGGGAAAACCATCTTTTTTCCGGTCATGATGCTTCCCGTTTGCCGGAATGGATCGCAGAAGCCGCTGCAAAAGGCGGAGGCGTGGATACCATTCAGGAGTGGACCGTCGGTGCAGGTCCGGGAAGTTTCAGCGGTTTGCGGATCGCTTCCGCTTATGTCATGGGACTGGCTTACGGGAACGATAAGATCAAAGTCCGCGGTATTTCCACAGCTGCAGCTATGGCGGCAACTGCATTCCCCGCTGATAACCGCCCCGCAGAGGTCCTTGTCCTGTTCGATGGAAAACGCTCTGAAATCATCGGTTACGGTCTGACTTTGCAGGGAAATGATTATGTTCAGAATGGTTACAAAGAGGTTTTCCGGAATGGAGAGGAACTCCGTTCTGCAGCAGAAGGCCGCGCAGTTTGCGCTTTGGAAAAAGATGCGGCAGCTTTGAAAAACTTTGATACCGAGGCTGTCTTTATTCCATCCATCCGTGCAGATGAGTTGATCCGGCTGATGCCCGGTGACTTTTCAACCCCGCCGACGGCTCTGGAGTATCTCCGCGCAGCTGTCTTTGTTGCCCCGAAAACCCCGCGGAATATTTTATGAAAATTCTGAAATGGTCTTTGCTTGGTTTCCTTGTTCTTATTGTCATAGTGCTGACTGCTGCCGGATTTTTTGCAGCAAAAGTTTATGACAAAGAGCCGATGGAGCTGGACCACAGTTATTTGAACCGTCCGAAGGAAAAAGAACAGTTTATTCCGTTTCATGTGATGAAAAAGGGACAGCAGAACTATGATTTGATCAAACGTTCCGACCCGTCAAAAGTTGCTGTAATCCGGTATGAGGATGACGAATTCAACTATATTCTCCGAACTTTAATGTATTCCAATCTGCTGAATCAAGCCGGATTGACAGGCGGCAGGACCATTTCACCCAGACGGACCAGTTTCATTTTGAAAAAAGGTGTTTTTCATTTAAAACAAATTGTGGATGCCCCGCAAAATCCTTTCGGCAGGTTTATCAACGTGCATATTACATTCAAACTGTCTGTCAAAGATGGAAAAGAGAAAATAGAAATTCTTTCAGCCAGAGCCGGAGCTTTTGATATTCCGAAGTCAATTCTGGACGAAAAACTGAAAGAATTGACAGAAAATCATTACCGCGGCAGTGCGGGCGAAAGATTCATCCGGGAATCTGTGATTGATCTTCACACAGATGAAACCGGAATTTTCGTGGAATACCGTCCGTACGTTTTCAGAAAGAATTTGAAAAAGGCTTCCGGTGGTCCTGCCGGAATCCTTCTTGGACGTTCCGGGGTGCGTTATGAGTGAACATCTGTTCGGCAAGCTCCGATCTGTTGGAATTGCAGCCCCTGCCAGCGGTTGTGATCCGGAAAAACTCCGGGCTGGAATAAAATTTCTGGAACAGCAGGGGTTGAAGATAATTCCCGGAAAAAATCTTTTTTCAAAAGGCGTTTTTTCCTATCTTTCCGCAGATGATTTGCAGCGGGCGGAAGACTTCAATTCTCTGGCAGAGAATCCGGAAGTGGATGCGATTCTTTGTGTCAGGGGCGGTTACGGAACACCGCGAATTCTTGAGAAAATCAATTATGCCGTCCTGCGTCAACGGAATTTGCCTGTTATCGGTTTCAGCGATATTACCGCTCTGCATCTGGCTATGATGTCACGCAAAGCAGGAATCTGTGTGGCATCTCAAATGGCTGTCCGTTTGCCGGAGGCTGTGAAATGCGCTGAAACTTTTGCAGGAATCAAGCGGGTTTATGCTGTTCTTTCCGGGGAAAAAACTGTAATACCTGAGATTGGTTCTCCGATGATTTCGCTGAATGGTTCAGACCAGATTTCCGGTGGCGTAATCCCTTTGAACCTGACGCTTGTTTCCAGCCTTTGCGGAACAGATTATCTGCCGTCGATGCAGGGAAAAATTGTAATTTTGGAAGAGATCGGAGAGCCTGTCCGAAAAATAGACCGCATGCTGCAGCAGCTGTATTACAGCAACTTTTTCAAAGGTGTTTCCGGTGTTGTATTTGCTCAATTTTCAGATTGCGGAGAGGAACAGGAGCGCAATGCATTGTTCCGGGAGTTCGCGCAGAAAGTTTCCGTTCCGGTTTTCAGCGGTTTGGCTTACGGACATGATTTGCCGTCTCACTCATTCGTATTCAATGAACTGTGCAGAATAGAGAACGGAAAATTACATTCCATTCAATAAAATTGGTATTCCATCGACGCATGGAGTCTGAATTTTGATTTCCGGCAGGGATTTTTTCAAATAAGCGACAGCATTATCTCCGGTGCAATGGAGCAGGTAAAGAGTTTCAATTCCGGATTGTTTCAGATACTCCGCAGTTTGTTTCAAGCGTTCTTCCGATGCCAGCAGAAGATGCAGACCGCCGATAATCGTATGCACTCTGATTTCCGGATGAATTTTTCTGCAATATTCCAATGTATTGATGATTCCCGCATGACAGCAGCCCTGAATCAAAACCCCTTCCTGCAAAAGCAATGCCTGTTCATTTGAAATGAAATCTTTCACTGTTCCTTGCTGATCTGTATAAAAAGGACCTCCGCAATCTTCACCTGAGATTCTTGGAATCGGCCCGGTCAGAAAGATTCCCGGCATGATCTCTGTAAAATTGTGAACCGTACAGCATTGGCATTTACCGAGATGTTCCATGCAGTTTTCAGGCATTGTCAGAGTTCTGACCGGCTTTCCCGGATGATGACTGTAATGCGGATCGGTAATTCCCGGAGAATGCCAGACTGTCGCAGGCGGAACATGCACGAGTCCTCCGGTATGATCCCGGTGTCCGTGAGAAAGAATTACTCCGTCAACGGAAGAAAGATCAATATTCATTTTTTCTGAATTTCCGGGCAGGACAGAACCGGCTCCGGTGTCGAACAGGAGTTTTTTACCACCATACTCCAGCAGCATGGAGAGTCCATGTTCCGCATCAAAAGGCGGAATCGCATTATTTTCGGAAAGGATCGTCAGTTTCATCATGGTGTTAAGATAGCACAGTTTCCAGACAGTTCAATACTGTACTTGAAAAATTTTCAAAAAGAGATATATTATTTACGGAAACAGAGGAGAATCGAATATGAAATTAAGAAGACCCGTTTGGAAATTGATTTATATTTCAGCTGTTATTTTGGGTTTATTATGTGTTTCCGGATGTATTGAATCCGGACAACCCGCAAAGAAAACTGTCTCTCAAAAAGAGTTTTCACCCGTTGATTACAGTAAGACTGAGAATTGGGTATTGCTCCCGGAGCAGAAATCCAGCTGTCCGGTTGATGTATTTTATGTTTATCCGACAATCGTAGCACAGCCGCATGAACCTTACATGGACTGGTCCGATCCGAAAACGCAGAGAAAAGCAAAATCTGTTTCCGTACAGCAGAGCGGTCCGTTTGCTTCCATTTGCCGGATTTATGCGCCTTATTACCGTCAGACAGAGATCACCCGGGCATTGCAGGATATCGGAGTCAAACGGGAAGACCGGAAATTTATGAATCTCGGTCTGAATGATATCAAAGATGCATTCCGTTATTATTTGAAACATTACAATCAGGGGCGTCCTTTTATTCTTGCGGGACACAGTCAGGGAGCGTACGTTCTGCTTGATGTTATCAAAGATGATATGAAAGACCCCGCAATTTACGGAAAAATGGTGGCGGCTTATCTCTTTGGTTTTCCGAGATTGCCGAAAACCTTTCCGGATGCTCCTCATATTAAACTGGCACAGCGGGCAGATGATACAGGCGTGATTATGACATGGAATTCAGAGGCTCCCGGAGTGAAGAATTCAATCTTTACCGGACCGGGAACCTACTGCATCAATCCCCTGAACTGGCGGACTGATGCAGTGAAAGCCGATGCTTCATTGAGTAAAGGGGCAGTCTTTTTCGATGGAAAAGGAAAAATCATTCAGGAAGAAAAGAATTTCTGTACAGCAGAAATCAATCCTGAAACAGGTGCATTGATCGTAGTACCCCTCAAAAAAGATAAATATGACAGCCGTCTTTTAGGAAAAGGAGTTTATCACATGAATGATATCTACTTTTTCTATCACGATATTACCCGGAACGCTCAGGACCGGATCAATGCATACCTGAAAAAGTGATTTTTACAGTGCGATAACCACGATTCCGGAAAGGCAGAGCAGTACCCCGCAAAGAGCAGGAAAGGAAAGTCTTTCTTTCAGTTTGATGGATGTGTAGATCATAAAGATCGCAATGGAAATACCAACGATCATGGGATATGCAATCGCCCCGGCGTTGTGCTGAGCCAGACGGTCCAGACCGATAAAGGTGAAAACCAGAGAAAGAACGGTTGCAATTGTCATGACGACTGTACTGCCGATGCAGTTTTTCCACTGGAAAATTTTCCGGTCGATCAATCCATGAGCAAAGAACGTTGCGAAGATTCCGCCGGAACTCAGCCCGGCACGGAAGAGTGCTGTCAGAATTCCGGAGGCTTCTTCCTTGATCAGATAGGACGGAATATTTGCACAGCTCTGGGTTGCCCCTGCAACGAGAAATCCCAGCAGAGTATAAACGATCCAGATATAGTTCCGTTTTTCTTCTTTCTTTTCATTTCCTTTTCCGAATACGCCCATAAGAATCATGGCGAGAAGCAGCAGAATGATTCCGATGATACGGGTCTTGGGGCAGGGAACATGAAAGACGAAAATCCCCATCAGGAAGGGGAGGGCAAACGCACTCTGGATCATCGCCCAGACAAGGCCGTTGGGACCTTTCTGCATCGCTTTGTTCATCAGGATGAATGTCATATAATTTCCGATTCCGGAAAGCGGAACAGCAATCAGAACCGCAGGAGGAACAGACATATCTTTCAGAAAATAAATCGGGATGGTCAGTGCGGCAAGAACGATAGCTCCTGCGCCCTGGATAAATCCGAGATTTAAATTTTTCTGTGCCGCATGACTGATGACTGCTCCCAGGATTACCCACATGATCGCAGTGATCGCCAAAAATAAAATTCCGATTGCCATTTTTTTATACTCCTGTTGTAAATGTAAAATAAAGCATATAAAATAGCACATTTTAAGTTTTTTTCAATCTCACAAGCGTTTTTTTTGTTTTTTGTCACTTTTTTTGCTTCTGAACGTACTATATTATGAAGAGGCAATTTCAAAAGTCTTCAAAAATGTCTGAAAATTCTTGCCGTGATCTGAAAATGGAGCGTTTTCGGTGGTTACTCTGTGAGTAGCCACGCTCAAACTACCATTTCCATCTCATCAGCAATCTCTTTTCAGCCAAATTTTGCCGGACTTTTGGAATTACCTCTGAAGAACCAAAATTGTTGAGTATTGGAGGTGCTGATGAAAGAACTTGCTCACAAATATCACGCTGGACAAAAGAGAAAAGGCGAAGGAAATATTCCATATATCGTTCATCCGGAAGCAGTAGTTGATACATTGCTGAAATGGGGAGTAAAACCGGATTCTCCGATGATTTCAATCGCATGGGGACATGATCTGCTGGAAGACACAAAAGTTACAGAAGCAGAAATTCTGAACGTTTCTGATGAAACTGTGCTTGCCGGAATCAAAATGCTTACCCGTCCCAGAGAGGCTGATAAAAAATTGTATCTGGAAGGAATTGCTGACAGCGGAAACAGAGATATCCTTCTGGTGAAAGTTTCCGATAGAATTTGCAATTCAAAGGATTTCATCAAACTGGAGGGAAAACTTTCTGCTTACCGATACCTTCATGAAGCGGATTGTCTTTATCATGCTTTGAAAAATATTTCAGATGATCCGGTCGCTCAGAATGCGTTGACCGCATGGGAAACTTTGGATAATGAATTACGGGAACCGGCGCGGTGTGATGCTGTCCGCGGATGTCTGATCGGCGGAGCTGCCGGGGATGCTCTGGGATCTCCTCTGGAATTCCTCCGGAAGGATAGCATCAAAAGTGTCTATGGTGAAAATGTTTCGCAATATGTTGAATCCGGTGATGGAACCGGTTCGATCACCGATGATACCCAGATGACATTGTTCACAGTGGAAGGCTTGCTCCGGGCGAATGTCCGCAGCAGGGAAAAAGGAATATGCGATCCGGTTTCTGTTATGCGGTTTGCTTATCTGAGATGGCTGAAAACCCAGGGAATCGAACCGGAAGCTCCGGAAGATTTTATCAACAGCGGCTGGCTGATTCAGGAAAAACAGCTCTTTCAGCAGCGCGCTCCGGGAAATACCTGTATTACATCTCTGGAATCCAAAAGTGTGCCGGCCCGGAACAACAGCAAAGGCTGCGGCACTGTCATGCGGATGGCTCCGGTTGGCTTATTCTTTGAACCGGAACAGGCATACGACTATGGCTGCAAATTTTCTGCACTCACCCATGGTCATCCAACCGGTATTACTTCAGGCGGGGCATTTGCCATGCTGATCGCATATCTGATGCAGGGGAAAACTCTGGAAGAAAGTCTGGATTTGACGGAACGTCATCTGGAAAAAATTCCGGCGGCAAGTGAGACGCTTGCAGCCATCCGTTGTGCCAGAACGGCTTCGGATATTTCTGAAATCGGTGAAGGCTGGATAGCTGAAGAAGCTTTGGCAATCGGGATTTATTGTGCCGTTCATCATAAATGGAATTTCAAAGCCGGGGTGATTGAGGCTGTCAATATTGATGGAGACAGTGATTCCACGGGAGCGATTACCGGAAACATTCTCGGTGTAATTCTCGGAGAAAACTGTATTCCGGAAAAATGGCGTAAAAATCTGCGGGAATATGAGATCGTGAGCCGGACAGCTGATGATTTATACCGGATTTTTGAATGTAACGAATCCGGACACGTCACAGAAGACTGATGGGAAAAATATCCCGGTTTTTGAGAGGATTTTTTTCTGTTTAGCGCTATTCCCCATACAGGTTGGTAAATCCTTCTGCTATTTCAACTTTAAGATGGCATTTCGATTTTTACATCGTAAAAATCGGAATGCCGCAAAAAGGTTTGGAAAAAAGGGGGGGAGTTTGAGGAGGGGAAAAAGGACCTTTCCTTGTATATTACTCCCCAGTCATCAGATAGCAGCAGCTCCCTTTGGCGAGAATGGGT
>JAFVTF010000022.1 GCA_017503375.1 Lentisphaeria bacterium | reverse complement strand
TTTTAACTTTAAGATGGCATTTCGATTTTTACATCGTAAAAATCGGAATGCCGCAAAAAGGTTTGGAAAAAAGGGGTGGAGTTTGAGGAGGGGAAAAAGGACCTTTCCTCAAAAGGGCTTTTTCCCCTCCTCAAGGAACAACCTTTATTGGGAACAGCGCTTTATTTTTTTACAAAGGCATCTCTAACCTGTGCAATCTGGAAATAGTCATTGGTAAGAAGGGTATCAATGCCCATTTCCAGCATTTTCCGGGCCTCTTCCGGTTCATCACTGAAAAACATGTTGCAAAGAATCCCGTACGCATGAGCTTTATCTATCATTTCCTGATTATAATAAGGCTTATACAACTGGACTTTCTGACACTGATTCCGGATGGCATTATCCACGATTTCCCATGCGCCGTCATCGGCACTCTGACAACGGCAAATATGCGGTGCCATTTCACGGGCTGTTTGCAGAATCTCTCCGGTTGCCATGATGTAACAATGCCGTTCACAATCATATTCCCGCAGCAAATCCAGAATTTTCCGGAATTTATCTTTCGGATAGGGTTCTTTCCCGATGGATTTGATATGAATATTCAGGATTGCCTGCCGGGGAAAACGTTTCAGAATATCTTCCAGTTTCAGGATTTTCAATCCGGCAAACTGCGGAGCACATTTCACACCGAAATCCAACTGTTCCAATTCTGCAAACGTTTTTTCTTCCACAAGCCCCGTTCCATTGGAAACGCGGTCCAGACTGGGATCATGAATGGAAACAGGAACGCCATCGGCTGTAAAGCGGACATCAAACTCAATTTCATCTGCCCCCATGGCGATCGCAGCACCAAATGCCGGAAGTGAATTTTCCGGTGCAACCGTTGAAAATCCGCGATGCGCACAAACTCTGGGATATCCCATTTGATATTCATCCGGTTTGACACAGCTTCCGCAGGCACGGTAGTTCCATGGAGTTCTGCCCTGTTCGATAAAATCACAATTGGAAATCATACTTCCGCCGTAACTGTTCGTCCGGCAGTATTTCCAATGAGGATCGGCAATCTCAATGATCATTTTTCCGGTATTCTGTCCAAAATCAGCCAGAAGTTTTCCGGCAGGATCAACCGCAAGAGACGTTCCGCCCTTTGTGCTGTTTTCCCCCATAGCAACAGAAGAACGCAGCACAAATGCACCTGCATGATATGCAAGCATCTGATTCATCAGACGCAAGTTTTCACAAGGTTCTCCCCGCTGGAATGCCGCAACCAGAACAATATCCGGACGGCGGTAGGCTATATGGGCAATGTATTCTTCAAAATAAGCATCATAACAAGTGAGAAATCCCAGACGGAGCCCCTGGGATTCCACGATCGGCGGCGGACACCATTCTCTTGTATGGGCATTTTCCACCCCATGTTCCGCAGGTTCCCGCAAAACGAGCTGCTGTTTGTAATAATCTCCGGCGATGGTTCCATCCGGATGATAAACCCGTGTAGTATTCCGGTAATGTTCTCCAATCTTGAAACAGCCGGAAAGAGCAACGGTTGCATGGCATCGTTTCGCCGCATTGACAGCAGCTTCAACCAGTTTTTCCGTATGGGCGATATAAAACGGCAATGCTTCTTCCGGAGTCAGTTCTCCGGGACCATTGGAATATTCCGGGGTCAGAATCAAATCAATAGATTCATCACAAGTATTCAATTCTTTGATCAGAAATTCGACAGAACGTTCTGTATCTTCCAAGTTTTTCCCGTACGGAACCTGAATTGCACAAAGTTTCATATAAAGATCCTTTCCTGTAAATATTTTGTACAATATACACGAAAAAAATCACTTTTACAAGCCGGAGAAACAAATAAAATGTTTGGATCTGTCCCGATCACAAATCGCCTTTTACTTTATTGGAAACAATGTCTTGAATTATCAAGGATTCATCCGCTTTCTCCAATCAGAAGTTCCGGGAATGACTGCCAGGATCTTTTCCAGCCACTCATCGTATTTTTTCAGTTCAAACTCCGGCTTTCCGCAAAGATAATGGTTGTGAAATGTTACGGAGCCTCCTTCCAGAGTCCATTCGATCAGATACATGCACTGAACGGATGGATCACACATGATTCTTCCAGATGTCAGTGTTTCATTGCAGCCGATCCTGAAAGGACCAGAATCCACAGTTTCCCCGGTATCTGCCTCAAAGATTCGGTAGAAACCTGCAAATGTCTGACCGGAACAGTTGCTGATGACTGTTTTCAGCTGACCGTTCTCTTCTGTAAGAAGGATCAGAAGGGGATTCTGAACCTGACGAATGTAATAATATGCCAGTTTTTTATGGAAATAATAGTCCATGACAGAATCAGAGAACTGCGGCCAGCAATCCGTCAGATTCCACCAGAGGATTCCGCTTCTCTTTGAAGAGGAACGGATAAATTCAATAAAATGTTTCAATGCTTCCGCCTGGGTGATCTGGCTCGCCAAGATAAAATCTTCCAACAGATCCGGAACTTCCGAAAAGAGAGACGCTATCTGATTTTTCATTCCGGCGATACGCCCAGCCCAAACATTTCCCATAGAAAGATAAGCGGCTCCGCTATGATATTTCCATTCATCGCAATCTATTTCCCGTACATTTTCAAGCGAAATGAAGGTACGGATTGATTCCAGATCCGGACAGCCGAAATAGCCGATTTCCGTAATAAAAGAAGCCGGTGTTTTACTGTAATAATCATCTTTGTAGTACATTCCGCCCCAAAGGTGCTGTTCAGGAACCTGAAACAAGGGATAATCCTTTTTCGCTTCCGCCTGAATCACAGACTCCGGCGAACACCATGGTGTACTTTCCAGATAAGGGCGGGTACCATCATGAAGACGGCAGACTTCCGGTAGAACTTTTCTGGTCAGGATATTATCATTCGGATTCCGCGGAATACTGTAATGCAGGGTACAGTCACACTCATTATCGCCCGCCCATATAACGATTGACGGATGATGACGGAGCCGTTTCACAGCAGCTTCCGCTTCCTGTTCCATTACTTCGCAGAAATCACGGTCATTGGGATAACGGCTGCAAGCCATCATAAAATCCTGCCAGACCATAATTCCGTTCCGGTCGCAGAAATCATAAAATTCCTGATTTTCGTAAATTCCTCCACCCCAGACCCGGATCATATTGCAATTCAAATCGCAGGCAGCTTCCAGGATATGCTTCTGCCGGAGCTTATCTCTGGAATGCAGTGCATCGGAAGGAACGTGGTTGAATCCCAGAACTCTGATTGGGATCCGGTTGATATATATCTGAAAATCCGGTTCCGGATCGTCGGTGGCCAGCGGGAGAGCTTTCAGTTTGACGTGCCGGATCCCATGGTAAAATTCCTGTTTCGCCAGAACATCTCCGGTAGAGTTGCGCAGGAGCCGCACGGTCACATGATACAAATTTGCCTTGCCGTAACCGCGCGGATACCACAATTCCGGATTCTCAACAGTAAACCGGACCAATCCCTGAGCGGACCAGATCCTGCTTTCTGCATGAAAAACAGAATCGCAGCAGACACCGTCAAGAGTGAGATTCAAATCATCAAAATCGTATTCCAGACTTTCGATTTTGCAAGTATAAACCAGCCTTGCGGAAGTTTCATAGAGCCGTTCGAGCTGCAGGGAGCCTTCTATCTGAAAATCGCCCTGTTCTTCCAGAAAAATATCCCGGAAGATTCCGCCCAGCGCCATCCGGGGTGCAATATCCCACCCCCATACATGAGCAGGTTTCCGAACCCGGATAGATTCAAAATTGAAGGGAGCAATACTGAAAGCTCCGGGCAGATAAGGATATTTCCGGAACATATTATTTGCACTTGCAAAATGAATCGAGATAGTATTTTTCCCGTTCCGGAGCAGACCGGAAATCTCAAATCTGTGCGGAATCATGGCATTTTCAGAAGTCCCGGCTTTGATTCCATTGACAAAAACCGTTGCATAACAATCCAGTCCTTCTGCCGAAAGAAAAACTCTTTTCCCGGTCAGTTTATATTCAAAATCACGCAGAAAACACCATTCGTAGAACTCATATTTCCGCAAAGATTCCCCGTTCCTTCCGAAATAAGGCTCTTCAATGATCCCGGCACGGAACAGATCAAGTTCAAGATTGCCGGGGACTTCACTTGAAATATTGATCTCACCGTCAGAAAAGATTTGTACCGGAACGCCCGTTTCCTTCCTGCCGGATAATTTCCATTCGCCATTCAAATCCAAAATTTTCATTTAGCCACCTTCTGAATTCCTTCTGTGTTATATTATATCATCATAACAGCATAATATCAACAGTAAAAAGTATAAAAATATATCTGATTTTCCCAAAAAGCATGATTGAAAATACGATATTCCCGCATTATATTAATCCAAAAGCGGAGGAATTATGGATTTTCAAAAAGAAATCAGTGTCCAGACTTACGGAAGCTATAAGCATCTGAAAGGGGAATTCGATGAATTCAAGGTCTATTTCACAGACAGCAATCGGACATTTGCCCAGGATAACGGGATTTACAAGAAACATACCCACGTGTCTATGAGGTTATTCTGATTGAAAAGGGGATCTACCGCTGTGCAGTGAACGATGTCAAACTTGAATTGAATGAATGGGATCTGCTCGTTATTCAGCCCGGACAGCAACATGAGGATTTTCTCCAGAAAGGAACAATCTGGTATGCTTTTCATTTCTGGATCAGTACAGAAGAACATTTGAGTTCCCTGATTTTTGAAAAAGAGGTTCGTCCACAGGATCAGGTTATCCATATTATTGAGAAGGAGCGGGAATTTTTCGTCTCCATGATCAAACTGTTTGAAATGGAAACGAAAAATAATGAATACGAAAGTTACATGATCCACAGTTCCATGTTCAAGGCAATTTTCCACAAAATCCTTACTCTTTTCCCCAAGCAGCTTCTTGCGGAACAGTTTACAGATCATCACAGCATGAATCAGGAAGCGGCACGGATCAAGACAATTTTCCACAGGAATCTTTCCAAACAGCCAACGCTTCAGGATCTTTGCAGACAAACTGCCATGAGCCGGAGCGCCCTTTACCGGGCATGTCAGCAGCATTTCAATCTGGCTCCCCGCAAAGCATTTCTTCACTATAAGATGAATTATATTTACGATTTCATCAAGGAAAATCCGGATATCAGGGTCAAAGAATTGAGTTCCATTTTCGGATTCAAAACACAGTTTCATTTTTCCAGACTATTCACACAGGAAATGGGTTGTTATCCCAGTTTTATCAGCAGGCAGCGAAAGTAAAGAAAAATTTTTTACCAGCTGAACGAGGGGATCTCCAAGGAGTTTTTCGGAGATTCCCTCGTTTTATTTGAAAACTATTTTTTGAGTAAATCAGATATACAATGGAATTTTTACCATATTGCGGATTTGCCTGTTTTATGATATATTTTATAGCAGAGAGGCAATTTAATTGCCTCCAGAGAAAACAGAAACGCATCTCAATAACAGAAAGGGTAGAAAATGCAGAAAAGCAGAAAAAGTTTCACATTGATTGAGCTTCTTGTGGTAATCGCAATGATAGCAATTCTCGCAGGAATGCTGCTCCCCGCCTTGAACAATTCCAGAGAATCAGCACGGGCAAGCAGCTGTACCAGCAACATGAAACAGATCATGACCGGTCTTTTCATGTATGCCCAGGAATATGATGATTACGTTCCTCCTTCCATTCTTGACGGAAGAACCGCAGCAAACTATCTCGCTGCCGTGGGGTATGACAGCAATAACAAAATTTGGATCTGTCCCTCATTCCGTCCGAAAAATTACCGTTACTATCATTACGCCGCACCATACGGTCTGAGCGCATCCTCCAAAGGCGCAAACGTCTGGAACTACCTCAAACTCCCGAAAATGAAATCTAATGTGATCTATTTCACAGAAATGAATACGGAATATAATGCACAGGCACTCTTTTTCCATAATGATGCTTCCGTTTCCGGAGAAGGATGGGGGCACGGAATGTTGAGACACAATCAGAAACTCACTTGCGGTCAGCTCCATGGCGGAGTTTCCCTGAAAACCAGATACCAGTTCATCAATGAGCCGGACGTCAGAACATTCGTTCAGTAATTTTTCATAAGGAGGTACGTTTTTAACTATGAAAATCACACGTCACAACGGCCCCATTCTGACTCCAAGCAATGAGTTGGAATGGATGAAAAAAACGGTCATGAATCCCGGTGTAGCTGTCTATAACGGGAAATACCGGATGGTATTCACTGCCGGAAATGGAAAGGGAAATTTCTTTCTCGGTTATGCGGAAAGTTCCGATGGAGAACACTTTACCGTAAATCAGGAACCCTTTCTTAAACCCGATTCCGATGAAAATGCATTCGATCACGGAACAGTAGAAGATCCCAGAGTCACAGAACTTGATGGAAAATTTTATATTACTTATGCAGCCCGTTACATGAATATGAGTGCATGGGGGCGCGGTGAACGCCGTTTCGGTCCAGGCAGAGACAATGCCCCCAGCTGGGAACGGAACAACCGCCGTGTGGGACTTGCTGTCACCGAAGATTGGAAAAATGTCAAACGTCTGGGCGCGCTTTCCAGTCCGTTTCTGAATGATGCCAATGTGGTACTTTTTCCGGAAAAGATCAATGGAAAATATGCGTATTTGCACCGTCCGAGTTCCTCTCCGGCGTGGGCATTACCCATGTTTTACGAACCCGGCAGAGCATGGCTGCTTTATACCGATACCATCAACAAATGGTGTTCCGATAAGATCGAAATGCCCTGGAACATGGTGGATGGCATTGATATTCCGGATGACAAAATGCTTCTGGAACCGGTCTGGGATTGGGAACGGATGAAGGTCGGTCCCTCCGGTGTGCCGATCCCCACCGATGACGGATGGCTTATGTTCTATCACGGCGTGGACCGTCCCGGAAAATACCGGATCGGCTTGGCTCTGCTTGACCGGGAAGATCCCCGGAAAGTATTGTGCCGTACCCCTGAACCGGTCATGGAACCGGAAGGAGAATTTGAAAATACCGGTGCTTATCCGGGATGTATTTTCCCCTGTGCAAATATCGTTACCGGTGATGAAATCAGAATGTTTTATGGAATTTGCGATAAATGTATCGGAACGGCGGTGACAAGTCTTTCCGATGCGTTGGAACATGTCAAAAAATTCCCCTGGAAAAATTAAGGAGTCTGCGAAATGAAAAAACTGTTATTCTTATTCCTTGTTCTCTGTACTGTTCTCGGATTTGCAGGAACAAAACTGGATCCTGTCAAAAGCTATACCGTTGTCTATCCGGTAAAACCGACTGTTCAGGAACGGTATGCAGCGCGTCTGCTGGCAGAATATCTCAGCAAGATGACAAAAACGACGATTTCCGCGAAACGGGAAGACCGCGCCGACGGCAATGTGATCAGCGTCGGGAACACCGATCTTGCCAAAGAAGCGGGCTTCACCAAAAAGCTCCGTCTTCAGGGGTACGCGGTTGATGTCAAAGGAAAAAATGTTTTCATCCGCGGCGGTCATCCCGGACCGCTGAACGGGGTGCTCTGTTTTCTTCAGGAAGATCTCGGATTCCGTTATTATGCGGAACCGCAAGTGGAAATTCCGGCGGGGAATGATCCCGGAGAGATCCTTATCCCGAATCTGAGTGCAAAGGTTCTGGAAGTAACGCCCAGAACTTACACGCCTCCCTTTGAAGCCCGGGAACTGCTTTACAATTACAGCCACAACAGCAATCGGGAAGCGGTCATGTTCTTCCGCCTTGCACCTCTTTCTTATCTTTCCTACCTCCCTGAAGAATCCGGCGGCGTGGAAAATTCAAAACTGTTTGTTCACACCTATTATGAATTGATCCCTGCAAAGAAATATTATGATTCCCATCCGGAATATTTTGCTCTTCAAAACAACAAGCGGGTCAGACAGACGGCTCATCTCGGTTCGGTGTGTTATTCCCATCCGGAAATTCCGAAACTCATGGCAGAGTATGTCCGGGATCTGATCAAAAAGACTCCCAACGCCCGTTATTTCTCCATCTCCTGTAATGACGGTTCCACCACACGCTGCGAATGTGAAAACTGCAAACCGCTGATCAAAAAGCATGGTCTTCCCGGCGTTCAGCTCATGATTGCCAACAAAGCCGCGGAATTGCTCGTCAAAGACTATCCGGATATCCGGCTCACCACTCTTGTTTACGGTCACGGAAAACTGAATACGGGCGGGATCACGGCGCACCCGAACGTTGTTCTGTTCCTCGCTCCGATCGGTTCCAGAAACAACAATATCCAAATGCTGGTTCCCATCCCCGGAAACGCTCAAATCGTCAAAGATATAGAGAATTGTTTCAAAAGTTCCGACAATGTCTATTTCTGGGACTATCTGGAAACCGATGATATGCCGTTCCCGACCTTCGATCAGTTCGCTCAATCAGTCAAATATCTCGCATCAAAAGATATCACAGGATATTTTGCAGACTGTACCAACGGCGGAAAATCATTGACACCGTTGAAAAAATGGATGTACAGCCAACTCCTCTGGAATCCTGAACAGGATATTGAAAAACTCATTCCGGAATTTGTCAATGCTTTTTATGGAAAAGCCGCACCGGAAATGCTGGAATATATCGCCCTGATCCGGAACGCATGGAAACGGTTCGATACCGCATACAAATCTGCCGGAGACGGCATCATAATGAGCTATACCGCTGACGAAATCGGAAAAATGACCGTGCTCTTTGAAACGGCGTTGAAAAAAACGGAAAAAAATCCGCTTCATCACGGCAGAATCGCACGGGAATATATGCCTCTGCTCCGACTGAAACTTTCCGCGAATCCCGCTGTAATCGGTACAGAAAATTACAAAAAAATTCTTGATCAGGCAAAGGCTCTGGCAAAATACATTCCAGCCCGTTCCACGATGAAACGCGGAAAATGGATTCAGAATTGGGAAAAGAAACTTGCCTGGAGCACCCGGAAAACAGATCCGGCTGAATATTCCAGAAATACCGTAACCGTCTGGAAACCGCTGTGTGCCAGCGGGCTTGCGGCATATTTGAATGACTCGGCTGCCGTAAAAGGAAAAGCCTCCCGTCATATTGGAAAAAAGCCCTGGGGAATCCAATGGTACTACTCATCATTTCTGGATTATCTCATGCCTGGAAAAGAGTATGTTCTCAGAATCAGTTTCCGTACAGAACAGAAAACTCTGCGGGAAAAGGGGAAAGTTTTTGATATGTGGCTGTTCCATCACGGCAACACAATGAAAGCATACAAACAGCCAGTCTTTTCTGCAAACTTCGATAAGCAGAAAGACAGTACCGGAAAATACCGGACAGAAGTTTTAGGGAAAGTCATTGTAAAAAATCCCCTTTCTACCGGTATGTTCTGGATGAATAGTCTGGTCAACAGCGATGAGGCTGTCTGGTATGAAAAAATTGAATTCATTCCTCTGGAAGAGTATAAAGAAAAAGAACCTGTTCCGAATAAAACAGCATATCTCTGACAGCCGGAGCTCAGAAAAAAGGACTGCTGCAAAATCAATTGCAGCAGTCCTTTCTCTTTTTTTGACGTATTCAATTACGTTCAGAACAGTTCTTTCAGGATATCGGCACTGACTTTCAGATCCAGTTCCGGTTCTCTCAAATGGGTATCATGTTCGATCAGAACCCATTTATCATAATTGTACTTCTGAAGTTCTTTTGCAATCGCTTCATAATCCAATCCGGCATTTCCGCCGCCGAGTTCGCAGAAACGCAGACGATCCCACCAGGTGTCAAGTCCCACATTCAAATCTTTGTAGAAAATATCTTTGAAGTGGACAGCCACGATGCGGTCATGGTATTTCCGAACGGTTCTCACGCAATCACCGCCGGCAGCATGGAGGTGTGCAATATCCAGAAGCAGAGCAGCTCCGGGGACAACTTCCATGAACTTTTCCAGTTCATCCTGATTTTCAATGCAGGTACCGAGATGGTTGTGAAGAGCAGCTTTCAAATTATATTTTTCAGCAGCTTTCACAAACGCATTGCAGCGGCGGCAATAATCTTCAAAAGGAATATTCCGTGTACAGGGAACTGTGAACCAGACATATTCCTTGCCGAATGCAGAGGCACATCTCATGGTGAGTTCCGGATTCGCCATGTTGCAGCTGACGAAATCCATTCCCATGCGGTGGAAGAGAGAGGCATTCCGGATCGCTTCCGCTTCCGTGGCACCTTTCAGCCATTCAATTCCGTCAATTCCAATGCTTTTCAGCAGAGCCAAACGCTCTTCCAGATTCCAGCAGCCGCCGTACCAGACATCCATGCCGTAATCGGCAACACCCAATTTATTTTTCATAACAAAAAATCCTTACTTGGTATATGCTCTCATGACTTTTGCGATACATTCGCCGACACGGGCAGCGACTTCATCGGTTCCGAGGAAGGTGGTATTGCTGCAGCACATGACGCGGTTGTACATCACATCTTCGCAGACTTCTGTATCTTTCTTGATGTACATCTTTTCCGGAATGTTCCAGACTGCGCTCTTGTAAAGCGGGCAGCCCCAGCCTTCGTGAATGAGCAGACCTTCTGCACGGATTGCAGCATAGATATCTGCGCGGCTGACACCTGCTTTTACAAATTCAGGCTGAAGCAGGAAGGTTACAAAGTAGTAAGCTCTGGTATCATCTTCATAGGAAGAAGCCTGCATTTTCACGCTGGGGATGTCTTTCAGGACATCGCGGACGATCTGAGCACTTCTTTCGCGGCGGTTGCGGAGCTCTTCCTGATGAGCCAGCTGATCCAGAATGATAAGAGCCTGGAAGTCAGTCATGCGGTACTGATGGCACATCAAACCTTCCTGGAGGGGAACTTTCGGATCGACAAAGGAGTTTCCGATATGGGAAGCACGGAAAATATCGTCGGCGAGTTTTTCATTGTTTGTGGTACAGCATCCGCCTTCAGCAGCGGTCATGAGCTTGGAGAGCTGGAAAGAGAAACTTCCGACATCACCGAGAGCACCGACACCTGTTCCGTGCTGTTTTGCGCCATGAGCATGAGCGCAGTCTTCAATCACTGCAAGACCGTGTTTCTTTGCAATCGCATTGATCTTGTCCATATCAGCCACTGAAGAGAAGAGGTGAACAGGGATAATTGCTTTGGTACGGGGAGTGATTGCTTCTTCGATCTTGACCGGATCAATACAAAGGGTGTTGGGGTCGATATCTACGATTACAGGGGTTGCACCGACGTAGAGAGGAGCCTGAGCGGTTGCGATCCAAGTGACACCGGGAACGATGACTTCATCGCCGGGGCCGATGCCGAGAGCGATCAATGCACATTCCAAAGTGGTGGTTCCGTTGCACATCCAGACAGAATATTTTGCATCCTGAAATTTAGCGAAAGCGGGCATCAGCTGCTTTTCATAATTTGAGTAGCATCCCCATTTTCCGGAACGGTAAAGCTCAAGGAGCTTCTGTTCGGTTTCGGGATAAGCGATGGGCCAGGACGGTGTCAGGCTATCGAGTTCTTTTTCTGCAAAAACAGGTTTTCCGCCATTGATTGCGAGAGTGTTGGACATGTTGTTTTCTCCTTATATATGTTATTTGGTTTTCTGTTCAAGTTCAAGAAGTTTATCTGCGACAAATGAGGAAATATTATCCGCATATCTGTAACGGTGACGTGCCGGATAACAGTGGACTTCGTAGAAACCGAATCCGGAACCGCCTTTGTCTTTGCTGAGCGGATTGGGGAATTTTTTCATCAGGCTTTCCGGCGGGAAATACATTCCGTTTCCGTTGGAAACTGTTGCCACGAACGGATAATCTGAAACGGAACGCTTCATAAGAGAAGCACCTTCTTCCACAAAGTATTCTCCGGGGATGAAGAAGAAAGAAAGTTTGCCGATCTGAAGCACCTGCATATCATGAAGGACTGTCAGATCATCGCCCTGTTTGATCCGCATGATCATTTCGTCAATACGGTTGGCGCGTTCCGCTTCATATTCATTGATGGAGCGGAATGCCGCAGCATCGGCCGCCAATTCCTCAACGGTCTGCTTTTTCACAGGTACACGGACGGATTCCATCGCTGCTTTGATGGTCAGATCGGTGATTTTTTCACCGCCTGCAGCCAAACCTTTTTTGAGATCGGCGACATACAACCGAGCAGTATAAAGGGGAGGATTCTTTTCCTCCGGAATATCCCTTGCAGTAAATCTTGCATTGATATCTCCGCAAGGTCCAAGAAAGAACAACGGAATATCTGCAAGTTTTTCCTCTTTGATCAAATCATTGGCAGCACCGCCCCAGTCGGAGGAGGCGATCTTGTAGAAAGGACCATTCATACAGATTCCATGAACGCCATGATTGTGCAGCAGGACTTTGCAGGAACCGTCCGGACGGACGAATTTCGCCCAGCGGATGTGTTCGTCTGTGATATCACGTTCTTTATCAACACGGTTTGTTCCGAGTTTCTGCGCAAGCGGACATTTTCCGACTTCTGCATAAGCAATCTCTTCTTCGTCATAAAAAGCCTTTTCTGCGACTTCCATAACAGATTCTTTCCAATGTTCCTGGAAATCGGGGTCAGGAATACCGGAACCGCAGAATCCTTTCCGGAACAGAGCCGGTGCGCTGTGTGTATGCGTTGCAACAAAAGAAATATAATCCGGATGAATGGAATATGTTGTTGCAATCTTTACACGCATTTCACGGGCATACATATCATCAGTTGTGCAGGTATCGGTATAAATCACCATGGCACGTTTTTCACCGTCATTGAAAGAGTAAGCCCGGCAATAGAAATCCCCCAGGACTCCGGGGTTTCTGCGTCCGGCAAACATTCCGTATCCGTAAAGTTCGGCATACAGCGGGATGGAAAGTTTTTTCTCTCCGCAACCTAATTTGAACATTTTCATGGTCTCCTTTATTTGAGTTTCTTTTCCAGATCCAGTAATGTATTTGCAACGAAAGATGCAATATTATCCGGATATTTGTAACTGTGAGACTGGGGATATCCATAGATCTCATAATATCCGAAACCGTAAACACCGCCTCCCGGTTTCGGGAAACGTTTCATGCATTTTTCGGAGGGGTAGTACCCGCCGTTTCCGTTTGCCACAGTGACAGCAAAAGCGAATTCGGCTTCAGAATGTTCCATGATGTAATTTCCGTCTTCAATAAAATATTCTCCGGGAATGAAGAGGAAAGAAAGTTCCCCGATCCGCAGGACCTGAAAATCATGTTCTTTCGTAAGGTCATCACCCATTTTGATCCGCTGGATCATTTCTCCGATGCGATTGGCGCGTTCCGCTTCGTATTCATTGATGGAACGGAAGATCTCAGCATCAGCTTCCAATTCTTCAATGGACTGCTTGATTACAGGCATACGGACAGATTCCATTGTGGAACGGATGGAAAGATCAGTGATCTTTTTACCGCCCTGCTCTATGCTCTTCTTCAAATCCGCAACATAACATTCGCCGATGTAATCTGCGGCATTCTTGAGTTCTGGATTGGCACGGGTGCTGAATGCGGCATTGATATCACCGCAGGGACCAAGCATAAACAAAGGCATTTCTGCGAGTTTCTGTTCCTGAATCATCCGGTTTGCAGCACCTGCCCAGTCGGAAGAGGCGATTTTGTACATGGGACCATTTGTTGCGATACCATGAATTCCATGACTGTGCAAAAGGATCTTGCAGCTGCCGTCCGGACGGATGAACTTCACCCAGCGGATCGTTGCATCTGTGATATTTTTTTCCACCTCCACGCGGTTTACGCCCAGCTTCTGAGCAAGAGGAGCTTTTCCGGCTTCTGCATACTCAATTTTTTCTTCATCATAAAAAGCGGCATCCGCAACTTCCATAACGGTACGTTTCCAGTAATCCTGATAATCGGGGTCCGGGATTCCGAATCCGCAGAAACCTTTCCGGAATAATGGAGGTGTACTGTGGGAATGTGTTGCCACAAAAGTGATATAATCAGGGTTTATAGAATATTTTGCAGCGATTTTCATGCGCAGTTCCCGGGCATAAGCATCATTAACCATAAGAGAATCGGTATAAATGATCATTGCGCGGCGGTCGCCGTCATAAAAAGAAAATGCTCTGCAATAAAGGTCTCCGCATGTTCCAAGATTTCTGCGTCCGGCAAAAAATCCATACCCATGCAATTCAATGAATAAAGGTACTTTCAATACCTTTTCTGCACAACCTGCCTTAAACATAATTCTGTCCCTCCATTTTTCAATTCAGGTCTCTGTGGGTTAATATAGCAATACTTTTTTGTTTTGTAAATATCAAAAATGGGCATTTTGTTATCATTTTTGAGCATTTTATTGATTTTTTTTCATTTTTCCGCTTGAAGACAAGAAAAAACACTGCTATATTTCAACAATTTTCAAGGAGTTTTTTCTTATGTCATACTATGACGATATTTCTTTTGATGTTGTGATCCGGCATTTTTCCATGTATTCCAGCGAGAAACAGTTTACGCCGGAAAACAATTCCATAGAATTTATCCAGCGGGGAAAACTGAAACTGAAGGCGAACGGAAAAGTTATTGAACTGGTGGCTCCAGCTCTTTTCTGGATGAAAAAAGGCGGAACTTACCGTTTTTTTGTGGATGGTGTTCAGGAAGTTCCCTGTGAACATGTCTACATGGATTTTCACGGTCCGCGGACTGAAAAGATGATTGAAGTTCTGAATGAAACATGTCCTCAGGGATGCATCACTCCGAACGAACCGGAACTGGTGGAATCCATTTTTTCAGATTCAATCAAAAAATACCGCAGAGATCCGGTTTATTATCATCCGGACCTTGTTGTCAATGCGGAACGTCTGGTTCTTCAGGCAATTCAATCTGTCCGAAAAAAACAAAAACCGCAGGATGATCCATACGGGATCATTGCCATTGCCAATAAAATCAAAAGCGACCCGTTTCAGGATTATGATTTCCGGGAACTGGCATCCAAAGCGGGAATTTCATACGAACATTACAGACGTCTTTTCCGGGAAATCCACAACAGTCCTCCGGCGGCTTTTGTGCTGAACAGAAAAATGTTCCTTGCAGCGGAAATGCTTCAGAAGACCAATATGCGGATCAAAGAGATCATGGCAACGTGTCAATTTGATTCCATGATGAATTTTTCCAGATCCTTCAAACGTTTCTCAGGGCTTTCCCCTGTGGACTACCGGAAAAAATTTCAGTAACCTTATTCCGGCAGATGCTGGTGCAGGTAATGACCTTTTGTTTCCGGCAGGAAAAACGCTATCAAAACTGCGATTGCTGTTGGAATCAGGAGAATCGTAAATACCATCTGGTACGCTTCAGGAGGATAATTCACAACAGTCCCTTCGATTCGGGGACCGACGTAACCATCAAGCAGTTTTCCCACCAGAAGCGGAAAAATTGCAACGAACAGATAGTTACTCAAATTGTTCACTCCGGTTGCCTGGGTCATTACATCACGGGCATTGACTTCCTGAGCGACCATGCTGAATGCCACAGCCGAACCGGATGCCATTGCATACAGAATAAATCCTGCAATAAAGATTTTGGGAGACCAGCCGAATTTCATCACACAAACCATGAACAAAGTATTAAAGAAAGCAAGGGATGCGGAAAAGATCATCTGCGGTTTTCTGCGGTTTCCGAGCATCCGGATCAACACTCCGAATCCAAGAAGTGTCAGCATACAGGTAAAGGTCTGGAAGAAGACGACCAATGCCGCTTCAGAAGAGGAAAGCCCCACATAATCCTGCATGAATTTTTTCCCGAAAACCATCTGAATCGTTGAATACGTTGCAAAAATAACAGAAGAACAGAAAATCAGCATCATCATATAGGGATTTTTCAGGAAATACAGCAGCGGACGGAATGATATCTCCTTTTTTACGATCGGTGCAGGAGGAATGATCCGTTTCGTAAAAATCACAACCAGATAACATGCTACAGATACAGCTCCAATCACCATCAGAACATTGATCCAGTTGAACATATCGTTCAGCCGTTCAAAGGGATAGGTTCCGAACAGACCTCCGGAATATCCGACGAAATAAACGATCCCAAGATAAACGGAATAGTTTTCTCTGCCAAACAAGCGGTCCGTTTCTTTCACAATACTCAGATACATGGAACTGGCTCCAAGACCAGTCAGAAAACGCATGAAATACATTGCCCAGAGATTTCCACACACCAGCGGGAAACCGACAACTCCGATACAGAAGATCAAACCGCCCCAGGTAATCACCCGGATGCCGCAGAATTTATCTGCAAGCATTCCCACAAATAATTGACAAATGGAATAAACACAGATAAAAGCGGTACCGATACCGGCAATTTGTGTTGCTGTAAAATGATACTCGCTGGAAAGTTCGTTAAAAATCGTTCCCGGAATCCCGATCCGCTGAAAATATGATGTTGCATAAAGCAGCAGCAGCGGGACGTATGCCCAGAACAAATGTTTATTGCTCTTTACATTCTCAAAGAAACTTGCCATTTCCAATCATTCCTCTTTTACTGTTTCCGGCTTGTGAATAATTCTGATTAATTTACACCCGGTCATCAATTTTTTCAATCGCAGTTCATTTTTTCCTTGCAAGAATTTTCTGAACGACTTCTTTTTCACACAGGCGAAGCCCCAATTCATCAGCCCAGGCACGGACTTCCGCATAGTTACTGCTGACATCTTCCGGACGGTGAGCATCCATGCCGATCACCGCTTTGACATTTGCCTCTGCCGCCATTTCCCAGAACGGACGCCAGGGATACGGCGCACGTTTTCCTTCCGGAGTGTCAACATAAGGCTTCCGCAAGCCGTATGCGTTCAGTTCAAGAGGAATATCAAGCGCAAGAGAGGCATCAATGATCTCACGGTAAAGTGCAGCATGTCCCGGTGTCCAGCGGTCACAGCTGACAGCCGTCAAATCCGGATGAGCCAAATATGCAATCAATCCGGTTTCCATCGTCTGAATGCTCAAATCCACAAATTCCCGGAGCAAATCCAATGGCATGGGCGTGATATAGGAACACCACCGGGAAGTGCGTCCTTCCCTTGCCGGAGTATAATGCGCCCCGCCGATAAGATAATCAAGCCCGAGTTTATCCAGATACTCCTCTTTATAAAATGAAGCTCCCAGAATCGGACGGTAGTCGATTTCCAGCCCTTTCAAGATCAGCATATCCGGATAACGTTTCTGAGCATCTTCAATTTCCTTGATATAATCCGGCAGTTCACTGAAAAACATGCGGTCCGGATTATGTTCAAAATCAGGAAACGGAACATGATCGGAAAAACCGAGTATTTTGATTCCTGCCTGATGAGCACAGGCGGCATAATCAGCAATCGTGCCGGTCGCATGACGGCATCGGCAGCAATGGGTATGAAGATTGATCTCCGGAGCTTTTTGGTCCATAAATAATACCTTTCAAAAAAATAACATAACAAGGGAACGCCTCTGAAGTCCCGTGCAAGTTGGTAATTTACCATAAAATGCAAAAATATCAAGCGTTTTATGTTATGCAATATGAAATCTGACCATTATAATCATTCAACGGAACAAAACTGTCCGCCGGAGATACTTATTTTTCCGCTGAGATTTGAAGATTCTATTCTGAACCCGAACGTTCCGCCGGGAAAGAAAATCCTGACAGGATAATTCATTCCGTTTTCCATTTCTATGGTCTGAACAACTTCATTTTCATTTATCAAATGCAAGGTTGCCTGTTGAATATCTGTTCCGCAAACCATACAGAAAAAATAACGGTAGAATTTTTCCGGAATACTGTAAAGCAGTGATGCCGCACTGTTGACACCGAATGTAATCGTATTTTCCTGTTCTTCATATTTCCGCAGAGCAAATCCGCTGCCGCCGATGGGATAATGAAACGGGGAAAAATCTGTCAATTTCCGTTGATCGGTACCGGATTTTTTACCGGAAACAATTGCCATAACAGAGGCAACCGCATCTGCCGTCAGCTGCAGAGCGACCGAAAACATCAGCTTGATATTCTCTTCTGCCGGATGGTGACTTTTTCCGTATTGCTGTTCAACTGCCATATCAAACAGATATTTCCGGCTTTTTGCGGTATCACGCACATATCTGGCGTAAAGCAATGAAACCAGCTCAGAAACATCGCAGGAAATGATCTCCGGAACGACTGTCATCATTTTACATTCTTCCGGCAGAGAAATACTGCAGAGATATTTTGCCATATCAGCTCCAAACAAACGGTCAAGAACAAAAAGATCTGTTCCGTCTGCCCCTTCCAACGCATGAACGCCAAAGGTGGAATCCTCCAAAAAATGCAGAAGACAACCGAGATATTTCCATGCTTCTTCCCGTTCTCCGCTCTTCAACAGCTGAACTGTCTTTTCCAGATAAAACCGGAAACCTGCCTCAACATGAATAACATTTTCATTGGAGTGATGATTGAAAGGATAGTTGCCTTTACCGTTCCGGTCCCAGTAACGGTAAAACTCCTCCACCGGAGTATGCGGCGGATAATGGAACTGAATCCCGTCATGAAAATACATGTAGGGTTTCACTTCCGGGGAACGCTCATCATAATAGAAATCCGGATAAGCACAGTATGACTTTACAAGCTCATCCGCATCAAAAATACGATTGCTTTCCAAAGCCTGTTTTGTCAAGCACTGATGAAAAATCAATCCCGGCATTTGTTATGACTTGTTTTAACAGTTTTTCTGAAAAATCAGACAAAGTAATTCTTTGCTCCGGTAAAGATCATCTGAGCTGCCATAGCCGCCAGAATCAATCCGGTAACTTTACTGAGAATGACGATTCCGTTCTTGCCGACTTTCTCTTCAATTTTCGTTCCGACAAAAAGCATAAGAGTCAAAATACCGATTGCAAAAAACAGAGACACCGTTCCGTAAACCTTTGACCAGAGCCCTGTCGCATCTGCGCCGGAAACCAGAAGAGCTGCCGTTGTTCCGGGTCCAACCGTTACAGGAATCGCCAGAGGAACAACAGAAATATTGGAAATTTTCCGCTCTGCAACCTCAGAATCTTCTTCCCGGTCCACAGGAGCTTTATCCACCACATTGCCGTTTACCAATCCGACAGCGGAAAGGAAAAGCAGACCTCCGCCCCCGATACGGAACGCGTCGATCGTAATATCAAACACCTGAAAAATCCAGTGTCCAAAGTAAAACAGAACCAAACTGGTACAGAAAACAGAAAATCCCACACGGAGAGAAAGTTTCCGTTTTTGTTTGATCGTCCAGCCCTGAGTGTATGCAAGGAACATTGACAACACAAAGAAGGGTGTCATCAGAAACAGAAATTTCAGAACATTGTTAACGATAGCCATACGCTCTCCCTTTCAGGGGAACTCCCCTGCAACAATTATTTTTTTGGATTAACGGGCTGTAATATAGCACAGCAATCTGATTTTTCAAGCAATCTTATACCTTATCGCAATCAGCTTTCCATGCACGGATTCCAGCCGCTATTGCGCCCCAGTCACTGATTCCGGCGAACCAGTCAACACCGCGGGCTTTCCAACGGGCAAAATCTCCCGCAGCTGTTCCAAGCATCAAGCCTTTATTCTTCACTTTCGCACAAACTTCATCCAGAATCTTATTCAATTCCGGATCATTCATCTGATTCAGAATTCCCATACTTCCGGAAAGATCGCAAGGGCCGATACAGATACTTCCGATTCCGGGAACGTCAAGGATCTCATCGAGGTTGCGAACCGCCTCAACATGCTCGATCTGAATGATCACCAAAGGCTTCTTTTCCGATTCTTCACGATATGCAAAAAAGTCATCCATTCCGTAATGGGTCGCTCTGCGGACCCCGCAGCCGCGAACTCCGGTCAATGGATAACGGCAGGCAGCAACTGCAGCCCGAGCCTGTTCCGCTGTATTGACCATGGGAATGATCACGCCATCCGGAGCAAGATCAAGATACGGTTTGATCAGCATAGGGTCATTGGCACGAACCCGCACAAATCCGGCACAGCCTGTTCCGCGAACAGCGATCAGGTGTTTCATGACTCCTTCTATGGTATGAGGTGCGTGTTCCGCATCGATCCAGAGAAAGTCCATACCGCAATCGCCAGCCAGTTCACTGACGGTAAGATCAGAAAGAGAGATCACGCATCCGAGAGATACTTTTTTTGTTTCCAGATTTTTGAAAAAACGGTTTTCCATATATTCCATCCTGTTGTTATTGCTGTTTTACGGGGAATATAGCAGTTGTCTGTAATCATTTCAAGAGGGGAAAAACAGATTCATAATAATTTTCAAATGAACTGTTCCCATTGAGAGGAGGGATTTATGAATAGAGGCAAAAAACGGGGCCGTTTCAGCAACAGCCCCGCTTAAGATCATTTTCTTAAAGCGCTGTTCCCCTTACAGGTTGGTAAATCCTTCTGCTATTTCAACTTTAAGATGGCATTTCGATTTTTACATCGTAAAAATCGGAATGCCGCAAAAAGGTTTGGAAAAAAGGGGTGGAGTTTGAGGAGGGGAAAAAGGACCTTTCCTCAAAAGGGCTTTTTCCCCTCCTCAAGTAACAACCTTTATTGGGAACAGAGCT
>JAFVTF010000001.1 GCA_017503375.1 Lentisphaeria bacterium | reverse complement strand
ATGTACCCAAATTCTTTCAGGAGTTCACCTTGCAGGATGCGGTAAAGTACATTCAAAGCAAACTGCAGGATACGGACTGACAGTGCATCAAACTTATTTGTCGAAAAGTTTTTATCGTACAGAGCGTTTCACTTTGACTATTGCATATACCCCGCCAAACAGAAGCAATAAAATGATTACTCCTGCGGTAATATGTTGAACTGTGTGCCGCGGAAATGATATTATCAATCCCAGAAAACATGCCAGGACAATCTCGTGCATGATAAGAGATTCCAGAATCATTTCTTTACTGAATTTCAACAAATGCAGCGTACCCAATGCACACAGCAACGAAAAAGAAAGCAATATTACCCCCATTATAATACAGTCTTTAATGGAGTCGTGTTCGCCGCCTCCTGCCAGACAAGACAATCCGAAAGCAAAAGCCGCAAGGTCAAAAAACATCAGCAGAAAGCAAGCAATAATTTTGATTGTTATGGAAAATATGTTCATTTTTCTGCCAACCTTTCAGTTTGATTCCACCATCTTGCAGGTAATAGTGCTAATCATTATCTTCATGATTTTACACCGTGTTTTTTATTTATTGCAATATTGCAAATAAGAAAAATAAACCATAAAATCCACAGACCGTACAATATCAGCATCACCGGAAAGGAGTATTGCCGGAATTGCCACGGCAGAAAAAGAGAAATTGCCGTAACTGCACTGAAAATAATTATGATTGTATCATTGATCTTACGGTATCGTTTCAAAATGAAACACAATGCTGTTGGAGCCAGTACCGGAATGAAAAGCAGAATATTAAAAACAATATTGGCAATATAAATATATGCCACATCACCCTCTTGTACGACAAAACTGGTCAAAGGAAAACCATAGTTGTAATGGACGCCGGAGTGTAAACCGAATATCACACCACCCTTGGTAAACAGAATACACAAGATAACTGCAATACCAGGAAGCAGGAATAAAAGTTTATTTTTCATGTTGACTTTCTCCATACAAAAAGCAATTACTTCACAGGTAATATACCATATCCTGCAGGCGTTTACAAGTTATTTTATCTTTCTGATGTAATGGAACTTCCGTCAACGGACAAGGTGAAGTTTGTTTCTTTGACAGAATAATCCAATTTTTTGCCGGTAGATGGCGAAACATATTCTCGGGGAAGATAATTGGGAACAAGTTCGGAGAGTTTGTCCGGATATTTTCCGTGTTCAATTTTGTAAACTTTCAAGGCAAGGGCAGTTCGTCCCGTAATAATACGCAAACGCTGGATTTTTGCTGCGTTTCCAAACACCCCGTCTGCAAAAATGATTTCCTGCTGCTCCAATTTTTTCAGCACCGGAATCGTTTTTATCGTATCAAAAAATCCCCAAATGCCGATATGACAGAGGAACTTTTCTGGTATGTGTACAACGATTTGAAAGAATCCTATCCCAATTATTTCAAAAGCAGCCGCAGTTATCCCGGACTTCCGCACCGGAGCAAACGAACATTATTCAGAAAAATCCCGTAATTTTTTCATAGATAGAGGCAATTTCAAAAGTTTTTAATTAAAATAGTTGAAAAAGTTGGAAAGAGTGCATTTTATAACTCGGGCTAGCAACCGGAGGTAAAAATGAACAGATTGTCCGACATATACTATACAACCGAAAGTTATCTTTTTCCAATGGTGGAAGAAGAAATTGGCGAAATAACTGGCAAAATGAAGGAGTTTTTGCGGATTATGCTCTTGAGAATTCATGATTTTCTCCTTTGGATTGTCGTAGAGAAAAAGGTGGCATAAATCCTTTTTTTTGTCAAATCAGAAAATTTTTATGGGATATCTGTGGATATCTGTGAAAAACTTTTGATAAAGCTAAGAAAACCCCGGATTTTTATTTGCAATCATTCAATAGTGTGGTATATTTCCCTGATGTTATGTTTTATTTAAGGAAGGATAAAGACATGCCTATCACAAAAATATTGGAACAGAATGCAAAGCTCTACGGGAACGATACCGCTCTCATTGAGATCAATCCGCAAGAATTAGAAAAACGCCATACAACCTGGAGGGAATATTCCCTCATTGAATCCAGCCCTACAGATACGTTCCGGTCAGAAATCACCTGGCAGGAATTCGATGATAAGGCAAACCGTTTTGCAAACCTCCTCATGACCCGGCATGTGCGTAAGGGAATGAAGGTGGCGATTCTTCTCATGAATTGTCTGGAATGGCTTCCCATTTATTTCGGGATTCTCAAGACCGGTGCAATGGCAGTTCCCCTGAATTTTCGGTACACGGCAGAAGAAATCAAATACTGTCTGGAACTGGCGGATGTGGATATGCTTGTTTTCGGTCCCTCTTTCATCGGGCGTGTGGAATCCATCTGCGACCGTCTTCCGAGAATAAAATCGTTCTTATACGTCGGGGAAGATTGTCCTTCCTTTGCTGAATCATATTCAAATCTGGTTTCCTATTGTTCCAATAAAGCTCCGACTGTACAGATCAGTGATGAAGATGAAGCCGCGATTTACTTTTCTTCCGGAACAACCGGATTTCCGAAAGCGATTGTTCACGCTCACAAAAGTCTGATGCATGCCTGTATCGTAGAACAGAAACATCATGGACAGACAAAAGATGATACCTTCCTTTGTATTCCTCCGCTGTATCATACCGGAGCAAAAATGCACTGGTTCGGGAGTTTTCTCGTTGGCGGAAAAGCCGTTCTGCTCCGGGGGATCAAGCCGGAATGGATCATCAGTGCTGTCTCTGAAGAACGCTGTACGATTGTCTGGCTTCTGGTTCCCTGGGCACAGGATGTTCTTGATGCCATTGACCGTGGAGACATCAAACTGGAAGAGCATGAATTAAGCCAGTGGCGCTTGATGCATATCGGAGCTCAGCCTGTTCCGCCCAGCCTGATCAAACGCTGGAAAAAAGTGTTCCCCAATCATGACTATGATACCAATTACGGATTGAGTGAATCCATCGGACCCGGTGCGGTTCATCTCGGAGTGGAAAATATTGATCATGTGGGAGCGATCGGTGTTGCCGGTTATGGATGGCAGACGAAGATCGTGGATCCCCAGCGGAATGAAGTTTCCAGAGGTGAAGTCGGAGAACTGGCAGTCAAAGGTGATGGCGTTATGCTCCGCTATTATAAAGATGAAAAGTCTACAAAGGAAGTACTTTCCGATGACGGCTGGCTTTTCACTGGAGATATGGCGCAGGAATCTGAGGACGGATTCATTTATCTCGTTGACCGGAAAAAAGATGTGATCATCACCGGAGGCGAAAACCTTTATCCGGTTCAGATTGAAGACTTCCTGCGGAAACACAATTCCATCAAAGACGTTGCCGTGATCGGACTTCCGGAACCCAGACTCGGTGAAATTGCAGCTGCAATCATTGAAGTCAAACAGGATTACACTCTGACAGAAGATGAAGTCAATCAATTCTGCATGGAACTGCCCCGGTACCAGAGACCGCGTAAAATCATCTTTGCGGAAGTCCCCCGGAACCCCACAGGAAAAATTGAAAAACCGAAGCTGCGTAAAATGTACGGTGCAGATCATCTTGTGGCAATGCAGAACGAACTCAAGTAATGAATCTGTCGTTATCACGTGCCCGGGCATCGACCGCATTTCAGGTATTGAAAGAAGCTCTGCCGGAAGTCCTTGAAAAAGGATCTCCGGCTGATGCATTTCTTGCGAGAAAATTCCGTCAGGAAAAACGGTTCGGTTCCAAAGACCGCCGTTATATCCGGGACATTGTCTTTTCATATTTCCGTTGGAGAGGTGCTGTCCTTGCTGCATTTCCGGAAGAGGTGGAGCCGTGTCTTTCCGGAGTTACAGCTGCACTTCTGGCGGAAGATTTTCCGCAGGAACTGCTATCCGGCTGGCTGGAACTGGGAGAAATCCCCCCGCAAAAAGCAGAGAAAGCAGAAAAAGGCACAGCACCGCTGGAACGGATTTCTATTTTTTCCGGAAAGGATATTGCTCCGGAATCTGTTTTACCGGAATGGACCAGGTCATTTCTGGATATCCGTTTTGCAGAATGGTTTCAGAAACGGTCCTGTATCTGGCTGAGATCAACAGAATCAGATTTACCGGAGCTGTTGAAAAAACATAACATTGAGGTAGTCCCTCATGAAACAATACCAAACGCATTCCGGTGTCTGAGTCCCAATGTCAATCTTTATAATCTGGAAGAGTACCGTTCCGGATTGTTTGAGGTTCAGGACCTTTCCAGTCAGTGTATCGGACTGATGGCATCTCCTGTTTCCGGGGAGAGCTGGTGGGATTCCTGTGCCGGAGCGGGAGGAAAAACGCTGCAGCTGCTCTCGATGATGCAAAACAAGGGGAAACTGCTCAGTTCAGATGTTTCATCTGTCCGTCTGGAAGAGTTGAAAAAACGGATTGCCCGGACCGGGGCAAAAATACAGGTCAGAACATTTGATCTCACCAAACCACTTCCAGGGGACATGCACCGGAAATTTGACGGTGTTCTTGTGGATGCGCCATGTTCCTCATCCGGACGGTGGCGGAGAAATCCTGAAACCCGCTGGCAAAGTTCTCCGGAACGGGTGAAAGAATTTGCGGAACTTCAGGAAAAAATTCTGAATAATGCGGCGGAAGCAGTGAAGCCGGGAGGAATTCTGGTCTATGCAACCTGTTCAATTTTTACAGAAGAGAATGAAAATCAAGTAGAAAAGTTCCTTAATTTTCATTTTGACTTTGCACTTGACGAAAAAGGGTGTATATTACCCAATGATAATAAGAGCGGAATGCTCAGGGTCAGTCCGTGGGATGCAGATTGCGATGCCTCGTTTGCCGCACGTCTGCGACGGAAAGAACTGCCCGAGGATGCATCTCCGCCGCAACGGTGAAAAGAGATATGATATTCGACGACGCGCAACCCGCACCAGAAGACCCTCCGTCTTATATAGACGCACATACTCATTCATGGCTGGAAGGGGATGGAGTTATCCGGATCAGAAATATTTTTCCGGACAGAGACAGCCTGAAAAATCTTCCGGAACACTTTTCTATCGGTGTCCATCCGTTCAATCTGGAAGATCTGGAAAATGTCAATCAGCAGCTCGGTTTGATCCGGGAGGCTGTCAAAATGAATCCTGCCAGAGCTGTTGCTATCGGTGAATGCGGTCTGGATCATTTTTCCACTTTTTCTCTGCAGCATCAGGAAGATATCTTCCGGAAACAAATCGAAATTGCCCATGAAGTCGACCTCCCGCTGGTCATCCATGCTGTCAGAGCATGGCACGATATCATCCGGATCAAAAAGGAAACTCACAGCAAACGTCTCTGGCTTGCACACGGGTTCCGTTCTTCCATGTCTACCGCAGAAGATCTTATTGACCACGATATCATGCTCTCCTTCGGGGAGATCATTCTTCACGATCAGCGGACACGGGATGTTCTTGCCGATATTCCGGAAGACTCCTTTGTGCTGGAAACAGATGAATCAGCTATTGAAATTCAGGAAATTTACAATGCAGCTGCAGCCATCCGCGAGATTGAAGTCGATGAATTGAGAAAAATCGTTGCCGAAAACTTTGCAAGATTCCGCAATCCGGAGAAATAAGCATGGGAGACTGGCTTGAACGTGAAAAGCTTCTGCTGGGAAATGAAGCTGTTTCTGCCCTGCAGAAAGCCAATGTTCTTGCCGTTGGTCTGGGCGGGGTCGGCGGTATCGCTGTCGAAATGATTGCCAGGAGTGGGGTCGGTTCGATCACGATCGCCGATGGAGATACCGTGGATGATACCAACAGGAACCGTCAGATTATAGCATTAACCTCCACTGCCGGCAGGAATAAAGCCGAAGTTCTCGCTGAACGTTTGCTTGATATCAACCCGGATTTGAGGCTGACTGTGATTTCCCGTTTCCTCAAGGAAGAAGATATGGAAGAACTGGTAAATTCCGGAACTTACAACTGCGTACTGGATGCCATTGATACTCTTGCTCCGAAGATTTCTCTCATCAAATCTTCAATTGCCGCAAAGATTCCCATCGTTTCCGCTATGGGGTCCGGAGCCCATCTGAACCCGGAATCCATCTGCTGTCTGCCTGTTATGAAAACGATCAATTGTCCATTGGCAAAAGCGGTACGGAAAGGGTTGCGGGGACTTCCTGCGGAAGAGCTGAAGCTCTGCCGGGCTGTTTTTACGAAAGAAGACCCGGTCAGAGAAGCTGTTGTTGATACTCATTCCCTTGCAAATAACAAACGGGCAATGCAGGGGACTGTCTCGTATATGCCCGCACTGTTCGGATGCCACTGTGCGGCTGAAGTTATTCATATTCTCAGAGGAGGTCTGTGCTGATGAATCTGCATATCCGTCCATCCAAACTGTCGGGAACGATTACTGTTCCCGGTTCAAAATCCCACACGATCCGCGCCGTTGCCATGGCAATGATGGCGGAGGGAAAAAGCACCATCAATGCTCCGCTGATCTCGGAAGATACCCTTTCCGCGATCCGTGCAGCCGAAGCATTCGGCATGAAACTGAACAGAGGAGATGATTCCTGCTGGACCGCTGAAGGTCTTGCCGGAAATCTTCAGGAACCTTCCGGTGTCATCGACATGGCGAACAGCGGAACATCTATCAAAATCTTTGCTGCCCTTGCCGCGCAATGCAATATCAAAGCCGCGTTTGACGGTGATGAATCCCTCCGGTCACGCCCCATGAAATCCCTGCTGGATGCTCTAGATCAGTGCGGAGTGGAAACATCTTCTGAAAACGGGAAATGTCCTTTCTCAGTAAAAGGACCGTTCAAAGAACATAAAAACGTAACGGTAAACGGAAAATCATCCCAGTATGTTTCCGCAATGCTCTTTGCCAGTGCATTCTCCGGATGCGGGGAAACCATTGACGTCATCAATGTCAACGAACAGCCTTATATCGGATTGACTCTTTCCTGGATGAAACGGCTGGGCTTACAGTTTGAAGCGGCTGAAGACTATACCCATTTTGAAGTTCCGGGCGGACAGAAGACAAAGGGGTTCACCTATACGATCCCCGCAGATTTTTCAACAGCTGCATTTCCCCTTGCGGCGGCAGCTGTTACAAAGTCGGAAATCGGAATCCTTAATCTTGATTTCATGGATGTTCAAGGCGACAAAGGAGTATTTGCTCTGCTCTCTCAGATGGGAACGGAAATCCGGAAAGCGGGAGGAAAGACAACTGTCAAAGGTGTGGAACTGAACGGAATGGAAATCGACTTGAATGCTATGCCGGATGCTCTGCCCGCTCTTTCCGTAGTCGCCGCATTTGCGGAAGGAACCACAAAACTTTACAATGTGGCAAATGCCCGGATCAAAGAAACGGACCGGATCGCATGTATGACAAAAGAACTCCGGAAAATGGGAGTTGCTGTTACTGAACTTCCGGACGGAATGATCATTGAAGGCGGAAAACCGAAAGGAGCGGTTTTGGAAAGTTACGGAGATCACCGGATCGCAATGGCTCTGGCTGTTGCAGGTCTTGCCGCAGAAGGGGATACTATCATCCGCGGTGCAGAATGTGCAGCTGTCACCTACCCGGCATTTTTCGATGCCTTCAAAGCAATGGGGGCTGATTTTACATTGAAAGAAGACGAAATACAATAAAGGAGAAATATCATGAAACGTCTTTTGACTCTTTTTCTGACCGTCATGTTCGTGGCGGTGTTTGCTGCAAACGGGAACGCTCCGAAGTACATCTTTCTGTTCATCGGAGACGGAATGGCAACGCCCCAGCGCATGGTCGCTGATGAGTTTGCCCGTCACGCAGGACATGACAGATTGATTATCAATCAGATGCCCTATCACGGAACAACCAGAACCGGTTCTGCAAATTCTCTGGTTACAGATTCCGCTGCATCCGGAACAGCAATTGCATGCGGAGAAAAGACTTATAACGGTGCCATCGGTATAGCGAACGATAAAAAACGTCATTTGGAATCCATTGCATACGTTGCAAAAAAGAACGGCAGAAAAGTCGGAATCGTTACCACAGTGACGATCAACCATGCAACCCCGGCAGCATTCTACGCCCACCGCACCAATCGGAGTCAATACTATGAAATCGGACTTGATCTGATAAAATCCGGTTTTGATTATTTCGCTGGCGGCGGAGTTGCCATGTCTGATAATAAAAAATCAAAAGAATATCAGGGAGATATCAACGATCTTGCCCGCAAAGCAGGTTATAAAGTAATCAGCAGAGAAAGTGAATTCAAAGCCTTGAAACAGGGAAACGGAAAAGTTCTGATCAATGCCAATATTCCTTATGCGATCGACACCCCGGAAAACGCAGTATTCACTCTCGCCAATCTGACTGCAAAAGGAATCGAAATGCTGGATAATTCCAAGGGATTCTTTATGATGGTGGAAGGTGGAAAGATCGACCATGCCGGACATGCAAATGATGCAGCGGCAAACTTGCGGGAAGTCCTTGCATTCGATGATGCCGTCAGAGTCGCTGTCGATTTTGCAAAAAAACATCCGGAGGAAACGCTCATCGTTGTAACTGGAGACCACGAAACTGGCGGTATGACCATGGGATTTGCCGCAACCGGATATGCAATGTATATGGAACGGCTCGCTCATCAGAAATGTTCCGCCGGCATGCTGGGAGGAATCGTTAAAAAAGCAAAAGCGGAAAAACTCAAAAAAGAAAAGAAAGATCTTTCATACGAAGATATTTATCAGCTTCTCAACAAGTATTATGGATTTATCTTTGATGAAAAGAGCAAAAGCCCGATGAAGCTCTCTGCTGCAGATAAGGAAAAAATCAAAAAAGCCATCGACAAAGGGAATCTTCCGAATACAGCCCGGCTGATTATGGCATCAAAGGCAGGAATCGGCTGGAGTACAGGCGCGCATACAGCTCTGCCTGTCCTCACTACCGCAACCGGAAAAAATGCAGAAAAATTCAGCGGTTTCTATGAAAATACAGAAATTTCAAACCGTTTGAAAGAAATGTTCAAATGACAAAACATTCTTTCCGGCAGGATCTTATTATCACATTGACCCTTGCAGTATGCTGTATTCTTTTGTGGTTTGTCCCTTCTCCGAAACGGCTGACCGATGACAGGGCGGTCAAGGAACAAGCAGTTGTTTTGGAAGTCGATAACAACGATTTGCAGAAACACGGACTGCTGGAATACGGTTCGCAATCGTTGAAAGTCAAACTTACAAGCGGTCCCCGGAAAGGAACCGTTTATCAGGCGGAAAATCTCATCCGCGCTCAGATGGAACTGGATAAAAAGTTTTCTTCCGGAGATAAAATCATTGTTGCAATGATGCCGGAGGACGATCCGGCAAGTGCCGTGATCCGTGCGCAGGATTATGACCGGACATTCTGGACATGGCTGCTTGCAGGATTGTTTTGTATCTTCCTCTGTATTTTCGGAAAGTGGACAGGTGTAAAAGCGTTATTCAGCTTTTTTCTGAGCGTAATGGTTATCTGGAAGGCGGTCATTCCCATGGTTCTGAACGGATTTTCCGCCTCATGGACGATCTTTGGATGCGTTTGTTTCCTGACAGCAGCCATCATGTTTCTTGTTGCCGGAATCAACCGGAAGGGCGTTGCAGCATTTTCCGGAGCAATTGCCGGGATCTTTGCCGGACTCTGCATGACCCACCTTTTCACCTGGCTCATGAAGATCAATGGTGCAACTCTGCCATACATTCAGGCTCTTTATCACAGCGGATATGATTTTCTGAATATACAGGATCTTTTCTCCGGGGCGGTGATTCTTGCAAGTTCCGGTGCTGTGATGGACCTGGCTATGGATATCGCTTCAGGCGTGGAAGAAGTGGCAATTCATAACGATACGTTATCCAAAAAACAGCTGACAGCCTCCGGAATGAGAATCGGAAAAAGTGTCGTGGGAACCATGACAACAACGCTCCTGCTTGCCTATTCCGGCGGATATATCACCCTGCTGATGATGTTCGCCGTTCAAGGGAATTCTCTTTTTGAAATTCTGAACAATCCTTTGGTTGCGGCAGAATCGGTCAAAACGCTTATCGGCAGTTTTTCGCTCGTTCTGGTTGCTCCGTTCACAGCAATCTTTTCCGGAATTCTTCTTCATAAAAAACAGGTTATTTCATGAAAACAACAGTAATCAACGCAGGTGTTCCCGGTGACGGAACAAAAGTATTTCTGGAAAAAGCAGACAATATCCTTTCTCTGGCAGAGGCTCCGGCAACAGTCATTCTCTCCATGGGGGCAAATGACTGTATCAATCCGCACCGCCGGCTTCCCTTTCCGCAATTCCGGAAAAATTACCGGACCATCTGCAAAATGATTCCGGAAAAAGGATTTCATTTGATCAATATCATCCCGCCAGTCATTCTCTGGGATGAATTTGTACAGAAATATCCGGAAATGAAAGATGCTGTCGATGACGGTCTGGAAGATCAGTATCAGAAGTATGTGGATTGTACCCGCGCGATCTCCGAAGAATTGGAAATCCCTTATCTGGATCTTTTCAAAATATATTCTGCGGTCAGTCCAATGGATCGTGCAGAAAGTCTGACCAGAAACAAAAAAAATTGCGGTGCATTCGATGGGATTCATCCGACCAATCACGGTCATATCCTGATCGGAGCTATGCTGTACGAGAAAATCTGTACACTGAAATACCCCCGGAAAACTGTTTTGTGCATTGGCGACAGCCTGACTCATGGTTATCCTCTTGCCGGAATGGGAACAGTGGAAGGGGAAAATTATCCATCTGCGCTCAATCGTATTTTTAATGAAATGAGGTAATTCAAAAAATGGAAAAGGATCTTGAAAAACTGGTTTCACTGATTCGCTCTTCTAAAAACATGACTGTCTTTACCGGTGCAGGAGTCTCCACTCTCTCCGGAATCCGGGACTTCCGGGGAATCAATGGCGTTTATAAAGAACCCTGGCACGGAAGAAACGTGGAAGATATTCTCTCTCTGCCCACGTTCCGGAATGAACCGGAACTGTTTTACGGCTGGGCAACAGAATTCGTTTATTGTCTGGAACGTTATGAACCTTCTGTTGTTCACAGAGTCCTTGCAAAACTGGAAGAAAAACAGCTGCTGAAAGCTCTTTACACTCAAAATATAGACCTGCTTCACACAAAAGCGGGAAATAAAAAAGTTTATGAAGTTCATGGTTCCCCGGCATTTCATCATTGTATGAAATGCAAAATGGTTTGTACCTATGCTGAAATTTCCCCCATGGTACTGGGAGGAAAAGTTCCCTATTGCGACCATTGCGGAGGCTTGATCAAACCGGATATTGTTTTCTACAGTGAAAATCTGGATGAAAAACTGCTGAACCAAGGGTTCTCTGATTTTGAAAAATCTGATCTGGTTCTGGTCCTGGGAAGCAGTCTGACAGTTCAGCCGGCAGCATCGCTGCCCATGGCGGCAAAATATGGCGGTGCAGATATTGTGATCGTAAACAATCAGCCCACGAATCTTGACAGTTCCGCAGTTTTGAAATTTGACGATTTGAAAGCGGTATTTGAATATTTGGAAAAGGTTTTATAATCGAGGCAATTTCAATTACCTCAATCAGCTGAAATTGATTAGAAACAAAGGAAAACAACCATGGCAGATCAGAATTTTCTGGATAATCAGGCTAGAGAAGCTACTGCACGTGCCGAAGCAGCCAGTGCAGCCAGAGAGGAACTTGATCCTGAAATTCCGCTCGGAAAACGGCTCCAAGCCGACGATCTTGTAAATAAGCTGAAATCTGAAGCTGAAGGTGCCAGATTTGCAGCAGCGATGAACAGATACCATCCTCCCGAAATAACACCTTGCGACGGGAAATCGATGTATCTTTTCTGCTGTTTTCTTCCCATGGCTCTCTTCTGGTATCTGTTTGATATCGAACTCCAATGGGGCTATGATTGCTGGCTGAATCTGGGAACGGGGAAAGGGCTGCTTATCTGGCTCATGTCTTTTTATTTTCTTTTTTATCTGCTGCCGCCGGTCCTGATCGGAACGGCGATCGGCATGATACCGTTTTTTGCCTGCCTTGCAGTTTATAAATATACCGGGTATATCGGCTATGCAATAGTGGCAGCAATCCCATTAATGGGAATTACACTCTGGTATCTCAGATATTTACCGTCTCTTTTAGGCTTTCTGTATGTTACTCTCTCTTTTATACATGAAACTATTTTCCGGCTTCTGTTCTTCTGGGTTCCCAAAATCCGGAAAGCTGATTTCGGATATAAGTTTATATTGATCAATTACATTCTGATACCAATCATTTTTTTATTTTCTGCTGCAAAAACGGATGCCGGTTTTTGCGACACGTTCAAAGAAATGTTCAGACCGCATAAGGGGCAGATCATCCGTTACCGGTGGAAAACAACGGTAAGCAGAACATTTTTTGGTTTTGACGTTCCGCCGGAAGTCTACGGTTTACCGCGGGAAATCAATAAGGGGCGGGATATGCGTTACGACCCTATGATGGAACGCATACTTCAAAATAAAAAAGAAATCGAAAAGAAGATGAAAAAGAATCAGAAGCAGGTCAAGGATCCGGCATTGAATTTTGACTGATCTTAGCTACGGAACATATTTTTCTGTAAATTCTCTAAAATCCCTGTTACTCCCCAGATGTTCTGCTATATTTCATCCTTTCACGTGCAACTTAAATGTTCCATACAATAAGAGGTAATTTTAAAGAAAAACTTGACCTGACAAAGCAATCAGATCAAGTTTAATAAATTAGCAACCTATGTGGGGAACGGAGCCTTGTCAAATAAATTGTCTCATCATAAAATTGGGGACATTAACAAAATTTTACTTGGAGTTACGTTCTTCCTGAATGACAGCCTGCAGTCTGGGAGCCAGTTTCGGGAACTGTCTCATCACCATCAGAACAATTTCCTTCTTCATCTGAGCAAAGGGAGGAAGCTGCATACGTTCCACATCCTTGAAAGATTTTCCATAACGTTCATACGCCATCTGAGCAAGCTTCAAGTGAGCTTCGCCGGCAGCATGATCATCATAGGCAACATAGATTGCAGCAGTATAAATCAAACCGCTGATCAAGTCGTGAGCCTGCTTGTAGGAACCATCCTTCATATCTTCTTCCCACTGGGAAACAATGAACTTGTCAAAGTTCTGGAAACGCTTGTCAAATGAACCGCGTTCTTTCCGCATGATATTGAAATATTCACGGGATTTCTTTTCTCTTCCATAGGAATAAAGAATAACGATAGCATCGATCATAAAGTTATCCAATGCGCTTTTGAAAGAGTGGGCAAAGTCATTCCGTTTTGCTGCAAGCAGGAAGGATTCACGCACAGCATCAGCAATATCCAGGTTCGGAACCAGGATAAAGTTTTCGCTGGGAATCTTTTCCGGGAACAGCATACGTCCTCCGATGAAGGTTTCTTTCAAGGACTGGGAGATCATACGGTCACACTCAATACTGAAACGGTTCGGACTGTACATGTTTCCAAGGGTTGCCCAGTAGATGGCGTATGATTCAGAAGCACGCCAGTCAAGTTTACCGTACTGTTTATTGATTTCGATCACGATTTCCGGACGGATTTTGTAATAATCCCGCAGCCAGATCGCCCGCAGGAATGTTTCCAGTTCTGCGGCTTCTTCTGCGGTCAGAACTTTCTTGAGATTTTCAGGCAGAAGTCCGGTGTCGCGGAATGCTCCGTTCAAAGAGGTATCATCACGGTATCCTGCATTGCGGATCTTGTTCCAATATTCTTTTTCCGGATGGAGTTTCCGGAATTCCACGAAGGATTTCGGAGCTTTTTTCAATGCTTCCCAGTCCGGATCTGCCACACCGCCGAATGCGCGCTGCATCTCTTTTGCGATCTGATACTTGTAATACTTCTGCGCATCGTCAAGGGTATTTCCCATCTTGTGCTGATAAATCCAGCCAAGCTGCTGATAAAGTTTGGGGTCATTGGCATTGTAATTCAACCCTTCATCACGGATCAGTTCAATTCCGCGCTGAACCCATCTCCAGCGGTCCTGCGGATCCTGGAAGGTCACGGAAATATTATATGCCATGTTCCATGCAAGAAAGGAGGTCGCAGCTGTAAATTTAGGCTGGAGTTTTGTGATCCATGAAGCCAGCTGCACCAGTTCAAAATATTTTCCATCTTCCTGCAATGCCCCGGCGCGCAGCCAGAGCAAGTCTGCCAGAATTCCACGGAATCCGCCCAATGCAACTGTTGTAAACGCCACCATGGGAGGAAGTCCTTTATCTTCCACAGCTTCATCAACCAGTTTTTCCTGCTTGATGACCTTATCCAATTTCTGCTGAACTGCCAGATTGATTCCAAGAAGCAATCCGATCAGAACAATTGCAATCACCCATATCTTGAATTTTCTGAAATACATATTTGCAATCCTTATTCTTTAGCGTTTCACGGATGCCATGGCGAATTCACGTTTTGTGTAAATCCAGATTCCAAGCAGCGCAAGCGGAACCCCTTTCAGAACAACCTGATACAAGATCACCGCACCTATCATAGACAATTCGATCAGCTCGCCGTTTGCAACAAACTCCGACATGGAAAATTTCTGAACAGGAATCACTGCTGTCAGCAGAATCTCACTGAAAATGTATCCGAACTTATCCATCCCCGGCATAGCTGCAACACTTCCGTAATTCTTGATCGGTCCCTGCAGGAACAGAGAAAATGCACCGTAAGCAATATAGCACAGCGTGAAGAAAATAGCTGTCGGCATGGAAAGGAAGGATGCTGCGGCAAACGCTATCATTGTGACAACAAACACACCGAGCCATTCCATAAATACCGCACGGAAATAGTTATTGAAGAAACTGACCTGCTTAATCAGAATCTTAGGTCCGTCTGCCAGCTGGAACTGAATCGGTTTTGCTGTGATGTTGGTAAAGCCGATCATTGCCTGCTGATTATGAATGATACGTCCGCCCTGAAATTCAGATGGAAATTCCAGTTCATTTACGGAAACGGTCAGATACTGTTCCGGTTTTCTGGGAATATAACTTGCAACATATTCCGTTTCGTCTTTGCCTCCGGCTTTTTTCTGAGCAACATCGGTCTTCTTTTCAAAAAAGAATACAGCGCCCCAGGAACCGGCAACCTTTTCCGCATTCTGAGAAGTCCCGCTTGTGTAAAGACGGTAACGGACGAAGAAATTCCCTTTGAAATCTTTCGGCAGACCTTCATACTGCCAGAGATAAGTTGTCTGCGGTTTGACTTCAGAAAGGCTTGCAAGCACCTGACGGCGTAATTCTTCGATGATCTTATTCCGCTGATCTTCCGTATAAACATTCAGAACACGCTTGCCATCCTGAGTCGTCTTGGTCATCTGTTCCTGAAATTTCTTCTGAACCATAGCGTTGACATCAGGCATTTTAGGCATGTAAGCCCTGCGCCCGGTCAAAAGTTCATTGGCAATCTTTGCCTGTTCGCGGCGGACATTTGCCACGCTTTCCTGATTTTCCTGATCTGTAATCAGTCCGGCTTTTCTGTACTGCCAGCGGACAAATCCGTACACAGCCAGAGAGGAAAGAACCATCAATACAGTCAGCAGCAGCATGACTCCGGAAAATTTTCCCAGCCAGATCACCGGACGGGATACGGGTTTCACCGCAATCATGTGAATTCTGTTGTCTTCCAAATCCTGCGTCATCGTCTGTGCTCCCAGCCAGATGCCGGAAAGCATCAGCATGAGAGAGATGAAGGAAAGACTGTATTCCAGCGAAACCTTGATAAATCCGTAAGCAGAACCGTCAGCTTTGATTGTATTGGGAATAATCAGGATCCCGAGCAAAAGGATCGCAAGCAGAAACTGAAACACATGGGAACGCAGTGCGCCCCTGCATGTCAGCTTGACAATCGAGATGTATGCAGACATCACCTGTTCCTCCTACCGGTTATTTCTGATTTCCATTGGAGAAAAGATCGGAAAGTTTTTTGTTTGCATCATCCAGCTGCTGACGTGCTGATTCATCCAGCGGTTTTTCCTCCGGAACTTCAGCTTTTTCTTCCAGAGCACTCAGTTTCTGCTGACTCTGTTCCGTCAGAACAGGGATTTCTTCCACAGGTTTCTCTTCCGGTTCAGGTTCTGTTCCGGAAAGTCTGGCGAGCTTTTCTTTTCCGGTTTCTGAAATATCGCCGTCAACAAGATAAGATGCAATTTCCCCGCCGGATGTGGCTCCGGAAGTGGAAATACTTTCTTTCTTTGCATCATCGACCACATTCAGGAAGAAATCTTCCAAAGTCCGGTGCGGATGATCAACAGTAAAGTTGGTACCGGCTGTTTCACGGATGACAGCTTCAATCTTAGCCAGAGCTTCAGCAGGAAGGTCCGGAATCGTGATCCGGCTGGAATTTTTCACAGAGAGCAGCTCTTCCATTGTACCCTGAGCACGGATCTTTCCGCCGTAAAGAATCACCACACGGTCACAAACATCTTCCACATCGCTGAGCAGGTGGCTTGTCACAAGAACTGTTTTTCCACGGCGTTTCAAAAGCAGGATCAAATCTTTGACTTCACGGCATCCGATGGGGTCCAAACCGCTTGTGGGTTCATCCAGAATCAGAAATGCCGGGTCATTGATCATTGCCTGAGCCAAACCGATACGGCGCGCCATCCCTTTGGAGAACTCACCGACCCGACGGTTCGCCGCATGGGAAAGTCCCACCATATCAAGAAGCTGCTCCGTTCTGGTTTTGCGTTCTTTCGCTGAAAGCCCGAAGAGCGAGCCGAAGAAATCCAGTGTTTCATAAGCCGTCAGATACTTGTAAAGATAGGTTTCTTCCGGGAGATAACCGATCATCCGCTTTGCATCAACGCTGCGCGGAGAACTGCCAAATACAGTCAGACGTCCGCCGGTAGGGTAAAGAAGTCCGAGAAGCATTTTCACTGTAGTGGATTTTCCGGAACCGTTGGGACCGAGAAGACCAAGCACTTCTCCTTCTTTCACCTCAAAATCAATATCATTCACAGCTTTTGCCTTGGGACGGTTCCAGAAATCACGGAACTCTTTCACAAGACCGACTGCTTCTACTATATTCGCCATTTTCAGTATTTCTCCCGTATCTATTTTCAATTATTCTGCTGCTTGGCTTCCGCAAGCGTAATATTCTCCCCGGTACGAACCAGACGGGCACTGTTGAAAATCACAATCAAGGTGCTGACCGTATGGAAAATTGCGGCGACGACAGGTGTCAGTTCTCCAAACACGGAAAGGATGATACCGCCGATCACAAAAAGCATACCGAACGCAAGGTTCTGACTGATTACAGAAGACATCTTTTTGGAAAGAGTGATCAGCAGCGGAATGCGGCGCAAATCATTGTTCATCAGGGCAATAGACGCACTGTTGATGGCAATGTCACTGCCGATCGCACGCATGGCAATACTCAAACTTCCGGCAGCAAGCGCAGGAGCATCGTTCACACCATCCCCGACAAAGGCAACCGGACTGTCTTTCTTGACCTTTTCAACATATTCCACCTTGCCTTCCGGCAGACAGTCGCCCTGATAATCATCAATACCAAGTGTCTTTGCAACTTCACTTGCCACAGCCGCACGGTCACCTGTAACCATTGCACACAGACGAATCCCGGATTCTTTCAATTCTTTGATGGTGTCAGCAGCTTCCGGACGGATCTTGTCACGGAACCCAAGCATACCCATCAGCTTGCCGTTACGGGCAATTCCGACAACACTCATACCGATCACTTCCGTTTCATCCTGATCCATCACAATTCCCTGCTCAGCCATCCATTTGGTACGGCCGACAATACAGGGAACTCCGCCGATCATCGCTGTCACTCCTTTTCCGTGGACTTCTTCGTAATCGGTTCCTTCTGTCAGCTTGATGCCGACTTCTTTGGCAAGACGCAGAATTGCAAGAGCTGTCGGGTGGTTACTGCGGGATTCCACAGATGCGGCAATCAATAGAAGCTCTGCAGGTTCCACTCCTTCAACAGGACGGATCTTTGCAACAGCAAGTTCCCCTTCTGTAAGTGTACCGGTTTTGTCAAACACAAATGCTTTGATCTTGGAGGCAAGTTCCAGATGTGTGATGTTTTTAATAAGTATCCCGAGTCGTGCAGCTGCTGCAACCGCTGCAACCACAGCTGTCGGGGTCGCAAGAACAACTGCACAGGGGCATGCAATCACAAGAAGCGTGATCACACGGTTCATATCTCCATCAGAGAACCACCAGGTGAGCATCGCAAGCATCAGAATGGTGGGTGTATAGAATGCCGCATACTTATCAATCAAACGGACAATGGGACTCTTGCTGGATTCCGCTGCAAGAATCATTTCTTTGACTTTTCCGAGGGTGGTGTCATCACCGATCTTGGTCACACGGACTTCGATACCGCCGGAAAGGTTCTGGGTTCCGGCATAAACTTCATCGCCGACACCCTTATCTACAGGGAGAGATTCCCCTGTGATGGATGCCTGATTGACCGCACTCTGACCTTCAATGATCTCACCGTCCACCGGGAAATTTTCACCGGGACGGACACTGATGATATCACCGATGGCAAGTTCAGCGGCTTCCACATCGGTATAAGTTCCATCTTCATTTTTCTTGTGGGCATCGTGAGGAGTCAAACGCAGCAGTTCTTCAATGGAACGCTGAGCTCCGGATGCTGTACGGGTTTCAATGATGATCGTGATCAGAAGGAAGAAGGAGATGATTCCTGCTTCCCGGAATTCCTGTCCGGCGAATGCGGCAAGAATAGCCAGAGCCACAAGCTCATTCATATAAACGCGTCCGACACAAAGGTCACGGACCGCTGCGATAAAAATCGGCAATGCCAGCACGATCGCACCGATCACAGCGCTGACTTCCGATGCAAAAGGCTGTTCAGGGAAGAACCATTCCAGCAGGAAAGAGTTCAGGACCAGAAAACCTCCGACAGCAGCAAAGGCAGCGCGGCCCATACTGCGTCCGTGTCCGCGGCCTTCGGACAGCATTTCGCCGTTTTTGGCGTCTTCACTATGGTCATGTCCGCAGATACATACACTCATTTCGCGGCCTCCTTACTCTTGGTAATAACATTTTTATCAGTCTTCGGCTCAGGATTCAGTTTCAAACGCAGTTCCTGCTTTCCGGATGCCAGAGAGTTGACAATAAACTTGTCTTTGGCATTGGAAAGTGCATCGGAAACAGTCTGAGTAAAGAGCGCGACTGTAACAGATTCCGGATTCTTTTTGTATTCCGGCAGCAGCAGACTGAAATACTTGGCATCTGCTTCCACTTCTGCAACAACTTTTGCTTTATAATTCCGTGCTTCGGAAATCAGCACATTGCTTTCAGATTCCGCAAGAGCTTTCTGCTTGGAAGCATAAGCCTTCGCTTTATCTTCTTCAGACTTTGCCTGAGTTTCCGCAGAAGTAACTTCGTTGAACGCTCCGATTGTCTGGGGCGGCGGACTCTTGACCGCAAGACTGACAGTTTCTACAGAAACACCGATATTGAGATCTGCGATCTGCTTTCTGACCAGACTTTCCACTTCTGTACGGTACTCATTGGTCTTCTTGAAGATGATATCATTGACTTTCCAGCGGGAAGTGATCTGCAGGACCGCATTATCCAAAACATTGCGGAGCAGTGTCCGCGGACCGCGGGTCCCGGTCTGCTCACCCTTCTTGTTGAAGAATACAGTATCCGCTTCAGCAGGAAGTTCCGGGGTCAGACAGTTTTCATAATACTGTTTCGGTCCTGTAATACGGTAAGTCATACTCCAGGAGGTGTGAATGATACAGGCATCAGCAGTAATCAGATAACCGTCAACGCCGGGAATCAGAGTTTCACCGCCCTGGGGGTTGTTCTTCCGGTCGGTAATCAGCTTTTCATTTGCAGGCATGTAAGTGCTGCTGGATATGGTCTGCGGTGTTGTGGGGATCTCTACAACTTTGCTGACAGGATATGGAAATACCCAATGCCAGTCATCTGTATAAAGTTCCTTGAATTCCCCGAACTGCAAAACAATGACAGCTGTATCAGGGCGCACCGTGAAGAATCCGCTGAATGTGAAAAACCAGATCAGCAGGATCAATATCAAGCTTGAAAGCAGAATAAAGACTGCCTTCAAACTTTTGACAAGCATATCCATCCCGGAAGAAAAAACACCTTCTTCCGCAATCTTCTTTGCTTCTGTCAATTCTTTGTTATCGTTTTCCATAATAGAGTTCTCCGTCGGAAGGGTTATTTCTTCGCAGCTTCGCCGTTGAGAGAAGTTCCGTATTTCAAAATATCAAACGGAGCATAGTTTGTATCGAGGATCAGGGTCGTCCGATTTCCCATCAGACGTTTCATAGATTCCAGTTTCCGGAGGAAAATTGCCAATTCGGGATTCTGACTGAATACAGCATAGTGTTTTGCAGCTTCGGAATCACCTTCCGCACGGATCTTCTTGGCTTCAGCTTCTGCCTGTGTCAGAATATTCATACGGTCATTGTCAGCCTTTGTCATGATTTCTTTTGCCTGAACTTCACCCTGGCTCTTATATTTTTCAGCTTCGGTCTTGCGTTCAGAGATCATACGTTCTGCGATAGCTTTAGCAGGTTCATCGGGAACACCGATTGTGCGGATATTCACGGAAATAACTTCCAAACCGTACTGGTCTGCTGCACTGGGGGCAACCATGTCAAGCATTTCTTTTTCCATTGCAGCGATACGGATCTTTTTGGGATCGGAGTTCACCAGCTGATCAAAACTGAATTTACCGATGATCGCTCCCTTTGCGGAACGCATCAGAATTCCGAGCTGATTTTCAGCAGTTGCAATACTGCCGCCTGCGCTCTGGAATTTAATCAGATCCTTGATCCGGAAGACAGAATAAATGGAAACGGTAATGTTTTTTCCATCACTGGTCGGAGTTTCTTCCAGTTTTCCGATATTTCCATCATAGCATCTCAAGCGGGTATCATATTTCATAACTTTCTGAATCGGATACGGCCAGCGGAAATGCAGTCCGGGCTGTCTTACATTGGCATCGATTTTACCTAAAGTAATCACAACAGCCTGTTCCGTTGTTGCCACTTGATAGGAGAAGATTGCAATCAGGAAAATCGCAGCAACCGCAAATCCCAGCAGCATAATGGGGATATTCACGTGCTTCTTCTGTTTGATTTCTGTTTCGTGATGATCGTGTTCATGTTCACAAGTGCATCCTTTGTGATCATGATTGTGACCGCAGCATGTTTCGGACATTTTTCAGACTCCTGTATTTATTTTATTTTTGTTATTTTCAGTTGATTTCACCGCCGAGATCAGCATCAATGAGGTCAAGACGAGCTTTTTCTTCCGCATTGAGTTCCAGAATTTGATACGGAATCGCTGACGATATGATATACTTTCTCATGTTGGCGCAATCTGTTTCAAGGAAACTCAGATAGGTCCGCAGTTTGAACATTGCGGGCATTGCATTATAGGCTCTGAGTTTACTGATGAATTCCTGAGCTTCGGAAGCGGAGACATTGGAAACTTTATAGCTGTAAGTCTTTGCTTCCTGAAGGATCTTCATTTCTTCAATCTTTGCAGCTGCCTCTTTTTCCAGTTTATAAGATTCAGCTTTTTCAATTTCTGTATTCATCTTCTGTTCCGCGATGAAAACGCCCTGGAAAGCAGAAGCAACATCTTTGACAGGCGGATGAGTTCCATTCAAATCAACGCTCAGGATTTTAATTCCCAATCCCAGTGCATCAGCACGTTTCTGAATTCTTGCCGCAAGATTCTTTGTAATACTGATACGGCCAACAGACAAATCTTCGGTGAAATCTGTGCTGGCGAAATAAATTGTAGCTTCCTGAGTTCCCAGATCGTTAAGCGCACGGTTTACATCCCGGAAATTCAGGAAATAATCCATCACTTTATTCTCATCAACTTTATATGTTACGGGAAGAACTGCATTCAACAGAGAAACGGCATTGCCGAGGTCCTGACTGGAAGAATCTTTTCCGGCAGACTTTTTGGCAGGAGCTGTCACACTGTTTGCAACAAGGAACGGCATTTCCCCTTCTTCATGTTCCTTGGTCCAGAGAATGGTTGTCTGGGCAGGTTTGGCTTCTGCTCCGGCGACATCAGTTTTTTCCACACCGATCGTAACGGTCCGGGGCTCATCGACCTTGATACGGTAAATCTGATCGCAGGGCCAGGGAAGTTTGAAATAAATCCCGGGCTGCAGCGGTTTTTCACAAACAAGTTTCCCGAAACGGGTCTTGATTCCCAATTCTCCGGGACCGACTTCTCCGATACAAGTAAAAAGCCACAGAACTGCAAGCCATACAAAAATTGCCGGCAGAGCGACTTTGCAGAACTTCTGGAACAGCCAGGTTCCGGAAACCTTGAACCCAAACTGATAATCAAGCATATTTGCAATATTCTTTGCAATGCTGCCCGGATCAATGAAAACCGCCAACAGACGGCTTTCGTGAACAGGGCGGTCCTCCAACTGAGTTCGCGGACGGTAAAATTCTGCAACAAAGTTGAAAACGAATTCAGCACAAAGAACAACCAGAATTCCGAAAACGAATTTTGCAACAGGAAGATCCCAACCTTTGTTTCCGTAATGAGCTGCAACAGATGTCACCGATGCAAGCAGCCAGATAAACGCACCGGCAACAAGCCAGGCTCCTATCGGACGCAGCCAGCGGAATTCAGCAATACGGCTCTGTCCGGAAAAGAACATCCCGGTAAAAAGGGCTACCGCTGCTGAAATAATACAGACAAATGCAAGTGTCATGGGGTTCTGGGCAACCGGAAGACCGGCTTCACCATAAGCCGCCGGAGTAATATATGCTTTCCAGAGACTCAATACAACAAACAGAAAGGCAATCGCACAGAACGCCTGCGGAGCATATTTGACATAATTTGAAAAAGTTCTTCCCGAAGTGAAACGGACATCTTCTGAAACATCCATCAAACTGTGATGATTTTCTTTCCGTTTCTTCAACAGCTCTTTTTCATACTCTTCTTCCGCGGCACTTCCGGACAACATTCCGTAAAAAATTGCGGCAACACTGAAAATTGCAGCAACTCCGAAGGGCAGCGCACCCAGCGTAAATGTTCCCAATCCGCTCCACCCATTTCCAAATCCGGCTATTAAAGCCAAAATGGTAAAAAACAGTGCTTCCACAAGAGCTGCAATTGCAAGTCTCATTGCTATTTTGGAACGCTCACTGCTCCCTGCATAATTTGAAATTCCGTCAGCCATTTTTCTCCTGTTCGGTTTTCTATGTTCTTGTTTTCAGACTACTTTTCAACTTTTCATGACAATACAACGAATGAAAACGTTCTATCAATCACCGCAAAATACACCGCAATCCATAAATTGTCAAATCATTATTTTGATATTTTGGTCATATTTTACAAAAAAAAGACCTTAAAATCAATTATTTCGGACGGAAAGCGACATGCGGAACTGTTCTTCCGACGGCAAGCCAATCCTTTTCAAATTCCGTTTTAAAACCGGAAACGTCTGCCAGAGCATCATCCGGCAGCTGTTCAAAAAGTCCCGATGTGCGGATATTCTCCAGAGTTGCATTCATATACCGCGGATCATCCGTTGCAAAATGAAGAACACCATCTTCTTTCAAAATACGCCGGAGCGACATCATGAATTCGGATGACATGAGGCGGTTCCCTTTGTGTTTGTGTTTCGGCCATGGGTCCGGACAGAGAATATGAATCCGGTCAAGACATCCATCCGGCAAAATCCGACCTGTCAGATGACGGCCTTCCACACGGAGCAGTTCCAGATTGTTCAGTCCGGCGCGTTTGCCCAATTTTTCGACTTTCCGCAATCTGCCCAGCATAACATCTGCCGCCATTACAAGCGTTCCGGGATTGTGTGAGGCAAGGTTAATGGAAAAACCACCGCTGCCGCACCCTAAATCCAATTCCACCCGTTTCCAGGGTGAAACATCAATCACATCGCATAAGCGGCAATCCACCGCATTCAAAAGATGAATCATATTTTAATCTCCTGCAGGATTTGTTTTTATCTTTTCAAAAACTTTTTCCGGAATCACATACAGCCAGCCGTCGCGCCCTTTCGTAAAAGAATCCACACGAGTTCTGTCTGTTTTGTTCTTTCGTTCTGCTGCACTGACTTTGCAAAGGACTCCGCCCTTCACTTTGTCAGCTCTGTAAAACGACAGCGTACGGACAAATCCGGTACTGTCCAGCGTTTCCAATTTCCCAATGTAATTCAATTTCCCGGCATCCTTTTCGCGGGTTCCTTCAAACGTATACCGCTGTGAAAGAATATTTGCCAATACATTCAGCTTCTGCTGAGATACAGAAGCTTTTCCGGGAATAATACTCTCAAAAGGAGCTTTTACTGAAAAACGGCCAATCATCCAAGCTGTCTTTTTCCCGGATTCATATTCAATCCGGACAAGCTGGTTGATCTTATCAAAAACTGGCGATGACATCCAGCTTCCCGGAACGGGAGTAAACTCTTCAAACATCCGGGATATCAACACAGGAACAACGGAACCGTCTTTCTGAAGAATTCCCATCCAACGTCCGGCAGGTTCCGGCTCTTTTCCGGGCATAACTATCTCTGTTTCATTGAAATATCCTGCTCCGAGAACAATATCTCGCAATGTATTTTGATTTTTATCCGTTATTCTGATGCGGACACCGGGAATCTTTCCCTGCTCTTTTTCTTCCGGTCTGACCCGGAGCAACGAACATGTTGCTTCATCTGCCGGAACAGCACAACGCAAAGGACGGATTTTCTGCAATTCCTCAATCAGCCGGGAAACTTTTGCGGTATCAGCAGCATGTCCGCCCCGCTCTTTCACTCTCCAAACGCCATCCGTCAAAACCAATGTTGTTACATTTGCTTTCCATGAAATACAGATCTCTGCAGGTGCCTCAGAACTGAACTCCTTCAGCAAACCTTTCATGGAAAGATTCACATTCTCTTTCCGGCTGTGCCGGAACATCAGAGAAACTCCCGCAACGACTGCAAAGAGAAGACATATCACTGTTTTTACAATAAATCCACGGTCTGTTTTCATGATTCACTTCTCCTTGTCATAACACTGTGACGGATCACGGCATAGAGGATTCCAAACAGGGCAACCAGTCCCGGAATCACAACCAGATTAATGATCTTGATCCGTGTCTCCAGCTGTTCCAGTTCAGTCCGCAGAGAGTGACGCAGCAGATTCAATTCATGACGGGCAGCCTTGTTTATGCTTTCCTCTGTCCGGATTTGACGCATCATTTCCTGAGACGGACGGACCCGGAGAATCTGCTTCATCTGCTGAATCCGTCTGGTCGATACCAGATATTCTTTTTCCGCTTTCAATATTTTATCTCTGTACCGGAGTTCGGCTTCAGCCTTGATTTCATTGAAGCGGGTCAGCGGACGGCTCATGGGAATCCGGCTCCGGACTTTTGCAAGAGAACGCTGTCCCGTCAATTCATCCGCAACATTCAGCAACAAGGTCACGTTATCACAGGAAGGAGCCCAAATCGGCTGTCCGGTCACATCCGGAACCTTTGCAATACAAACATCGTTGAACAGCATATCGGAATCAGAGAAAAGATAAATTCTGCTGTCTTTTTTGGATTTTTTCAGAATGACGGCATTTTTCTGCAGAGCAGTAGGATCAGGAGCTCCTTTCGGAAAAGCTGATACAAATTTTCCTTCCAGACAAACGGCCAACGGATATTTTTCTCCGCTGGCTTTGAACCGGCGCAGAATCAATTCCGGACGGGTGACTTCCGCACTGACAATCTGGGTTTCAGGCGAAGTCGCAAGCAGAACCCGACTCTTTATGCCATCACGTTTTTCCACAAGAAAACTTCCGGCAAAATACATGGAAATATGATTCAAATCTGAGGTTTCCGGTGAACTTCCGGAAAAACGTGCCTTCTGAAGATTCAGAACGGTCGGATTCGTAATAATCCGGTCCGGCAAATTGCTGCGATAGGCTGAAACCATATCAGCCACAATAAATTCCGGACGGTATGTCACTCCCCAGCTCCGGAAAAGCGGTTCCAAATCCGATTTGAACAGTTCCAGCATGGAATATTCTTTTTTGGATTTCAATACCGCATAAAATGAACGGGGATCAGCAAATACTGCCAGATTGCCTCCGCGGAGAACAAACTGATCCAATGCAAACTGTGTCCGTGACAAAATTCCGGACGGATGAATCACGATGAGTGATTGAATTTCTGCCGGAATTTCCGGAGCATCCATCGGAACCTGAACAACCTGATACTCTTTCATCAATTCGGAAATCACATACCAGGGCGGATCTATCGTTACAGTCTCCTGCTGAACCTGACGGAATTGAGCCGTAAAATCCGGCTTCTTTCCAAAGACCGGCAGCGGTGACATAACGCCGATTACCGGACGGACTTTCCGGGAAACATTCTGAACGATCCGGGCGATTTCATATTCCAGCTGCGCCTCGTGACGGGGTGTAAGATACGGAATCACCTGCGTTTTTGCTCCGCAGGAAGCTGAAATTCCAAGATATGACTGTTCCCCTGTCGGGTCCGATAAGGCTGTACATCCATCAAGAGATGCAGCCTCTTCATAAACCGGATTCTCCGCAGGGTCAACTATCTCAAGAATGATTTTTCCCTTCCCGGCAGATTCAAATTCCCGCAAAAGCCACTCCACACGGTCTGCGTACTTTTTCAGAACCGGAAGCATCGTCTTCCCGGAACGGGAAGCATAAAAACGGAGCAGCACAGGATTTTCCAATCCGGCAGCCAGCTCCCTGGAAACAGGAGATATGGAATATGCCCGGTCACTGCTGATATCCATCCGGTACTTCCAGACATGACCGGTCACAATACATGAGATACTTACAATCAGAATCCAGAGAAAACGCAGACAAAATCTGCCCAGCGCACAGCGGCTGGCACGGTTTTTCAGAATTCCGGCAGAAAAAAGCCCGCTCGGAACAGCCGCTGCAAATTCCAGAGTAAACCAGGTGAGAGAAAGGAAAAATCCGGTAATGGAAACCGCATAAATCAACTCAGATGAGTCAACCAGCCCTTTCTGAAAAGCTCTGTAATTCGACAGGAAGGAACAGGAGGAAATCGCGTGAACAATCCCCTGCGGCAGCCACAACGCCAGCAAATCCGTAACCCTTGCCCATCCTGCAAACAGGAAAAAACCGCACAGAAAAACTGATAACAGAAAGCTGGCTGTCTGACTTTTGGAAACAGCGGAACAAAATGATGCCATGGAAAGGTACGCACATCCGAGAAGCAATGCCCCTGCATAACCGCAGAAAATCGCTCCGATATCCGGTTCCCCCAGCACAATTGCGGTAACCGGAACCGGAAATGTCAGCAAAAGCGCAAGTGTCAGCAGCACCGCCCCGGCAAAAAACTTTCCGAATACCATCTCCCACGGAGACGCAGGAAATGAAAGTGTCAGCTCAAAAACTCCCAAACGCCGTTCTTCTGACCACATGGGCATTGCCAAAGCAGGAACAATCAGCAGAAACAGCCACGGCATCCAGTCAAAAAACAGTGCAAGGTCCGCCTGTCCGGAAGCAAAAATCCCGCTGGCAACAAATGCACAGAAGGCGGATAACACAAGAAATATAACCAGGAAAACCCATGCTGCCGGAGATGCCGCAGCGAGTGACAGCTCTTTCCTCACAATCGCAAAAAAACGTCTCAGCATCATAAATCCCCTCCGTTGCCCAGTCTGGCAAAAATTTCTCCCGGATCAGCGTGGAGAATATCACATTCCAACACACGGTAATTCCGGGATGCGGCAAAAGAAAGTGCTGCGGATACCAGAACCTTTTCCATTCCGGGCAAAGGTTGTATTTTTAAAGTAATATATCCCGGTTCCCGGCAGAACGTGCAAGATGCAGCTTCTGTCAAATGCTCAAATTCTGCAGGATCAGCTGACGGTTCCAGTTTCAGACAGACTGCGCCTTCATCAGATGAAAGTTTGCGGAACTCTGACGCAGTTCCGTAAAAAACAGCCCGGCCCTGACGGATCGCAAGAACATGATCGCAGACAGCTCCAATCTCTTCCAATATATGAGTGGAAACAATAACTGCCGTATTCTGCTTCAATTCCAGAATCAGAGAACGGATCTCCCGCTTCTGATCTGGGTCCAACCCGTCTGTCGGCTCATCCAGCACCAGATTTTCCGGATGATGAATCAGAGATTGAGCCAGACATGTACGGCGGCGGAACCCCTTGGAAAGGGAATCCACATCCATCCGCAAAACGTCTTTCAGACGGCAAATCTCAACAACCCGTTCATAAGATTTTTTCAGTTCTGCCCCGCTCAAACCGCGCATTCTTCCGCAGAATTTCAAAAAAGCGGACACACTCATTCCGGAGTAAAGAGGCGCATTTTCCGGAAGATATCCCAATTTTTCCTTGGCAGAAACAGGATCTTTCAGCATATCAATTCCGGAAACGTTCACCTCTCCGGAATCCGGCGGGAAAATCCCGCATATAATCTTCATTGCAGTGGATTTTCCTGCTCCGTTCGGCCCGATAAAACCCAGAACAGAACCGGAAGCAACTTCCAGATCCAACCCGTTCAGAACCTTATTCTGCCCATAAGATTTATTCAGATTTTTTGCAGACAACATCGCAGGAAACCTCCCGGATCAATCTTCCAGCGTATCAAAGAATTCTTTTACAGGAAAGATCTTCGTACTGGCTCCAACATTGCAGCCGCTCATATAAAGTCCGTTTTCAACATCGCCCTGATATGTGGCAATCAGTGCACGGGCGATACAGAAAAGAGATTTGGCGGGATTACAGGACCGCAAACAACGGTACGGGCAGGTGAAACGCTGCTTTTCTCCGGTCATAACACGTTCAACCAGAGGGGTCTTCAGCACACGGACAGGAAGACCGACAGGGCTCTTGATCACAACAATATCTTTTTCTGTTGCATTCACCCATACCATTTTGCTCTTTTCATCTACTCCGGCTTCTTCTGTTGTAATGAAATAAGTTCCGACCTGCACACCATTATAGCCGTAAGAGAGCATTTTTTCCACATCGGCTCTGCTTGCAACCTCTCCGGCGGCAATAATCGGAAGTTCCGGCAATCCGGCAGCATCCGCAACCGCTTTGATTTCTTTGTATATAATCTCAAGAGAACAGGTTTCAGGATGTGCAAGCTGCTCCTCCGTAAATCCGAGATGTCCGCCGTTCCGGGGACCTTCCACAATAACAGCATCCGGTTTCCGGTTGTATTTCCGTTCCCAGGTACGCAAAACAAGATCAAATGCTCTTGCGCTGGAAACCACAGGAATCAATGCAATATTGGCGTCTCCGACAAATTCCGGGAGATTCAACGGCAATCCGGCTCCGGAAATAATAAAATCAACGCCTTCCTTTACCGCAGTTTCAACAATCTCCTTATAATTGGAGAGTGCAACCATCACATTGACACCCAGCGGCTTTTTCCCCTGCAAACGTGCCTGGGCGCGATGTATTTCATCAGAAAACTTATTGTTGCATTCTTCTACAAAATGATACTTTCCGCGTTCAACATCTCCTAAACCTACGCTTGCAATCGTTCCATAACCGCCACATTCGATGACTGCAGCCGCAAGTTCCGCGGACCCGACTTTTACACCCATACCAGCCTGTATCACAGGATATTTCGATTCAAGGTGTCTGATTTTCAATGAAGGGAGTTTCATAATTTTCCAGTTTTCCCATGCTGTATTGTTTGGACAGAACGACTTTGTCTGCCTGAAACAATTTGTTTTTCTCAATAATTCACAGGGTAATATAACTCTTCCAATCTATTTTTCAATCTTGACATAATTAAAATGACAAAAAAATCCACAGATATCCCATAAAAATCCAAGACATGTACAGAATCACTGAATTTTTTGATGGTTCATGACTGAATATGCAAAATAACATTCTTTATTGGGAACAGAGCTTTTTTGAAAAATTATGGGATATCTGTAAAATTCATCCACAAAAATTCTTTTTTTGAAACAGAAGTTTGATTTTTCTGATTCTGCATTTATATTACGGTATGATGCACGGCTGGTGAAATGGCAGACACGAAGGATTTAGGTTCCTTTGCCGCAAGGCGTGTGGGTTCGAGTCCCTCGCCGTGCACCATTTTTGAACACAAAAGCACTTTTTGAAGTGCTTTTTTTACATAGATTTTTGTATGTAAGTTTGTATGTAAGTTTTCAAAGCAAAAAAACAGGAGTACCGAAAAATACGGCACTCCTGAAAACGGGGAGAGATCGTTTTATTTGAATCGTCCCATAGAATCACGGGAACGACCACGGAAATTGAACTCGTCAACTTCAACCATCGGCAGACGGTGACGGCTCCGCTCCATATCGTCCGAACGGACACGGCGCATCGGATAACCATCATCATCTTGCATCAGACGGGAACGCATCCGGTAATGATCTTCCCCGCCATATGGAAATTGTAGGAAAACGCTGGCATATTATTACCCTTTCATTTTTTAATCTTTGATTTCAGGTGCATTGTTGATCAATCCACTCACATCCCCGTTTTTCTTCGCCGTCTCAAATGCGGCATTTGCTCCGGTGTTCATCGGCGTATTTCCGTCTGGAGCATTGCCAGGAACGCTTGCTTTTTTGAAGTGATATTTGTCGGCAAATGTTTTCAGAAATTCAGCCGGAAGCTGATTCTCAACAGGATTCAATCCGTCTTTCGTATCATTCAGTGAAAACCGTTCCATCAAGCCGGAAGATTCCACAAAACCGGAAAACAGATCTTTGTCGTATTCATCGGAAAAATCTCCGATCAACTTTCGTACAAGTCCGTTCCGTTTGTTTTTGAGATTTTCCGCTTCAGCCGCCTCCCATTTCTGCTTGAAATCTTTCATTGCATCCAATTCCTGTTTCAATTCCAGATACTCAGTAGAATTCTTTACATTAGGTTTTGGCGCCGGAACAGCTGCTTTTGCCATAAGTTCCGCCAATTCTTCCGGAGTTTTACTAAGCCCCTGATACGCCTTGACCTGTTCTGTGGTCAATCCAAGAGCCTTCCTCGGGGAAAGTTCATTTCGTGCATTTTTCGCGCTTTCACGTTCATTTTTCAATACCTGAAAAGCCTTTTCATCGTCAAATGAGAAAACACCATTGTTTTCCGTGACGAATTTCCGTATAATTTCCGGAACATCATTGATTCCGCCAACATTCACTTGAATAGCCATGCCATCCACCTTTTACTTCTTTTTTGCTTGTTTATCGTCCGGCACATTGCCAGCCGCGAAAGCTGAACATTTCAACTTTCACCTAAACAAAACATGTCAAATTTTCCGGAATTAAGGCACAAAAAAAGCCGGGAAAAATTCCCGGCTGGAAATGACTACAAATTGTAGGCGGTTTATTTAGTGATTATAACATTTCAGTTTTGGATCGACCTATCACAAAAAGGCAAATTTCAAGAGCCGCAAGAAAAAAAATGTAAACCGGATTGTTTTAATTTATTTGTATCTGTCTGAAAACAGATATTTCAGAATAATAGATAACATCTTCTAACTATTTTTTCAAAGTTTCATTTTCTTGTTTTCCATCAAGTACATCAGCTAAAAATTTTGCAGAATAATCTTTACTTTCTCTTTCCAAATAATGAGTAGGTAGCTTATGATTTTCTATTTTATTAATTCCGGTGTATTTTTCTCAATATCGATGTATTGAATAATCAACATTCGTGTAGTATAATTTATCAGCAGAAATAGAAGATAAGAGATTTTATCCGTTTTGTTAATTTTAATTTACAGGAGAAAAAAATGAAACTTACAACGCTTGCGATTGCACTTGGTATCGCCGGCTCTTGTATTGCCGGTCCTTCTTTCAAATTGTCTTTTCCGGAAAAGAAGTTTGCACCGGAAGCAAAATCCAAAGCAATGATCACGAAGGCTATCATTTCCGATGAAAACTTTATTGCCGGCCCCGATGGAAAATTCGCCTTTGTTTTGACAGAAAAAAATGCAGAGAATAAAAAAGTTCCGGCATACAGTGCCGCGGGTAATTTTCCTTTTGCGTCCGGAAGTGCCGAGGTTACATTTAAAATACTTAAGCGTAAACCGGGGAGTCAGCTCCGGATCCTGCATGTGTTTTCACCTGCGAAAGATGATGCAAAAAGTGTTCTGATCTATTACATGTATATTGATGTCAACGGAAAAGCGAACTTTGGGATTCAGGTTGGAAAGGAACAGGTTCAAGTTATTGTTCCGACAAAAATGATGACACCGGATGCTTTCAATACAGCAAAAATGGTATGGAATGACAAAAAGTTATCCGTTGTGATGAATGGGAAGGTTGTTGGAGAAGTTCCTATGACGGCTGATTTTACAGAACTGGCTGCGAAAAAACGCGGGTGGTCATCCATTTTTATCGTACCGGTGTTTGGGGGTGTCAATGAAAATTGGAGCAACCGGGCAGCAATTGCGTCCATTGATATCAAATAGAGGCAATTTCAAAAGTCTTCAAAAATGTCTGAAAATTCTTGCCGTGATCTGAAAATGGAGCGTTTTCGGCTTGTCCTCCGGAGTTTTAACGAAGGAGGATGGAAAGCCACGCTCAAACTACCATTTCCAACTCATCAACAATCTTTTTTCAGCCAAATTTTGCCGGACTTTTGAAATTACCTCCATCAACAATCTTTTTTCAGCCAAATTTTGCCGGACTTTTGAAATTACCTCGCTTTTCAAAAATATTTCATGAATAGGCGAAGATGGTCTGCGATGACAGCATGTCCGTACTATAAGTTCCAGGGAGATCACTCAACTCCGGAGAAAAAAATTGGCGACCCTCAGGAGTGCTGCAGGGGGAACCTGAAACCTCCACATCAGCGTGGAGAGATCTGCAGCCCGGCGGATCGCCAATATTACGGATTTTTCCAGACTGAAATGCTTATTTTGAAAGCTTTTCAGCAAGATCCAGGAGCTTTAGACGGTTTTCTTCCATGATCTGCATATCACCGGAAGCACCTGAGGAAATGATCGCATCCAGCTGTTTTTTCAAAGCCGCGGATGGTTTCTTTTGGAGCATCTGACGGCAATACTCCGCCAGTTTGTAATCCTCTTTGCCAAGCATGTTGGCTTCTTCCCGTCTGGAAGAAAGATAGGTTCCCATTTCCATATCCAGATAGGCACTGCCGTAGTCGACCCGGTTTCTGACACCGTCTTCAGAGTTGAACCCGTCACCGCCTGCATGAGCTTCGTGGTGCCAGTAGGCAGAAACAGCGGTAAAGCCGTCACGGAAATTGGTCCAGTAGGTACGGCGGTAAGCTTCCGGAGCAGTGTTTTTGCCGTAGATGCAGTAAGTCCAGGTCTCTTTTTTGAGACTCTTGGCAGCCTTGAGCTGTTCGGGACCCAAGCCAGGACGGTAGAATTCAAAAATATCATAAACTTCTGCCAGTTTTGTCATGGCAGAGAACTCTTTCCCCCGCAGGTAATTGGGATGCGGATTGACCATGGTGACGAAATCTTTGCCGACAGATTTGATGATTTCTGCTGACAGATAGGCGTTATACATTCTGGTTCCCGGTTTATTGATGTCGCCTTCGGGCTCGTCAATGGTGTAGAAGATGATCCGGTCACGGGTGATATTGTATTTCTTTTTCAGATGATCGGTAAAATGGATCAGGAAGGATTTGAACCCCTTGTTCCATGCCGGGGAATTGAATTTTGCCTGCCGCTTGCCCCGGTAATTCATGCCGTAAGCGGGCAGTTCCAGCCAGCAGATGAGCTTGATGCGTTCCAGGGGCATCCCTGCCTGAACGGAACGGTCGATGAACCGGTCGATCAAAGCATAGTCGGAATATTCCAGCACATTGCCCTGCTCATCTATTTTCGGATAAATATCCATAGAAGCCTGTCCCAGAGCGCCGCCGGGATAGATGATGTTGTTTCCTTTATCCACCAGAGCTTTGACCAGTGCCGGATGTGTCCCGTTACGGTAAATATTGGTGTAGTTGAAAGCATCCACATTTATTTTGCCAAGATCCACGGGACGGATATCTACTTCCACAGGGATTTCAATATTCTGGAAGCCCGGATAAGAGGGTTTCAGAACAATGACAAAATCCTGTTTTCCCGGTTTCATGTTGGCAGAACTGAATTTGAACCAGATTTGTTTGGATTCATTGGCACCTGCCCGCAGAAGTGTTCCCATGGGCAGCGGCAGCAGCGGATCGTGGATGGTGTCGCCGGAAACAAGGGGCAAGGCTTCAAAAAACTGCACATTGGGGTAAAGTGTGCTTTCCGGATAGCAGACGATCCCGTTGCGTGTTTCGTAGAATTTGCTGTTGAAATCGTTATAAACTTTTTTTTCCTGCAGACGCTTTGCCGGAAAAATTTTGATTTGTCCCAGAAAGGATTTCGGTGTCAGGTTGCTGAAAACAAAACTCTGGCAGACAAAACTGTTCTGCGGCAGAACAAGAGAGATTTTTTTCAGAGGAGTGCTCAGGGGAGAAACCTGAATATCATTTCCCCAGGGCAGCGGAGTTTGCCAGATAAGATTGGGTGTTCCTGAAAAACGGAGCTGGGTGTAGCGCAGTTTCATGCGGGCAATATTGGCAGAAAGAACCTCAAAAAATTCGCTTTTGGAACCGTTGACATTGACTTCATTTTCCAATTTTTCCAGTTCGGCTGCAATAGATTCTTTCAGTTTTTTTTCGCCGTCGATGGAGCTGAATTCCTTTTTGCTTTCCTGAAGCTGTTTCAACAGAGCCTGTTTGTAGGAACCGAAAACCACCTGTCGGAATTTTCCGATTGCATGAAAGTTGCTGCCGATGGGGGACCAGGTGGATTGACCGCCGGCAGTCTTGCCGCATCGGGTGATATTTGCCGCAACAACTTTCCCGTTGATATCGCCATCAAGGCGCAATTCACTGCGGGGAATGGTGAAAGTGACGATCCAACGGTCTGCTTTGATATCGATTGCCGTTTTGCTGCTGCTCTTGAATTTCTTGCCACGGTCACGGAAATTGACAGCAAGAGCAGTTGTCCATCCGGAAGCGTTGGCGGCATACTGAAAATACTCACCGTTGTTCAGGTCAGGACGAAAAAAAAACTCCACCACATCTCCTGACCATGTACGATTCTTTCCTGTATCGACTTTCATTCCGGCAGGGATGGGGGAGATGACCCGGACGATGAGATCGTTTTTGGTCAGCTCCACTTCAGCGTTGGCTGCGGCATCAAAAAATTTTTGTTCCGGGCGTTCAAAGCCGCCGAGAAAACGGGTTGGACGGTCAAGAACGAGAAATTTGCCCGTCACACTTTTTTTTCCTTCAACCACCAGCAGAGAACTGCCTGCTTCAACGGATGCCGCCGCATCAGCTTCTTTGAAGGTGTTCCAGATTTTGACATCATCAATGACACCGTTGAGTGTACGGTATTCCGTTTTCATTGCGGCAAGATTTCCTCCCAGCACCAGAAGCGGATAACCGCTGGGAATCTTGGGGGTGGAAAGACGGTTGAAGCTCCAGGAATCCTTTTCCCGCATGGCAACGAGTTCGCCGTCAAGGAAGATTTTCATCATGCCGCCGTCAGTTGCAGCAATGCGGACGGTATAGAACACTCCCGGTTTGATATCCAGCTGTTTGGAGGTCAGAACCTGTTCCTGTTTCCGGACAACCTGGGTGAACCGTGCTTCCAGCTGTTTTTTCGGCGTGATCTGCAAAGCGAACTGTGCGCGGTTCCAGGAGTTCTTTGCATAGCAGAAAAGAGTATTTCCGGTGCGTGCATTCACCTCTTCATTGAGTTTGAACTTCAATTCAACCGTAAAGCTTTTCCAGTTTTCCGCAACTTTTAATGCTGTGCGGGGCCAGGCTTTATTGATGAGCAGCCCGTTACCCTTGAACCCGGCAACGATTTTTCCATCGCCCACACGGTATTTTTTATCCTTTGAGAACGCTACATTTTTGGCAGGGATATTGTTTTCAAAATCCCATTCCACGACAGGTTTTGCTGAAAGAGCTGCACCTGCGGCAGCGAGTGTCAGAAATAATAATTTTTTCATTGTAGTTTCTATCCTTATGTTTTTTGATTTCAATTACATGCCCCAGTAATAACGGGTCAGACGGTCCTTGTCAGAATCCCATGCCATGCTGGTGCTGCCGTTGGTAAGTACGCTGTGCAGCAGATTGCTTGCAGTGACTCTCATGACACCTCCGGAGAGATTCAGGATATTGCAGACATTATTGTGTCTGCCGTAAGCAATGGCACCGTTGTTGCTTGATGGAGTAACGCTTGCGCCGACCATGTAAAACTGGGATTTATAATCTGTTGTACCGGAAGAGTCCATACAGTAGGCTTTCCGGGAGGGATTTTTTACCTGAGAAATTTTGACCGTTTTGCGAGTACCGAAAGTAGCTTTGTCTTTAAAAACGATCCCGAGACTGATTCCATAAATAAGCTGATAGCGCAATTTTTCGTAAGCACTTCGGGTAGACCGGTCAGACGGACAGACAAAAACACTGGTCATAACATTTCCGCTCTTCCAGTCCTGAACATATCCCGTCACCCGCAATCTCTGGTGATAAGCACCGTAAGTGTTCTTGTCTGCATAAGAATCTGACTCATTACCGTACACTCCTCCGTTGAGGGCATAACGCAAGTCATGGGGCAGAACCCAGCCATCGAAATCATCGGTGTAAGAAGTGGTCATAATGCCGATCTGTTTTAAATTGCCGGTACAGCTGCTGCCTCTTGCTGATTCGCGTGACCGGTTCAGGGCGGGCAGGAGCATTCCGGCGAGGATTGCAATGATGGCAATCACAACCAGCAGTTCGATCAGAGTAAAGTTCACAGACTTCACGCCATTTTGTTTCATTGAAAAAATCCTTTCTGATTCATGTTGCGGAACCGCCTTGATCAAATTCCGGTTCAGAATTCTTTTTATCATGGTGTTACCTCCTGTTTGACTGCAACGCTGGCGCGTTTTTTGATTTTATGTGGAATAATAAATTCTCTGTTTTCCTTTTCACTGTAACACCACTTGCCCGGATCACAGAGCAGTTCTGCTGCCAGAATACCGGCGGCAGGATAATCGCAATCAACTGTGGCAAGCGGCGGGGAGAGCATTTTTCCGCCGGGATAACCGCAGAAACCCATGACAGAAATATCCTCAGGGATCCGCAACCCCATTTTTTGTGCGGAAAGATAGACATAAAGGGCAACGAAGTCAGAAAAACAGTAGATCGCTTCGGGCGGTTCTTCCTGCTCCATCAGCATTTTTAAGCATGTTCCCACCTGACTGCAAAGTGTTTCGCCATTCTGAATATCAACTATCCCAATCATGTTTTTATCGCTCTTCATGCCATGTTTTTTGAGCAATGACAAATGCTCCTTAAAAGTAAATCCCCGTATAAGAGAATCCTTTTTGTACTTGGAAAAAATCAATCCGACTTTTTTGAAGCCGCACTCTTTGAGGTATTTCAAACCGTCTTCCCACGCTTTGCGGTCGTCAGATCTCAGCACGCCGAACCCGGTGACTTCGGAATCGGTCTCAGTTGCACGGGGAATGAGAACAGGGACATTCAATTTGCGGAATATCTGCAATTCAGGTTCATTTCCGTTGTATCCGCTGCAGGCAAGCAAAATTCCTGTATATTGATTGTCTTTCAGCTGGCGAACCGTTCCGGAAACCGGACTGTGCCGCAGAAAAATCAAATCTGCTTCGTCCACTTCAACCCCCAATTCATTACAGCGTTGGAGAAAATAAGGCAGCAGATAATTGGTAGGGACGGCATTTTCCGTTATGCCGGGACGCACGATCAGGAATTTACGCTTAGCTGTATGACGCTCTGAAACAAAGATGCCTCTGCCGTGAATAATCATTATATCACCTGCAAGTTCCAATTCACGCAATGCACGGCGCATGGTCAAATGTGCTACGCCGAAACTGTTGGCAAGCTCGATCCCGCTTGCCAGCTTTTGCCCCGGCTGAAGTTTTCCGGATGCAATCAGTTCACGCAAACGTTCAACAACATTATTTTTTTTATTCATGCCGTTTTTCCTTTTTGATTGAATTGGTATCACTCTGTATCACTTTATGCATAATATACATCCACTTCTTCTTTATGTCAAGGATGTTCCGTCAAATTTATTGGATCAGGCGGTAAAGTTCGTCAATATCCGCAATTTTGAGAATACCGCAGGGAACCATTGACTGAGGTATCGGTGCTTTCATATCTGAAATGGCTCTTTCGTAAGTGACAGGCAAGCCGTCAACCAGCTCAAGCGTGATTTTTTTGTCAGAAAGAAGTGCTGCATAAACAGCCAGATAACGACTGTGACCGAAGGCTTTCAACGTGATCTTTTCAGCACCATGTGCAGAAAGCAGTTCAATGGCGCAGAGAATATCATAAACCCGGCGTCCGATATAGGGTCGATCCAGCAGCAGCCCCAGAGAAGCGTAGTGATAATCTGAACCGTAATCCCAGTAAAGACGGCGCAGCCGTTCGACTGTTGTGGGTTCTGATTCCCCCATCCCACGGGGATCAAAAGCAAAGAGGGAACGGATATTTTCAGGAGTAAAGTATTGTACAAGTTCTTCCCGGGCAGAAATATGCGGCAGCATCAAAGTGACATTTTTATTACAGCGGATTTCAAAATCATAGTTCGGCTCCATGCAGAACAATGTCGCTGTAATGGATTTCTCCGGCATGATACCAATGCGCTGGAAGAGTTTTCCATCAATTTCAGTCATACGCAAAGTGCGGTATGCAGGGACGCCTTTGACCGGTTCTACTTTGAGCAGAGAAGCGATCTCCTGTTTCATCCGGGCTTTGGAAAGCGGTTTTTTTCTGCGTTCCAAACGCAATTTTTTTGCTTTTTCCGCTGCGATCTGAGACACTGTCTTTTCGTTTTCCAAGGAAGCCACACCCTTTTCGCCGAGACAGTTCAAGGACAGCGGCGCAATGGAAAGCGGATGTTCTTCAGGCAAGTTTTTCAAACCGAAAACAGAGGTGAAAAATTCATAAGCAGCCAAACGGCTCATCGGAGAATAAGAGTGTTTTCCCGGAAATTCTACCATGGAAATATTTTCTTCTTTCCCCAGTAGGGTATAGATTTTTTTCAGCATTGCATAGGTTTTTCTGGCACCTCGGACATCGAAGAAATCTCCTTTTTGAGCCAGGATCCGGCAAGGCTGGGGCGCACGGGCAAGAAGCAGATCTGCCATTTCTCCGCCGTCAGCAAGGAACCCTGCCGGGATCTGTTCCCCGTCAACAGCAAGTTCGTTCTGCACATTGGAACAGAACGTTGTGATATAGCAGCTGGGTGCCGCTGCCATAATCCGTTTGTCATTTGCAAATATCAGAGCGGTCATGGTTCCTCCGCCGGATTGACCGTTGATGGCAATGCGTGAAGCATCCACTTCCGGACGGGTAAGAAGGTAGTCAACGGCGCGGATCCCATCGTATGTTCTCCAGTCGGACATGGTTTCCCCGATCGCCAGCAGCTGGCGGTTCAATCGGTTGTGTCCGTACGTACAGTCTCCCCGGAAAGTTTGAAGAAATTGATCGCGTTCGCCCTGCTGGATGGGATCAATTGAAAGAACCGCGATTCCCCTGCGGGCAAGGTTCTCGCAAACAGTTGCATAGGTTCCGTTGCGTTTCCCTGAATTGGCGTGACCCTGGACAAACAGGACTGCCGGAACTTTTCCAGCCCGTTTGCGGGGAAGATAAAAATTTGCGGTAACAGTAAAGTTTTCCCGGCTTTTAAAGATGACGTTTTCAACAGTGAACTCCGGATAATACGCTGTTTTCAGCACCTGAGCTGAAAGCGGACATTTTTCTGCCGGAAAATTCCATGTTTTTCTGACCCTTTCCTGTGCCTCTCTGATCAGGCGAAGTGCATCAGATCTGTTTTTTGCTTCATTGATTTTGTTTTCATACCGGCAAAGATTTTCCTCAAAAATCGGTTGGTAATAATTTTGTACAGCCTCTCCGAATATACGGTGATCTTTCATAGAAAAATCGCGTGGTGCGTTACAGCCGGTCAACAGCAGAGCGCAAGAAAATACAGCTAAAAGTTGTTTCATTGTGCAGTCTCCTGAAAAAAAATGCGTTTGTATCACTTTGTATCACTTAAAGTTAATATACATCCTGATCTTTAAAAGTCAAGTTTTTTCCGGCGAAAACTTTTGCGGCTCAGGAGCGACAAGTTATGCTGAATTTTATGATCTGTATTGAACAGAGTGTCCGGGAGATTTTTGTAATACGAGGCAATTTCAAAAGTCTTCAAAAATGGCAGAAAATTCTTGTTGCGATCTGCAAATGGAGCGTTTTCGGCTTGTCCTCCGGAGTTTTAACGAAGGAGGATGGAAAGCCACGCTCAAACTACCATTTCCAACTCATCAACAATCTTTTTTCAGCCAAATTTTGCCGGACTTTTGAAATTACCTCAAATAATCAATCTTTCAGAAAAACAGTTTACGGGTACGGCACTCTTTGCCGTACTCTTTTCATTGAGAAAAGAACTTACTTTTGATTGCTGTGTTTATGCAGCCAATTCCAGAATGCCGCCGGAGAGGAAAAGCCGAGTTCATAGGCGATCTCTTTTTGCCTGATTCCCCTTTTTTGTGCCAGACGGGTATATTCCAAACGGACTTTGTCAATGAATGTTCCGATGGTGATGCCGACTTCATCATGAAATTTATGAGCGAGATATCCCCGTGTATAACCTGATATTTCAGCCAGCCGGGCGAGAGAGCACTCCCGTCCGTTCCTAGCCCGGATGTATGTCTGCAGATCGCCCATTTTTGTGTGTTCTGCAGTATTCTCCATTTGTTCCGCCAGCCGGAATGCCATTTCGTCCAATACGGCGTTTACGGGTATCTTGATATACCGTTCCACATCCTGATCTGTTGCATGTTTCAATTGAGAGAGCAAATTCCAGCGTTCCTCGAACTGGGTTTGCAGTCCTTCCGGGATCATGATTCGGGACATTCCGCGAACGGCATTAGCCTGACCGTTGACCGTTACTTCCATTGCAGTCAGATGAACCTGTCTTTCATGAAAAAAGCCCCAGATATGCAGTAAATTATTGTCTTCCAGCGTATAACGATGCCCGTGAACCATTCCGGAATCGATCAGAAACAAAGTCCCGGGAGAGCAATGATAAACGCTGTTGTTGCACATATAAAAGCTTTCGCCGGATATTACAAAGAGAAATTCGCGGGAAGGATGGGAGCTGTGATGATATTTTTTGCACAGTTCCTGATTGGCAGGCTGTGAAAAACGCGTGTAAATTTTTGTTACACCATGCCTGAGAATACTGATAACATTATCTCTATCTATCATTTATCACCGTCCGGTTAAAATAATTTATCTGTGTTTTACTATATCACGGCTCTTACATTTTACAAGTTGAAAGTATGACAGGAGGAAAAGAATTCCGGCATATTTTCTGTCGTTTTTTAGTAAAGATAATTTTTTGGGTGGTTTTTATATATTTATCAATATTGATGTATTTTTCAAAAGATTTATGTATTGTATAATCAATTAAAATGTAGTATAATAATATCGCATGCAATAAAAATGCAGACTTTTTATTATCACTTTTTTCAGCTTTAATTTGTCAGGAGGAATGAAATGAAACTTGCAATTGATGGGGGAAAACCAGTATTTGAAAAGCCCGCAGCACTTCCGCCGTGGCCGCCGGTCGATCCTGAAACTGCAGAAACGCTCAAAGAGATTTATCTGGGACGGAAATGGTCATTTTACGGTCCGAACGAAGTGGAATTCAACAAGCTTTTTGCGGAGTACACCGGTGCTGCCGGCTGTACTATGATGGCAAACGGAACTGTTACTCTTGAAATGGCATTGCTTGCATTGGGCGTCGGTCCCGGAGATGAAGTGATCGTTCCGGCTCATACCTGGCTTGCGACAGGCGAAGCCGTTGTTTACCGCGGAGCAACTCCGGTCGTGGTAGATATCGAAAGCGACACTCTTTGTATGGATCCGGAACGTTTTGAGGAGGCGATCACACCGAAAACCAAAGCGGTGATCCCGGTTCATCTGTTTGGTTCCATGGCAGATATGGACAGAATCATTCCCATTGCCCGTAAACATGGAATTGCAGTCATTGAAGATTGTGCTCATGCCCACGGCGGTATCTGGGACGGTAAGCATGTTGGGACGATCGGGGATATCGGGAGTTTCAGTTTTCAGCAGAGTAAAACTATGGCATCCGGAGAAGGCGGCGCATGTATCACCGGCAGCGAAGAACTCAGCGAAACGCTGGGGCGTCTTTCTCACATCGGCTATCAATATGCGGCGAAACAGGGTCAGGCGGGAACACCGCCGCCGGTCGGCTTGATTTGCCGGAACTACCGTGTTACGGAATTTCAGGCAGCGATCCTGCTTTCCCAGTTGAAGCATCTCAAAGCAGATACGGAATTGCGGGCAAAGAATGCGGAATTCATCCGGAAGCGTCTCAATGCAATTCCAGGGCTTCAAGTTCAGGCTCCCGGAAAGAAAGCAACGCTTCAAAGTTACTATAACTTCTGTATTATGCTTGATCCGGCATCCCTGCGTCCGGGAATCGACAAGAAAAAGGTTCAGGAAGCTCTGTGGGCGGAAGGAGCCAGTGCAGGAAGCGGCTGGACAGGTGTGATGTATCGTCAGAAACTTTGGAGTGTGCCTGAAAATATGTTCCGGATCGCAAGTTGTGAAAATGCGGAACGGATCGTTCCTGACAGACTGATGGCAAGCAATCTCAACTGGCTGATGCTTTCTGAAGAAGAAACGGAGCTTTACTGTCAGGCATTTGAAAAAGTAATGGCTGCTTATTCCAAATAAAAGAGGAAATCTTTATGAAAGAACTGATGTTTTTCGATGCAGTCAGTTTAGTAGGAAACAGAGTTGACCGGAAATTTCCGGATGTTTCTGAACTTCTTGCAGATATGGACCGGTTCGGTGTGGACCGGGCATTGATCCAGCATAATGCTGTCGGGATGCTGGGGGCAGAAAAAGCCAACAGAAGGCTGGTGGAAATATTGAAAGAGGAAGATCCGGAACAACGGTTGGAGTGCGTCTGGTGTCTTCTTCCAGCCCAGTGCGGCGAACTTCCGGAGCCGGGAGAATTTTTTGAGGCAATGCGGAGAAACAATGTTCATGCGCTTACCATTGATCCGTTCAATCACCGTTATGTTCCATGCCGTTTGACACTGGGAAAGTATCTTGATGAAGCGATCAAACGGAATATTCCGGTTTTTCTGAACAGTTTTGCAGGAAAATGGAATGAGCTTTATGCATTTCTGAAAGAATTTCCGGAACTCTGCTGTGTTGTTCATGGCGGAGATAAATGGTGTAATGACCGTTATTTGAGACCGCTTTTGGAAAATTATCCCGGAGTTCATGTGGAGCTTTCCGGCTATTGGGTTCCGGAAGGTATTGCCGATCTTGCAAAAACATATGGTGCGGAACGGCTGCTTTATGCAAGCGGTTTCCCCCGTTATGATCATGGAGCTGCCATGCTTCAGCTGAAACATTCGGGTCTTTCCGATGAAGAGATTTCTCTGATAGCCGGAAAGAACCTGGAACGGCTGCTTGGCGGAAGAGAGAAACTTTCTTTCCAACAGAAAAAATCCATTTGGGAACAGGAAAACACCATTGCCGGAAGCGTTTGGAAGAATGGCAGAGCAGATTTCCCGGTTTGCGATGTTCATGCGCACATGGGACGGCATTATGCAATGTATCATGCCAGAGGTGAAGCGGAAGACATGGTCAGACATGCCCGTCGTCCGGGAGTAAGACGGTTATGTTTTTCTCACAATGATGCTCTTTTTGATGTTGGCGGGAACAGAATTGCGGCGGAGATATGCAGAAGATATCCTGATATTCTGCGGATGTATGTCGGTATCAATCCAAACTATCCGGAACAGGTCCGCAAAGATCTGGCTGAGTTTGACTCCTGGGCGCCCTATGCTGTCGGTCTCAAGATCCTTGCTGATTATCATAAAGTAAAAGCGACAGATCCCTCTTATAAAGAGGCTTTGGAATTTGCCTCCCGACGCGAATTGCCTGTTCTCTTCCACACCTGGGGCGGCTCTTCCTGCGACGGCAGTGAAGTGATGCTGGAGCTGATCAAACGTTATCCGAAGATCAAATTTCTTTTAGGTCACAGTATTTTCGGAGATTGGGATGGTACGGAACGCTGTTTCAGGGAAGGCAACGGAAATGTGTATCTGGAACTTACTGCGATTCCGGGAGAACGGGGGATCATAAAAGATCTGGTTCGCCGGGTGGGAAGTTCGCATATTCTCTATGGAACAGATCTTCCGTGGTTTGATGAATATCAGGCATTGGGAGGTGTTCTTTCCGCAGACATTTCTGAAGAGGATATCCGGAATATTCTTTATCGTAATGCAGACAATTTATTTGGAAAGGATTGGTAAATGAAACTCGGACTTCAGCTTTACAATTTCAGAGAGGAGCTTAAACAGGACTTCAGGGGCACACTCAGGGAAATTGCAAAAATCGGCTTTGACGGCGTGGAATTTGCTGTCAATTACGGAGAACTGGAGCCGGAGGAACTTGCGGCTCTTCTGAAAGAATTGAATTTAGCGTGTGCCGGAACCATGTTCCCGAAAAATGTTCTTTGCGAACCGGATGCTCCGGCATGGAAAATGGCGGAAACACTGAAATCTCCTGCCGTAACATTCAGCTATACGGACAATCTTCCGGAATCGTGGCAGACTCTTCTTGATATGTGCCGTACAGCCGGAAAAAATGCTGCTGATCACGGGATCCCGTTTTCTTACCATAATCACTGGCAGGAATTTACCCGGTTGGAAGGAGGAGAATATGTCATGACCCGGATCTTGAAAGAAACAGACCCGGCACAGGTACTCATCGAACCGGACGTCTGCTGGTTGACCCGTGCAGGTGTCGATCCTGTCGCTTACATCAAACAATATGCCCACCGGATCAAGCAGGTACACCTGAAAGATTTGCGGATTCCGGAAGAACGGGAAACGATGACGGCGTTGGGAAAAGGCTGTGTCGATCTCCCCGGATGTATCGAAGCGGCAAAAGAAACGCCTTGCCAGTGGCTGATTTATGAACAGGATCACTCGGCGGACCGTTTTGCCGATGCCGTGGAAAGTTTGAAATTTTTGAGAAAATTTAATATCTGAATAACTGAAAGGATCCTATGATGAAGAGAGAGAATGTTTCAACTTTGTACCGGTTTACACTGATCGAATTGCTTGTTGTAATTGCAATTATCGCGATTCTCGCAGGAATGCTGCTTCCTGCGCTGAACAACGCAAGAGCAAAAGCGCAGGGAACAAACTGCCTCAATACCCTGAAGCAGATTTCCCACTACGCTTCCATGTACTCCACTGACAACAACGATTATTTTCTTCCCATGCGTTTGAGTACGAAAGGAAATACTTCCCAGCCGTTTTACATGTGGCATCAGCTGCTTCAGCCTTATCGGGGATTTGCATCGGTCAGCAGTCATGGAACCCGCTGGGTAAATGTTGATTTCTATTATTGCAAAAGTAATCTGAAGAAACAATTAACCGGACAAACCGGATGGCAGGTAAGTGATTTCTATACAAATTATCTGGTCAACAGTTATCTCATGTTTGACAGCGTGACAGGAAACTATCTCCGTAAAGTCGGCAAAATCAAACAGGCATCAAGTACATTCTATTTCGGTGAACAGAGTGCCCGTACAGATAAAACAAATTTTGAGTTCAGTTACAAAAGTGCCTTGCTCCGCAGTGAGGAAAAAATCGGTTTCGTTCATAACGGGGGAACAAATGCCGCTTTCGCTGATGGCTCCGCAAAAATGTTCACAGGCGATGGCTTGTATCATTATGTTGCGTACAATTCGGGCGGAAACCTCGTCGTGGAATAAACAGTTTTCACCGGAGAAAAAAAATGTCTGAAGGTGTCAGAAAATACGATAAAGATATGGATCACAAAAGCATCACCCGAGATGGGATGGACTGGTATTCTGCGGATACTCCGGGCTTTCATCTTGACGGGCTTCACTGGCGCAAGGCAGGAGAGCCCTTCCGCCGGATTCCTTTGGATGCTCATGTAACCGAAGCTGTGGATTATCTCTCATGGCATACTGCTGGCTGCATGCTCCGCTTCAAGTCTGATGCCGCAGAAATCAGAGTTCATGTCCGTTATGAAAAAGTGGACCGATGGGATCACATGCCATGTACCGCTTACATGGGCGTTGACCTTTATACAGGCAGCGGAACCGCTAAATTTTACCATAAAACCGCACGGTTCAACTGCCAGGAAAATGAATATACCTCCATCATATTCGGTCCGGGAATGGAGAAAAAAATGCGGGAATTTACGATTCACTTTCCGCTGTATGCTCATCCGGAAGAATTTGAAATCGGTCTGACATGCGGCTCTGTCATTGCTGAACCGGAACCATGGATCGATCCCCGTCCGATCGTTGTTTACGGGACAAGTATTCAGCAGGGCGGATGCGCCAGCCGTCCGGGAATGTGCCATACGAATATCATGAGCCGTTTGCTGAACAGACCGTTTGTGAATCTCGGTTTTTCCGGCAGTGCCAACGGGGAACCGGAAATGGCGCATATCATGGCAAAAGTCAAAGATCCCGCCATGTTTGTTTTGGACTTCGATGCAAATGCAGGTGTCGGACGGCTTCGGCAAAATTTGCCGGGATTTATTGATATTTTGCGGGAAACGCACCCGGAAACACCAATCCTTCTGATTTCCCGTCTGCTCTATGCTGCAGAAATCGCAGGAGATCTGGAATTTGTTCCGATCCGCCGGGATTTTACCTCAATTCATATCAATGAACTGGAACGCCGCCGCAAAATGGGTGATCAAAACATTCATTTCCTCGACGGCAGCACACTCTATGGTCCTGATCCTTCGGAATGTACCGTAGACGGAGTTCATGCAACAGACCTCGGATTTTATCATATCTCCCGCCGGACTGCCCCGGTCATTGCACGCATACTTTCAACCATAAAATAAGGATTTACAATTGTGAAAAAAAGAATTTTATCTCTTCTCGCTGCCGGAATGTTATTTCCGCTTTCAGCAGAGCTTCCGAAACCGGTCATTCATGCGACATTTGACCGGGATTTCAGGGCGGAGACACCAAAAGGAACCATCCAGGGGAAACACTCCGTTCCTCTCAATATGGAAACCCTTTCCGTTCTGCTTCAGGACGGGGTCAAAGGGAAAGCCGCGCGAATCGGAGCGGAAACAGTCAACGGAAAAACAAAAGCTGACTACATCCATTATCCGGCAAAAGGACTTGATCCGAAAAAGGGAACAATCGCATTCTGGCTCAAGCCTTTGGACTGGAGTTTCAAAGATCCGAAATTTCATGTCTTTTGTGAAGCAAAAGGCGATAACAGTGTTCTGATCATCTACAAATACAACATCGGACGCTTTCCGGCTTTCATCTTCGGAAAACTCAACTCCGGAAAAAGTCAGCGATGGATGCTTGCCCGGACACCCCAACCGAAATGGGAAACAGGAGAATTTCACCATCTCGCGTTTACATGGGATCAGGATTGCCTCAGAATATATATTGACGGTCTTCAAAAAGGAATGATCAAAAATGTAAAAGAGCTGATGCCGACAAACTTTCATACCCTTTCTGTCGGTCCTTACGGGCCGAACTTATGGAGGGATCATGACGGCAATTCTCTGATTGATGATTTCAGGGTTTATGATAAGACTCTGTCCGGGAGTGAAATTGAACAACTCTATACTTCTTATGGTGTTGCAAAAATTGACAAAAGCAAAATTCCTGTAACGATCACAACTTCAAAGATGTTGAGCACCCCGGATAAAAAGGAGATCCATCTTGATTTTACACTCTCCAGAACTGACTCAAAAAGCCATTCGTTCCCTGTTGAGATGGAAGTCTCTCATGATGGCAAAACTGTATTGAAAACGGTTTTGAGATCTAAGTCTCTGGAATACCGTTATGTTTTTGATCTGGCAAAATGGAAAAAGGGCGATTACCGGATCACCCTGAAACCGCTCCGGGAAAAGCCTCAGGATATAGTAGAAGGAAGAACTCTTTTTCTGACGCTCAGTGACTATGCACCTGTTGTTGATCACTCTGTTCCAGCCCCCTGGAAACCGGTGGAATTCAAGAACAATCAATTCTCAGCCCTCATGCAGAAAACCGTTTTTGGAAACGGACTGTTCCCCGGACAGCTTTTTTCTCAAAAAATACCTCTCCTGCGTGGAGATATGCAGTTCATTTGGAACGGAAAAGCTGTATCCGGCAAAGCAGTGTCGGAAATTACAGAAAAACATCCAGATTATCAGGTGCTTGAACGGAAAGTTGCCGGGAACGGATTTGATCTTGTTTCCCGCTGCCGGTTTGAATTCGATGGCATGATGTGGTTTGAAGTTACCCTGATTCCTAAAGGAAAAGTTCAGGTCAGAAACGCAAAAATCCAACTCCCTTTCCGGAAGGAAACTTCCACTCTTTACAACTGCTTCGTTAGAGACTACTTCTCAATGAGCGGACATTTCGCCGGAAAACTTACGAAAACAGTCAAGCGCAATCATTTTGATACAAGCAGCGATGGAAAACTCCCGGTTCTCTGGATGGGAAATGAAGAGAGAGGACTTTACTATTTTACAGAAGATCAAGCCGGACGCCGTTTGAAAAACCGGGAGGAAACAGTTCGCCTTGATCCCGGAAAAGATGGTGCTCTCTTTACAATCAATCTGATTGACTATGAATGTACCCTTGACAAACCTGTTACCTGGAGCTTCGGACTTCATGTGACACCATCCCGCCCGTTTGAACGGAACCGGCGTCTGTGGCGCGGTGGCTCCTATTACCGTCCTGAAGTCAACAGCGTTCTCTGGTATCCCTGGGCAAAAATTCACAATGTTCCGGAAGCCAGGTTCAAAAAAGATGATTTTGAACCTATGAGAAAAGCACGAGCCGGAAAAAGAAACATTCCTGTATTCTTCTACTTCGCCGGATTCTCTGCATCGCCGGAAAATCCCGCTTATCCGCAGCATGCCCATGAATGGAGTATCACTCCGCCGGTCGTCGGAACGGAAGCATCTGTCAACAACCGGGAATGGAGATATGTATTTATCTGTACAAAATCACCGACATACCGCAGTTACTATCTCCGGAATTTCGAGAAATGTATCCGGGAGCTGAAAATGGATCATCTCTACTTCGATAATGATTTGAGTTATTACTGTTCCAATCCTGCCCATGGATGCGGCTGGAAGGATGAACATGGCAAACTCTACCGGACATCAAGTGTTCTGGGCGCAAGAGAGCTGGCAAAGGGGATTTATCGTATTCACAAAAAATTATATCCCGAAGGAAAAATCGTGCGGCATCTTACACAAACACCGGAAATGCCTCAGGTATCTTTCTGTAATGCCACAATCGACGGTGAAAGTTTCATTGTGAACGTGGGGAAAGATGAGAATTATTACAATATCTTCACTCCCGATTATTATCGTGCCAGTTTCATGGGACGGCCGTTTGGCGTTCCAAATGTTTTCATTCCGCAATTCCAACGGGCTTACGGTTTGCATTATCCGGAAAAATATAAAGCAGCACGCGCCGGAAAACTCAAAAATCAGAATCTCCATATCCGTCATTATATGGGCTACGTTTTTGTTCATGACTCCGATATGTGGCTCTCTTATGGAGTTACCCCGCAGCCATTCTGGAAAATCATGGATCAGGCGGGTATCACAGAAAACAGTGCCTTCTGGGGGTATTGGCAGAAAGATAATCCTGTCAGAAAAGTTTCTCCCGCAAACGAAAAAGTTATGGTTTCAAGTTACGCTGCGAAAGACGGTGTTCTGGCGGTATTGCTCAACGATACCGATGATGCTGTGTCAGTTAAGCTGAATCTTGACTCCGGAATGCTTGGAAAATCTCCCAAATGCTTCAATGCAGAAAACGGACAGCAAATCAATCCGGATTCTGTTACATTGCCTGCCCGGGAATTCCGCATGATCCGCATAAAAAAGTAAAGCGCTGTTCCCCATACAGGTCGGTAAATCCTTCTGCTATTTCAACTTTAAGATGGCATTTCGATTTTTACATCGTAAAAATCGGAATGCCGCAAAAAGGTTTTGGAATCCTCCTCCGCACAAGGCTGCGGAGGACTAGAAAGGGGTGGAGTTCCGTCTTCGCCTTTCAGGCTCCTATGAGAGACTATTTGTCAAGTCGTGTTTGCAAAAAAACGTTAAAAAAGTTGATAATCAGCGAAAGATGATTCCTAAAAGGTATGCTTTTGTCTTGCTCCTATTCGCGTTCTGTAATGCTTCTGCCGAAAGCGACGCCTGATAAATGTCCGTCCCGATGTCTTCAATCTGCGCCACAATCTTCTTTGTGATATTGGCAATATCAGACTCAGCCTTAGCACGAGATCATCCGGACTGGACAAAAAGCAAATCCTGAAAAATCTTCTTTTAACTATTTTTTCTTTTGGTTGTTTTTCGTTGATTAAACTTAATCAAGCACATCTGTTCTGTTTATTAGCAGCCTTGAAATGTGGATCATATTTCACATCAGGATTTCTCCACAATGCCAGCATTGTAATTGCCAATTTGCGGGCAACCGCAATAGTCGCTTTCTTTTTGGCAATTCGTCCTCCTCTTTGTGCAATCCGATTGCCAAAGTCACGCAAATCACAATCTTCACCGAATGGTCCCATAATGTATTGTGCCCCTTGCACAAGTAATCTTCTTAAAAGTTTATTACCGCTTTTTGTGATTCCAAGTTGTTTGTCTGTTTCACCAGATTGATCCCGTTTGGGGACTAATCCAAGATATGAAGCACATTCTTTTGAACTGAATCGGTTGGGATCACTGATGATCAAGGCAAAACTTAACGCAATAATAGGACCAACGCCCTTTACTTGTTGAAGAATTTTTGTTTCCGGATACTCTTCAGCAATTTTCTTTAGTCTTTTATCGTAGCTGCTTATATTGTTGTTGATTGCGGTCAAAACAGAAAACAATCCTCGTAAATTCTGACGGATTTCTTTGGGCAGTACAGAATACATTTTACTTATTGTTTCAATAGAATATTCTGCATCATCTATTCCGAGACTACGGACAAATCCACGGATAGCATTGACGATGCAGGTTCTTTCTTTCATAAGCAGATCACGGGCTTTTATTGCAAGTAATGCTTCCTGACGTGTTTTGCTCATTAATCTGACCGGGTGCAGCAGTTTTTTATCTGCTCTGGCAACACGGGCTAATTTTTCCGCATCAATACGATCACTTTTCTTATCACCTTTATAAATAAATGCCAAATCACGAGCATGTGCAACTATAACTTCATATCCTCGCTGTTCAAGGCAGTGACTTATCCAGGCAGAATGTGTGCCAGTTTCAAGTGCAACAGTTATTGTTTTTGAAGGAAAAGGTACTTTATCGAAAAAGTCATTCAAACTTTTTTGATTATTTAGGATTTTACCAAATGGCACTCCTTTTTCGCCTTTCAAAACAAAAATTTCAATAGTTTTTTGTGAAATGTCCAATCCGAAGTAGATTTTTTCCTGTTCCTGTGATACATTATTCATGGTTTGTCCTCCTGATTTTTGAAGCGCACTATGCGACTTCGGTGTTCTTGGATTAACATAAATCCGTTTTTATCAAGAGGCAAACCATTTTTTGTTTTCAGACATAAAAAATGAGAGACCTCTTGTGTCTCTCATAATATCTGCGCCGTGACAAGTTGAGGAGGGGAAAAAGGACCTTTCCTTGTATATTACTCCCCAGTTATCAGATAGCAGCAGCTCCCTTTGGCGAGAATGGGTATTTCAACTCGTCGGAGCCAAAGGTGAAGAGCAGCTGCTTGACAAATGAAAAAGTTATGCTACGGTAACAGGAGTGTTTTTTCGGTTGATCACGAAAAAACACACGGAAGACACAGCATCCGATCCTTTCCTGATCTTTAAGATCGTTTTTTAGATTATGCGTATCTTCCGTTACCGTGCTCTTCACAAAAGGTCGTAAAAACCATCTTGAACATAAAGTTCGTATAGTTACAAGGATGACCAGTGAGGCACAACAACAATATACAATGGAAGGGATTAAAATGCAAATCCAAAATCAAAAATTATGGGTCGGAATTGATGTTGGCTCCAAGTCTTTTCATGCAGCATTGGATTTTCCGCAGCTGTTTGAAAACCAACCCATGCTCTCTGTGTCAGACTTGCCGGAGCGTGAATTTAAGTTGACTAATGCCGGTACAAAAAGTTTTTTAAGTTGGGTTCAAGCCCTGCAAAGTGATTTTTTTGCCTTGTATTCAGAAGATACCTTTGATGATTTGCCATTGCATATCGTAATGGAATCCACGGGGGTTTATTCGATTCAGTTGGAAAAAATGATTCTTGCCTTATTTCCCTACGCCAAGGTTGTTATTGCTAATCCTGAACCAATAAAGGCATTTTCTATCTCTTTGAATATCAAAAATAAAACCGATAAAATAGATGCACAGGTCATTGCCAGATACGGCCGCGAACGCACACCTGTTGCTAAAAGAAAACTGTCGGCAGAAATGGAAAAATTGCGTTCTTATGCCCGAGCCAGATCTTTTTTGAAAGATCAGAGGACAGCGTTGGGGAATTATCACGACAATATCATTGATTCTCTGGCAAAAAGAATGTGCACAAATGTTGCTAAATCAATAGACAAGGAAATTGCCGGACTGGATCGGGAAATTGATAAGATTGTTTTAAGCGTTCCGGAAATCAAGCATGAAGTGGATATAATGACATCTATGCCAGGGATAGGTCAGGGAACAGCAGTAATGTTACTTGGGGAGTTAGGATCACTTAAAGATTATCCCACCCGCCAAAAGATAACAGCTATGAGTGGGTTGAATCCTGTAAGAAAGCTATCCGGAACAAGTGTAAATCAAACTAAATTAAGTAAGAAAGGGTCTCCGCTTGTCAGAAGATTTCTTTATATGTGTTCCAAAACAGCAATGCCCCGCATTCCGGTATTACAGGATTTGTATAATAGAGTGCTTGCTAAAGGTAATACCAGAATGCAGGCTCGTTGTGCTGTGATGAGAAAGATGTTATTGATTCTCCGGGGAATGGTCACAGCCGATAAAGAATTTGATAAAAATTATCAAAATATTTCAAAATCGGCTTGACTTTAAGCAAACCATCTCAAAAGGGCTTTTTCCCCTCCTCAAGTAACAACCTTTATTGGGAACAGAGCTTTATTTTTCAACAAAGACAGCCATATCGCAGAATACAGCTGAAGGCTTTGCTGAACCTTTGACATAAGCCGGACCGGTCAATTTCAGAGAGACATAAACATCATACTCTTTTGCCGGATTCAACTTCTGAGCGGGGAACTGAAGCCCCCAGGATGGATGAATCCATCCGGCAAGTTTCCCGCTGTGACCTTTTTTCAAGGTTCCGATCTTATGCAGATGATAATTTTCATCCTGTGGAACCGAACCGGGTTTGAACGTGAATTTGATCAAATCCCGTTTCCGTGCCATGTCAAAAACACCAAGAGACATGTTCTGTTTATGGCGTTCCGGTTTTCCTTCAAGACAGATTGCTTTGGAACCGATTGCTTCAGGATCATTGACCCGCTTTCCACGGAACCAGATGTTGCTGACCACCTGACAAACTGTACTTTTTTCCGGATCAACGCCTTTGGGAAGAACAGAATCAGCTCTCACAAAAAAGATTCTGTCGATTCTGAAATCACTCTGACCGCTTGCACCTTTCACATACGCCGGTCCGATGAATTTCAAGGAAGCATAAACATCATATTCGCTCTGCGCCTCCGGCATTTCCAGAGGGAAACGCATGTGCCAGGAATAATGAGCCCATCCGGTAAGCTGCATATAATTTCCGGGTTTGAGTCTGCCCAGATAATAAATATGATATTTTCCGTCTGCAGGAATTTCTTCAGGTTTGATCAGACGTTTTACAGCGTCACGACGGATGGAAAGATCAAAGATTCCCAGCTGCGGCTGACGGGTCCGGTGACTTTCTTCTGTTATTCTGGTGGAATGAATTGCTTTCCCTTCAAACGCATCCGGATCATTGATCACCATTCCGCTGAAACCACCGAACCCAACCGTTCTCTGTTCCGTTTTATCAGCGGGGAACTGCTTCGGCAGCGGAAGAGGATTGAGTATAACATCCAGTTTCCGGTCAATCGCCGCAATCGTTGCATTTTGCAATGAAGGTTCGATCAAACGTTTCACCGCTTTCCGGTAATTCTTTTTCAGACGTTCCACCAATCTCATATTTTCAGGATCATTTCCTTTCGGACGGTGCAGCAGGAGCATGGTGTCAATCGGCAGACGTTCAAAACCGATTCTCCGCAGGAATGTTTCATTATTTCCGGCAGCTTTTTCTGCCTGATTCAGAAGAGAATCTGCTGTTTTCAGGAAATCGGGATCCGCATGTTTCCATTGGCGCGGCGGCTGTTTGCCGAGTGCCTGACGGGCAGCAGTCTGACGTTTCACGAGCAAGTCGAACAAATCCCGCATCGGTTTTTCTGCCGGACCATAATATTTTTTGAAATAATCTAAGATCAAAGCATCTGTATTGCAGAACGGATTTTCCATCAGCTTCATGTTCAGATAAAGAGTCAGATCATGAAAACTCATAGCATGAACGGCTTTTTTTCCGGATGCGACTTCAAGCTCACTGAAATACCGCTTCACTCCCATTTTTCCGTAAATCTTGAAGTTTTCGATCATTGCAGGAATCACAGTATAAGGAGCCGGATGACCGTTCTTTCCGACAACCAGATAATCCCAAACAGAATAATTATCTGTAAAACCGTTCCACTTTCTGATTTTCTGCAGGGTTTCTTTGTTGACAGGATCCGTCAGGGGTTTCATGGTGTCATTATTTCCGGACCACTCATATCCCAGATAAGCCAGCTGGACATAAACATTTTTTGCTGCCCGGATTCCTTTTACAGGAGCCTTTTCACCCCACTGATAAGCATCCGTCTGAAAAGCGGTATCGGGAAAAGCAGAAGCGATATCATTGATAAAATCCAGCAGGACTCCGCTGTAAGCACCGTATTTTTTCTCCAGAGCAAGACAATTTTTGCAAACACACCGTTCAGTTGTGTCGTTCTGAGAAATCACATAGAGACGTTTCGGGCTGAATCCTCCGGCTTTTGCTTTGGCTTGATCTTCTGCAATCATCCTGCCCAGTTTTTCTTTCATCATTTTCCGGGTCAAGGGACTTGTAAAACAAAACTGTCCGGGACCGGTACCATCCTTTGCAACAGACCGTTTTCCATGACGATCCATTGAAAAACACTCTTTCGGGAATCCCTTTCCGAGAATATAAAATGTATGACAGTGTCCCCACTGGCGGACATTGAAGAAATCACCGTTTACATTATCCGGAGCAGCATCACGATTCTGTTTGTTCCAGGAGAACAGTTCCCGGGGGACCATTCCTGTGAATCCAAGGAATGTATAACGGGATTCCATAAACGGAACACTTTTCCGTTCCAGTTTGTCATCCACTTTAACCGCATTCATTTTCGGGATATACTTTTCACCAACGGAAAAATATCTGCATCCGGCAAGTTCCAGGAATTCGTACACGCCGTAAAGAGTTCCACGGAGTTTTCCGCCTGTGATGATCAGATTGCCGTCCGGCATAGCTTTGATCAGCCATTCTTCATCTTTCAGAGTTTCCTGCCGGATCCCGTTTTTCCGGGCATAAGCGGAATCTCCAAGATAGATCGCTTTTCCAGTTCCGCTGAACTTGCTTTCCGTTGTCTGTTGAATCTGCTTTCCGAAAATTTCAGCAAGATAACGGGAAAGAATTGCATTTGCCTTTGTCTCTGTCACCGATAAATTTTTCCCGGCAACGATTGTGTAATCCGGCGTAATATCCAATGCGGATAACGTTACGGCGAAACAGCTCAGCAATATCAAAATACAATATCTCATAGAAAAACCTTTCATTCATTTCACTTGCAGCGGAAATCTTTAGCCGCACCGCCGCCGATATCCTGATTCCAAACGTTCACCCACTTGTATCCCCATGACGGTGCGCCCTTTACAGTCACCCAAAAGTAATTCTGTATTTCTGCATGACCGTCAACAAAACTTTGAGAAGCACCGCCGGGATGTGCACGGTATTCTGCAATATTCACTTCAAGATCTGTTCTGCTGTCAGAACGTTTTGCGCCCTGAAAGTAAAGACTTGTAACAGTCCCCGTACTTCGCCAGGTATCGATCCAGACAAGAGATTTTGAAGCATAAGCCCCTGCCTGATTGATCTTTGTCATAAGGGAAATCTTACTTCCGTAAGGAACGGCGGCTCCGGAAAACCAGTCACGATACATGTAATCGAGTTCGATTTGGATCCAGTTGTAGGCAGTCTTGTGTTTCTCTGCAGCCGGACAAATCAGTGTTTTGATCCGGGAATATTCTCCGTTTTTGGTGATACTCTGCTTTCCGAAAGCATCTTTCAGGAAAATCATATCCGCCCAGTTGTAAGGAACAGACTCAGAGTATTTCATTTTGTTCGGAAGAACTGCTCCGTCGTTGGCATTTGCATACATTTGCCAGGCAAGAAGATTTTGTTTCATGTTGTTGAGACATGATGACTGTCTGGCATAATTTCTGGCAGTATTCAACGCTGGCAGCAGCATTGCCGCAAGAATTGCGATGATCGCAATTACAACAAGCAATTCTATCAGGGTAAAATTTCTGCACCGACGGGATGAAGCTTTCGGCGGTACATAAGAGCAGTCTTTTTGTTTTATTTGGAGCATTGTTATTTTCCTCTTATTTGATTTTTGTTAAACGTTAATCCCGTTTGATAACAGCTCTCTGAAAATCTTATTTATTCTTTATTTTTCTCCAGAGAATAAAGCGGCTCCTGATTTTTTACACATGGCGCAGAGATGATTCCGCGGCAAAGAGGTGCAGCCCAGCGGATCGCATTACCAATCACTTTCAGGATTTCCGGTTGATAGTAGATCGGAAAACTTTCATGTCCGGGTGAAAAATAGAAAATCTTCCCGTAACCGCGCTCTAATGTCACGCCGCTGCGGAAAACTTCTCCACCTTCATACCAGGACATAAAAATCGTTCTTGCATCGTCTGGAATATCAAACCGTTCACCATACATTTCCGTTTGCGGAACCACAAAAGTCTCCGGAACATCACGGGCAATGGGATGAAACGGCTGAATACACCATAACCGTTCCTTTTCTCCGGACTCCCGCCATTTCAAAGAACAGCTTGTCCCGCAAACTGCCTGAAAAATTTTGGAATAATGCCCCGAATGAAGTACGATCAACCCCATCCCGGAATTAACTTTTGCCAGAACTCTTTTTACATTCTCATCCGTCACTTCCTGATGCGCCGCATGTGCCCACCAGACAAGAACATCTGTAGAATCCAGAATCTCATCACTCAAGCCCTGACACGGATCATCCAGTACAGCAGTCCGGATTTCCAGATCCGGGGCAGAAAGCCCCTGTTTCAAAGCAGCATGAATCCCTTCCGGATAAACAGCCCGGATAAAATCAATATCCCGGTCCTGACGGTATTCGTTCCATATTGTCACCTTGATCATTGTACTTATTCTCCATCCAGTTCATGTTCCAATTCTGCCATATAGCGAACCAGTTCATTGTGAATATCGGCGAACGGAAGCTGTCCGGCTATCAAGGGGACCTTGATAGATTCATAATTACCCTCTCTGCCGTTGCCAATGATCCGGTTAACGCCCTGAAGAGATTCATTATCCGGAGCATATCCGCGGCTGCCGTTGGTTAAACTCATCACCATGGGATATTTCACCCGGGAAGCTGCAACAATATCATTCTTGATCGCCTGCATGATTTCAAACGGCGCACCCATGAACTGCAAATCACCCATGCGGATAATATGAAGTTCTTCGCGCAATCCGGTCTCACCACGCGCAAGGATCCCTTTTACGATCTCGATTCCCTGCAGATAAACTGCTGCCATCCGGCATTCTCCATTGTCATCCGTCGCATTTTCGGAAAACAGAATAGCTTCCTGTTCCCGCTGAATTTCTTCCAGTTTTTCCAGAGAAAATACCGGTTTCCCCTGAAAGAAAAATTCTTTGGAAATGCTCCGGATAAAAGGAATTTCCACTTCTTCCGCTGTCTGAAATCCCTTCCGGACAGCATTGGCAAAACGCGCGGCAAATACATCCAGTGCAAGCAGAGACTCCTGTTCACCCTTATGCACACACCCGGAATTGACATCACCTTCCGCCCCCTGAAGGAACATCCCCACAGAACCGGGGAATTCCCGCATCAGATTGTGCATGGCAACGCCGGGCCAATCGCCGTGGATATAACGGTTCGAGGCACAGCAGACGACCGGATGACATCCGAAGTTTGCCATAAATCCTATCATTTTTCCATCTGCGGAATCAAATCGGATCACACGGCATTCCGTATCTGTCAGCTCCGGTTTTGCAGGTTCCCAATCCTCACGGAGCACATCCTGCAGCGGCGGTGCATCTTTGTCATATACCCGGTTCAATCCCATGTGACGGCAGGGAACCATCGCCTGAAATACTTTGACAGGTTCCATTTTCCCGAACGCCTCATCCACGGATGCCGCAATTCTTCCCGGCAGAATCGCAAGCCACGGAGGATCAGTGACTCCCCATCCGGAATTCCGTGAATGGATCGCCGGACCGGAATGGGTATGACTGGTATTGATCATGATATCACAGTCGTTCAATTCCGGATGCCTTTCCCGGATTATTGTACGGATCTTACTGATCAGACTGCGGAGATGTATCGCACAGAGATCCAGAGAAATAATGACCACGGTATGACCATCGCACTCAAATACAGCACTGCGGGCTTCCAGAATATCACGGACACCTATGGATTTCCGGTTCAAAAATGGTCCGAAACCGTAAAGTTCAACCCCTACACGCGGGGTAATATCTGTTTTTCCAAAACCGGCTCTCATCCTGAGACCCTCCTTACATCAACTCAGACTTGTTTTCTGCAAGTTTTCTGACCGCTGCGGCAAAGCTGACAGCATTTTCCTGATCTGCCATACCATAATGCAGAATCACCATCATCCGCTGCACAATCTCTTCTGCATTGGGACAGCCGCCCGGAGCAAGACGGTAATCTTCCGGTTTCATGTTGAAAAGAAGGTGATTGCGGACAGAACCATACGTTGTATTGATCACGTTCACCCCTTCAGCAGAAAGTGCCGCACGGATCTTTTCACTGTTGATTTTCTCAAATCCGTCACCATCAAAAATCACACCTTGTGCATAATACCCCTGACGTGTCGCCAAACGACCTTTGCTTTGCAGACGGACACCGGGAATCTGTGCAAGTTCTTTTTCCAGAAGAGCATTGAAATCATTGTGTTTCTGATTCAATGCCGGGAAATCTGCCAGTTGATCACGCAAAATCTGCGCCTGCAATGCAAGCCCCCGATAGTTGTGACAAAGCAAATCCTGCGGCGGCGGTGTGCCTGCCTGCCCCTGTTTGTCATAACGGGAATATCCAATGTGCTTTGCACGGTAAAGCCGTTCCGCAAGTTTCTGATCGTTGGTAATACAGATTCCGGCTTCTCCGGCTGACATGGCTTTGCTCTGCTGGAAACTGAAACTGCCGATCGCACCCCAGGAACCGCAGCCTTTGCCGTTCCATTTCCCGCCGTGCATGTGGGCACAGTCTTCAATCACTGCAATCCCATGCTTATCCGCAATTGCAATGATCTTTTCCAAATCAGCCATACTGCTATAAAGGTGAACAGGTATCACTGCCTTTGTTTTCGGTGTGATCGCTCTTTCAAACGCTTCCGGACTCAAACAGCATGTGTCTTTTTCAATATCCGCAAACACACATGTCGCTCCAACATAACGGACACTCATAGCGGTTGCAATCCAGGTAAGATCAGGAACAATCACTTCATCGCCGGGACCAACTCCAAGAGCTTCCAGTGCACATTCCAAAGTCACGGTTCCGTTACTCATCAGAATCCCGAATTCCGCATCGTGAAATGCTGCAAATTCCTTTTCAAATTCCTGTTCCGTCGGACTGTTGAAACTCCATTGACGGGACATATATATTTCCCGGAGTTTATCTGCTGTCGATTCACTGACAGGCGGCCACGGCATCACTTTGAATTCATTGTTCTGGAAAAGCGGTGTTCCGCCATTGATTGCAAGTTCAGACATTTTTTCTCTCCTCATAGTTGTTTTTATAGGGTTCTTTCTTAAAAAATAACTTGATTTTTTCAAAAAACAATGTAAAATATATGAAAAGTATTGATTATATATATCATTTTCATGATTGAACATATCATACCGAAAAGAAAGGTGGAAAATATGTTGAAATTTCATTTTTCCGGACGCATCGTTACTGCGGAAACCTCTCCGGATCATATAAAAAATATTGAACCGATCACCATGGAATGGCTGAGAAATAAACATCATAAACATGATTTCCGGGAAATTATGGCAGTCATTTCCGGAAATTGTACATTCAAACTGAAAAATAAATGTTTTCAATTGAATGCAGGTGATATCGTCCTGCTGGATTCCATGGAACAGCATACAGAAGGTCATTATCCGGACCCGAACGCTGTCTTTTGGTGGGGCTCTTTCTGGACCGATATGCTGAGAATCCATCTTTGGCAGGAAAATAAAATTGCCAGTTCTGAAATCGTTTCCATGGGTTCCTTTAATGATTTTATATATCATATATGGAATGAACTGAATATTTCGGAAAACGAAGAGGCAACGGATGAAATCGGACATATCATAACAGTTCTGATCAATCATTTTCTGAGGTCTGCTGAAAAAGAAAAAAAATTCCCGTTTCGTAATGCACAGCACGAAATCATGGAAAAAATCCTTGACTATATTGATAAAATGCCCAGCTTGAACTGCACCCTGGACTCTTTAGCACTTCTGGCTGGATACAGTAAAGTGCATTTCCAGCGCAGATTCACAGAATACACCGGAATGGTCTTCCGGGAATATTTATTACGGAAACGTGTCGACCGCTATTTCAAAATCACCGCAAAACAGAATTTTTCTCTGAAAGAAATGGCCTATGAACTTGGTTTTTCCTCTTCCGCAGCCCTCTTTCATTGGAAACAGCGGAATCAGAAAAAATTTCATCTTTGAACCTTACTGCTTTGCAGACTCCCCGGATTGCTCAACCCAGATCAACGGAACAGAGGAAAAGCCATGTTCCCGAATCCAGTTCAGGAAAAAATCTTTCTGTTCCGCATTGATCTCTTTCTTCCGGGATAACAACCACAAATAATCTTTTGTCGATGAGGTCACAATCGCAAAATCATATTCCGGCGAAAGATAAACAATCCGGTACGCACCGTAAAACGGACGGAAAAATGATACTTTCAATTCTCCGCTCCCGGCAGGCGGACAGGCAACGGCAACACCTTTTATCAACCGCAGCTTTCCATCAGGAAGAATTCCTTTATTCACGACTTGCACTTTCCCATCGGGCAGCAGAGAATACGTTGCAGAAACATGACTCAAGCCCTTCTCAAACCAATGAGGATACCGGGCTATCTCATACCATTTCCCCATATAACGCGGCAAATCAAAACCCGTTACAGCCGGAATATTGTCCGTTCGGTTCTTCATGGAACATCCCGTCATAACCAAAGCAGCAACCACTGAAAAAATAACCATCAACTTCATCTTCACACCTCCTGTTTCATTTTTAAACATGCCGGTGTAACCAAAAGTTCCGTTATTTTTCAATCATACTCCACAGCATTTCTATTTTTTATGCACCAAAAATAGAAATGCAAAATTTCTGTGTTTTTTCCGTGACTTCCGTGGTTCCCCCAAAAGCAAAAAAAACTGCTGCATGCCAATAATCGGCAGCAGCAGTTATAAAGTTCATTCAGAACTGAAACGCAGATTACATCAGGAATCCGCCGCAGCAGTTCAGCACCTGACCGGTCACATAATCGGACTCGGGGGAGCAGAAGAAGTAAACGACATTAGCCACATCGGAGGGCTGTCCGCCGCGCTTCATGGGGATGAACTGCAGGAATGCATTACGTGCTTCTTCAGGAAGCTTTTCGGTCATATCGGTGATGATATATCCGGGAGCAACTGCGTTACAGGTGATACCGCGGGTTGCAAATTCTTTTGCAGTGGTCTTGGTCAGAGCAATCACACCGGCTTTGGATGCGGAGTAGTTTGCCTGTCCGACATTACCCATGCGGCCGACAACAGATGCCATATTAACGATCTTACCGAATTTAGCCTTCATCATAGGTCTGATGCAAGCCTTGGTGAAGTTGAACACACCTTTCAGGTTGACAGCCATAACGGAATCCCATTCAGCATCGCCCATACGGAGCATGAGGGTATCGCGAGTGATACCGGCATTGTTGACGAGGAAGTCGATTCTGCCGTATTTTTCCATAACAGCCTTAACAGCTGCTTCGCAATCTTCCATTTTAGCAACGTTAGCGGCAACGCCGAACGCATCAATTCCTTTTGCTGTAAATTCAGCAGCGGTTGCATCGACTGCATCCTGGCTGATATCAACAACGACGACTTTTGCGCCTTCAGCTGCCAATTTTTCGCAGATTGCTTTTCCAATACCGCGAGCACTTCCGGTAACAATGGCTACTCTGCCTTCAAGTTTACCCATTTTTCTCTCTCCTTAAATTCCGTTGATGTTAACGAGTTGTTTTGTTGCATCTGTTCTCTTGACAAGTCCGGTCAGCACATTGCCGGGACCGAACTCAACGAACTGTTCTGCGCCAGCGGCGATCATTGCACGGACACATTCTTCCCAGCGGACGCTTCCAGCGACCTGTCCGGCAAGATTTTCCTTGATCACAGCGGGATCATTTTCAAATTTTCCGGTGAAGTTCTGAGCAACAGGAATTGCAGGAACTGCAACCGGGGTTTCAGCCAGAGGTCCGCGGAGTTTTTCCCCGGCGGAAGCCATCAGACGGGAATGGAATGCACCTGCCACATTCAGCGGCAATGCACGTTTCACACCTTTTTCCTTGAGCATGGCACAAGCTTTGGCAACGCCTTCCTTTTCACCGCTGATCACGATCTGACCGGGGCAGTTCAGGTTGGCGACATCAATACCGCATTCTGCGCAGACTTCTGCAATCACAGCAGGATCTCCGGCAAGGATACTTGCCATCCCGCCGGTAGTGGCGCGGCAGGCTTCATCCATAAACAGAGCACGCTGTTCCAGAAGCTTCAAACCGTCTTCAAAACTGAAGAATCCGGCAGCTGCCAATGCGGAATATTCCCCGAGACTCAATCCGGCACAGCCGACCACTTCATCGGGATCTCCGCCGTTCTTTTCACGGTAATATGCCAGACATGCCATGCTGGTGGTGTAAATTGCCACCTGGCAATACTTGGTTTCGGTCAATTTTTCAGCAGGTCCGTTGAAACAGACATCGGAAACGCTCCAGCCGAGGATTTCATCTGCCTTGTCAAAAACCGCTTTTGCGGCAGGGGAATTTTCATAAAGATCTTTTCCCATGCCGACGGTCTGTGCTCCCTGTCCGGAAAAAATATAAGCTGTTTTCATTATTTATGCTCCTTCGCCGGTCACAACCGCTTTCGGTGCAATCTCGGCATCATGAATATTTTTATCTTTCTTGTGCCATGCGTCAATGATCGGGGTTGCGATATAGAGGGTGGAGTAAACACCGGAAACCATACCGATCAGCATCACGACAACAAAGTCACGGATCGTTGCACCGCCGAAGATCAACTGCATCAGAACCACAAGCATGGTGGTCAGAGTGGTCAGAATCGTACGGGCAAGAGTCTGATTCAAACTGAGGTTGATGACCTGAGAGTAGTTCATGCCTTTTTCAGTTCTCAGGTTTTCACGGATACGGTCAAAGTTGACGATGGTATCGTTCACTGAGTAACCGATCAGTGTCAAACCTGCAGCAACAACGTTCATGGTGATCTGTCCGCCGAACATGACGTAAAGACCGCATCCGATGATAACGTCGTGAATAACAGCCACGTTTGCAGCAATAGAGTAAGAGAACTGGAAACGCAGAGTCAGGTAGAAGATCATACCGAGAATTGCCAACCCGAGAGAAAGCATTGCGGACTTCGCAAAGGTCCATCCGATCAAAGCTCCCAATTCAGAATTGGATTCTGCAACAAACTTGGCATCGGGGAACGCTTTATTCATTGCGGCAGTAATATTCTGAGCATCTACTTTTTCCATTGATTTTCCTGCAGGACGGCAAAGAACTTCCAGTTTCTTCTTGGAATCTGCGACAGAACCGGATGCTTTGTAAAGAACTTTTGCATCGTATCCGGCTTTGGCAAGTGCTGTGTCAATCTGTTCTGCCGGGATCACCTTGGCATAATCATAAACGATCTGGGTACCTCCGGTGAAGTCAATACCGAGAATATCTTTTCCTCTGATGCAGGTTGTTACGATGATCGCAACAATCAGAATTCCGGAAATTACAAACGCGATCTTACGGGGTCCGAGGAAGTCGAGATTCAGCTGTTTCTTCACGAAAGAGAACATGGACAGCTTCATATCCGGATTCCAACGTGCCATCAAATCGAAAAGCAGGTGGGTCAGGAATACGGCAGTGAACAGAGTTGTGAAAATACCGACCGTCAGAGACATTGCAAATCCCTTGATCGCACCGGTACCGAGCCACAGCAGAATTGCGGCAACAAACAGAGTTGTAATGTTGGAGTCAAATACAGCAACAAATGCTTTGGAGAAACCGACATTGATTGCATTGACAACGCTCTTTCCTTTATCCATTTCTTCGCGGATACGTTCATAGAACAGAACGTTTGCGTCAACAGCCATACCGATGGTCAGGATAATACCCGCAATACCGGGGAGTGTCAGAGTGACGTTGAATGCAGCAATAGCACCCATCATCATTGCGGCGTTGCAAAGCAGAGAGATATTTGCAACAAGACCGGATTTCCGGTAGTAAAGCATCATAAAGATCATGACGAGGATCATACCGGCGATACCGCTCCACATACCATCGCGGACTGTTTCAAGACCGATGGTCGGTTCGATATCGTACTGGGATTCGATTTTCATCTTGAAGGGAACGCTTCCGCTGACAAGAGCATTGGCGATGTTTTCAGCATCTTCACGTGCGAAGTTACCGGTGATCTGAGCGTTACCGCCGGTGATCGCCTGGTTGATTGTCGGAGCAGAATAAAGTTTTCCGTCAAGAATGATTGCAAGCTGGCGTCCAACGTTCTTTTTGGTAACATTGGCGAAATCGACAGCACCCTGAGAGTTGAAGTTCAGGATGATTTCACGCTGTCCGAACTGAGTCATATTGACAAATGCGTTGGTAATATTTTTACCATCCATTTCCTGGTCGCGTTTGACAATGCAGATCTGGCTTTCGCGTGCGCCGGAACCTTCTACAGATACCATGACCATGTAGCCGGAGGGAACCTGATACTGATCTTTGCCCATTTCCATGTACTTCTGAACTTCGGAAGCATTGTTTTCATGAACAAGATTGAAGCTCAGACGGGCGGACATTTCAATCAGATTCTGCAGTTTGACTTTTTCTTCTTTGGAAACAGTCGGAATACGCAAAGAAATATATTCATCGCCTGCAGGAGAGATTTCACTTTCGTAAATATTCAAACCTTCGATACGTTCACGGAGGTTTTCGATTGCGATGTCACGGTAACGGGCAAAGTTATCGCGAATGTCTTTTTCGGAACGTTCAGCAGTAGCAACAGGTTCCAGCTTCAGCATGAATTCTGCACCGCCGTTGAGGTCGATCCCCAGACGGATGGAACTTGCAGAAAGACGTCTTGCGTGAGCGATCACATCTTTGTTATTTGTGAATTTCTGGCTCTTTTTGATGACAGGTTTCACGAATTTCAGCAGAGATTTTCCGCCTTCATCGTATTTCCCATCTTTTGCAGCTTTCTGATTTTCGATTTTCTGAGCAGCTTCTTCAATGGCTGCAGAATCAAAAATCTGACGTCCGGCTTTATTTTCAGCGGCTTTGATCTCACCGGCGACTTTGAGGACTTCCTGATATTCAGCATTTTCGGGATCATCCATCATGCCGGAAAGAGTTTTGTTGAAATCTCTCTGTCCCAGGGGGAACATGGAAAAGATAAACACCCCGAGAACGAGGAGCGCGAAGAGGCTTCGCAGGAGTACGGGTTTCTTATTCATTTTTTCTCCTCAGCGGGTGCTGCTGCGGTTTCTTCTTTGACTACGGAAGCGATTCCGGCCCGGTTGATTTCGATCTTCACATTGTCAGCAATTTTGATTTTGTAGACATCACCGTTCACGGAATCAACGATACCATAAATTCCGCCGAGGGTCAGGACTTTGGTTCCTGCCATGATGGAATTCAGCATTTCTTCCCGGCGTTTCCGTTCTTTGGACTGTCCGCGCCACATCAGGAAAAACATAGCGGCAATCACGATGATGAAAGGGAGCATTCCGCTGATTCCCTGTGCAAAGGATTGTGGCTGTTGTGCTGCAGCGGCCTTCTGTCCGGCTTCTGCGATTGTAAGAAGTGTGTTCATTTTCTTTCCTTCCTGTTTTGATTTTTATTTGTTAATCTTTTTTTTGTGTATTCAATCCACCTATCCGGTAATCTACACCCATTTTATCAATATAGCAAGGTCATTCTTTGAAAAAAAATGAAGATATTATAAAAAAATCTCCATTATTTCTTTAAAAATAACGATTTTATCCCGGAGAATAAGCTGATTCTTTAAACTATATTGAAGAGAAAAAAGGCTGGATCACAACATCATTGCAAACCCGACTCCAAAACATATATATGCCAGAGACAGACCGGAAATTATGGCAGAAAGTGCCAGATAAAGGAACTTTTCCTGTTTTGACCTTTTGTAAAAAAGAAAAAACATCACAGCCAAAAAGACTTGCAGAAGCACGAATAAAACCGGATAACCGAAAACCAATAACTCCCAATGACGCCGGAAGAAGTCTTGAGGAATAAAAAATACGGCTGCAAACAGGACAAACTGCAGGAACAACAACCCTTCCTGCCATTTCCGGGGCTTGAAAAACAATGAAAGCACATTGCATAGAAAGCATATCGGCAAGGAAAATAAAGCCAGCAGTCCCAATTCACGCAGCAGCACTGAACACCATCCTTTCCGGCTTTTCGCCTGTAATTATTTTGCCATACAGAGCAGCAGCACTGCGGCAATACTCAGAATCACACCGATAATCTTCCAGCGGGTGACAGACTCTTTCAGGAAGAGAATACTCAGCAGAAAAGTCAAGGGGAAACTCATTTGCGCAATGGGAAGTGTGACAGAAGCCTTCCCCGCCTTGAGCGCGAGAGCCATAAAAATCGTGATTCCTGCCACAAGCAACCCGGAAAGCGTTCCGTAAAAAAACAGAGATTTATCAATTTTAACCTGTTTCTGTTCCCGGAAAAGTGCATAAAGAATTCCGCCGATGATCCAGAAGAGCGCAATAAAGACAGTGATACCGAATTCATCTGCATTTGCGGCGTAGGCATATTTATAGGAAAGCCCCATTCCGGCACGCAGTAATGCTGCCAGAATGACCATAAAGACTCCGAGTCTTGCTTTTTTCCGGTCTGTTTCACCGGAAGTTCCGGACAAGGTCAGAAAGCAAAGAACTGCACCGATCGCCAATACGATTCCGAGCCATTGCAAAGGAGCGATTTTTTCTCCGAGCAGAAGCCATGCGCCAAACACAACCGGAACAAGATTCAAACGGTAAATTGTGGAGCAGACACCTGCGCTCTGCAATCCCATAGCCTCAATCAAAAGAAGATTTGCTGCAATTGAGAAAAATCCGATCACGCTCCCCCAGATCAGAATTGCTTCCCAGGAACTCCAGTCTATATCAAAACAAAGCACCGTCAAAAGACCCCAGAATATCCCGATCAACGAACAGAAAATCCCGCGGGTCCGCGGTTTCCGTGCAAATAATTTGAATATAAAATCGTTTCCGGCACTGCAGAGCAGACAGCACAACGCATAAACAACAGCCATTTTTTATTCCGTTCCCTTACGTAGAAAAAATTATGAGGTTAACATAGCACAATTTTTCTATTATTCAAGCGAACGGAATGATAAAAAAGAGCAGTTATGGCAGTTTTCAGGGATCACCGGGACAAAACAGGAGATCCGGTGGATTCCCATTCTTTGATCTGAACAGGGATCTGGTGATTTCTTGCTTCCTCAACTGCGGCTTCCCGGGAAATCATTCCGGTACAAATCCTGTAAAGCAGCTCTCCTGCATAACGTCCCATTTCCCTGGAATCCTGCACAACTGTTGACAACGAAGGAGTAGAGAATTGATTTGCCTCGAACAAATAAAAAAATGATCAAAAAATTAATAATTGCGGTTAAAAAAACATTAAATCTTCACAGATATCCCATAATTTTTCAAAAAGTAGGTATTTCTCCGTCTTTTGAACAGAAGATTTTCTGATTTTCAAAAAGTGATTTTGTCAGATTTTCATTTTTGAGCAGAATTGTCATCCGAAGTCAAACTGCAACTGCTCCGTAATTTGTGGTGGAGGCGGTTTGTTTTGACAGGCAGTCGGACAAGTCAGACAGGTCGGACAGGTCCGAAAAAGCACCGAACCGCATACACAATACGCCCCCGGAGCCGGAAAATTTATGGGATATCTGTAAGATTCTTTTGATTTTTCAACTCATAATCTATTGACAATTTTCCATTATTGTGCTATAATATTCTGGAAGAAAATTCTTTACAACATCGCATAACATACATTATGTTATCTCCTTTCAGTTGAATTCCTGTTTTTCTGGCGTTTTTTTTATTTTGTTTTTGTTGTAACTTGCTCATAATCAGACCACATGACATAACATAATGTATGTTATGAGACGTAGCTTTACCTTAATTGAACTTTTGGTAGTGATTGCGATAATAGCAATACTTGCAGGAATGCTGCTGCCGGCATTGAACAATGCACGTGACAAAGGTTTTATTTCAAACTGTATCGGCAGATTGAAACAGAATTATACCGGTGTTGCCATGTATTCAATGGACAGTGACGGCAACATCGCCGTATACAGTAAGGATAATCCGGGGATTTATCATACAGCAAGTCACACAAGACCTTATGGATTGTTCCGGATCGCATCATTGGGGTATTTGGGATCATTGCAAAAGACAAGACCGGCATCGGTATTGATGTGTCCGAAAGATGATGATAATTCAATAACATTTGCCTCGCACTATCACATGCACGCATTTGAAGGATGTGGTATAAAATATTCCTCCGGAAATGTGTGGAGCGGTGTTCCCGGAGAGACGATTCCGTATAAATTGGAAAAGGTGCAAAAACCGAGTTCAACAGTAATGATTACCTGCAGATTGGAAACAGATACTTACAAACCAGCCATGTTTCACGGTTATCATGTCCCGCATGTGACATACAGCGGCGGAAGCGGAGTCATAAAAGTCAGGCAGGATTTCCGTGACTGGATCAATCAGCGTTCTTCAAGCGCAAGTATCGTATTACACGGTAGTCATTTGCGTACAGCTTTTTCAAAACTTAATGAATATTTGAAATAAAGGAACAATCCATGAAAAAAATTTTATTGTTCATAACATTCTGTTTGATTTTTTCTCTGAAAGCTGTTGATATTTCTGCACTTCGCAATGTCATGCCGGATAACAAAGTTCATGGTTATTATGCCTGGGTGGATGAAAATGGAATTTTGAAAGTCAATCTGAAATCTTTACGTGACCCCGAAAAAAAGCGGATATTTTGGGAAAATCATAAAAAAGAGGTCAATGAGGGAAAACGGAAATATGTGATTTTTGAAATCATATTTGACAAAAAGGTAAAAGGCAGACGTCTTCCCGCAATTGAAGATGTTGAGGAACAATTCAAAGTTTTATTTGAGAGTTCTCCGGGTGTTCAGACATATCCTGAGCTTGTTTACGCAGTTGTCGCTTCCGAAGAGAATGTAGGACGTGATGTCCCTGTTCTGAATCATATTTATGATACGGTAAAGAAAAAATGGAATGTCCCTGTATTTCAGTGGCTTTCGGAACCGCTTCCGCCGGATTCCCGTCTGAAAGCAGATGGCTGGGTTTATGATGCTTACGGCAAAAAGGGGGAAGATTTTTACCGTCATACACAGAAATTTGTTTTGACGGGAACCCCGGTTTATCCCATAATCTGGGCAGCAGAAGCCGGACTGGATGGTTATTACAAAGCCGGATGGAATGCGATCAAAAAAAATGCTGAAGAGAAATTCGCAATCTGTCAGGATCTGGATCTTCCGGTTTTTCTTTTCGCTGTATGTAAAAAGCATGGAAGTGTAAATTGTTACCGGAGCAATAAGGCTCCGTTCCCTGAAATGCGTAAATTTTTCGATGGACTTTTCTCCAAAAAATTTGCAGCTCCGGTTCTTTCCTATCCTGAAAATATCTTCATAATTCCTGCAGACGGCGTGTTCAAATATTTCTGTAAATTTGACAATTCCGGGTTTGTTGACCGTGTTCTGATCAAGAATACACGAAACCTGAAACTGAGCAATGACGGTTTGAAATTTAAGGGGGCTGCAACGGTCGGATATCGTTTTGATTCCCCGGATAAATTGAAAGAGATCGGAGTTACGCTCAATTTTGCAGGAAATATAGAAGTCGGCATTTCCTTTGACGGCAAAAAATACCAATTCAAAAAAGCTGAAAATAACAGGAAACTTTCTTTCCCCGCAGCAAAAACCGGAAAATTTTATATGACAATCAAATCTGATAATGCCGATTTGAAAACATTGTCACTTGAAGTTGCCGGTACTCCGTCTGCAGAAAAACAGTTGACCGTTTCCGCTGACAGTCAGGGGAAATATTTCTATCAGGAACGGCTGCAGCAGAACCTTTTCCTCTCCACGATCAATACCACATCAGATATGAAAAATCTGTCGATCAGACCGGGAAATATCAGTATTTTCGGTAAGAAAGGTTCTTCCACCACCTGGGAGGCATCTCAAAAGATCGTTTTTAATGGGACTCCGGTCAAAAATATAATCTTGCAGGTTCCCTGTCATGCGAACAAGAGCAGCTGGAATGCGTATGTCACATTCGGAATTTCCGCTGACGGCAAAAATCCTGTCTGGAAAACCAGCGATCATTCAAAGAGAAATCAGACGGTTACAGTGGAATTCAGCTCAGAAAAACCGCTGAGTCAATGTTATCTGCATTTCAAACTTTACAATGGCAGCGGTGTATTCCGCAAAAATCTTGCTCCTGCAGCATTTTACGGTTATAACTTGAACGCTGAATAAGAAGGAATGAACATGAAAAAAGCTTTATCATTACTCATTACAAGTATTTTTGTGATTCTTTGCGGATGTTCTACCGTAATGGAATGTTCTTCACCGAAAATCAAAGTTTTGGCGATCGGTTTTTACGGAGGATTGCGTGATTGCAACGATCTGGAAAAGAGTGGATTTTTTGAAATCACACGTTGTCCCATGGGCGGTTCTCTGCTGGATAACCGCGGACAGAATTTTTTCCAGAGAAGTTTCTACTGGCTCGATGCGTTCAGAACAGAAGCTGATATTGAAAAAGAGCTTCTTCATCATCTGGGGCGGTCGCCTGAGATCATGATTATGACCCAGAGTCCGGCGTGGAAGCTCTATCCGAAGAGCGTGCAGAATAAGATCCTGCAGAATGTTGAAGATGGTATGGTGCTTTCCCTCATCGCTCCGGATAAAGATCTGAAAGATTTGCTGAGCCGGAAATGGAAGAAGACTTCTCTGAAGTTTGATTTCAAGAAATATGATAAAAAGGACAGATTCAATTTTGAGATTTATCAGTACGGAAAAGGAAAAGTTCTTGTTCAGCCCTCATTCATTGATTTCAGATTCGGATTCTATGCCCCGAACTGCAGTCAGGGCGAGTTTGATTATGCCACGGCGCGTCAGGCGGAACTGCTCCGTTCTGTGATACAGACACAGGAAAAAACGGTCAAAACTGTCCGGACAAGAGTCTTTGATTCCGCAGGAAAGGTTTTTGAACATACGGATAACCTGCCGGAAGGAAAATATTTCGTTCTGAATCGCAGCTGTGATGAAAACGGTTGTATTATCCGACAGACCGGTTCTGTTTTTGAGAGGAAGTATGATCAGGGAATTTCCGGTGCAAAACTTCTTTCCTCCCCGGATGCAAAGAAGGGGAGTCCCATCAAAATCGCGATTTCTTACAGAAAAAACAGTTCCGGAGGAAGTGTCAAAGCATTTGTCCGTGATACTTACGGCAGGGTTAATATTCAGAAAACATTCACCGGAACACCGGAAACCATCGAGCTGGATTTTCCGACCGGTTCCATTACCCCGGTCAACATTGCAGAGATCTGTTATTACGATAAAAAAGGGAATCTGATCAACCGGGCGACTGTTGAATTTACGATCCCGTTCAATCCCCGCAATCAGGATTTTTATTTCATTGCATGGAACGGAAGTATCGGCGATTCTTCACGTCACAGAGAATATCTCAAATTGCTGAAAAAATCCGGAATTGATGCATTCTCAAATATGAGTCCGAGTGAGAATCTGCTCCGGCTGACGGCAAAGGCAAACTTATCTTCCATTCCGTACACCGCAGCGTTCCATCAGAGCCGGATCAGCAGACTCCTTGATGAAAAGAGACTCAGCAAAGATATGGAATCTGCAGTGAAAGCTGCGCAGCTCGGAAAACGGTATGGAACATTGGCCCATTCTCTCGGGGATGAAAATTATGTGACACCTTTTGTCATTGAGGGGCGTTTCAGCAATACGGAACAGGCATGGCGCGAATTCCGGAAATATTTGCAGAAAGTGTACAGTTCTCTGCAGGAATTGAATTCCGCATGGAACAGGAATTTCAAAAATTGGAACGAGATCAAATTTGATTCCGAATCTCAGATGTTCTCTTACGAACGTCCGGCATGTTGGAGAGATTACCGTAATTTTATTTCCACTCTTTTTATTCAGCGTCAGCGGGAATTGAAAGATGCTATCAAGAAAATAGATCCTGAGGTATTTGTCGGATTTGAAGGCAGCGAACAATTTTCCAGCTATGATGGTTATGACTGGTATAATTATACAAAATCGTTTGACATGAACAACGTTTACGCCCGTTCATTCAATGACAAGATGCTTGCAAATAAGATTTTCAATGGTTACGCCATGCGTTCTTTTGCGGCGGGAAAGAATCTTATCGGATTCTGGATGAATGGAATTGATTATCCAACAGGTTTACGTACCGTTCCCTGGGAAACCCTGTTCTCCGGAATGAACAGTCTCTGGTGGTGGCATGCAACGATCATTGAACATGAAAATTCCCCTCTGGATTATTATCTCAGGGAAAATAAGATTTTTGCAGCTGCAGCCCGTGAAGTCCGTAAAATCAAAAGTGGTCCCGCAACACTTCTGAGAAATGCTGTGCCGCAGAAACCCTCTGTCGCAATTTATTATTCCGCAGATAATTTCCACGCTTCAACCTTGTCTGCAAATCTGGGCAATCATGTAAACTGTCTGGGGGCAGACAGGATCCAATGGAACCGGATCCCGAGTAAGAAAGTGATCGGAAAAGAGCCGGATTTCAGAAATATGTGGGGGAATCATGCTCCTGCCGGACACTATGCACCGGCGTTCAAATCCTTTGCCGCACTGCTGAAAGATCTGAACCTGGATTTTGCTGTGATCGACGGGAAAGAGATTGCAAGTGGAGCATTGAACTCCTACCGGATGCTGGTTCTTCCGTTCGTTGAAGCTCTTTCTGATAAAGAAGCCGACGAAATCAAAAAATTTGTTCAGAAAGGCGGTATCGTCATTGCAGATTACCGGACGGGGATCCGTTACCAAAACTGTAATTTCCGTAAAACCGGCGTTCTGGATGATCTTTTCGGAATCAGACAGAAATATCCCTTTACGGTCAAACATAAAATGGAAAATATTCAGGTTGATACCGGAATGGGCGACTGGATAACCTATTTCAGATACCCCGTGAATTTTGTCGGTAAAGGCGTTGCACCCGATACCGCAGCCGGGATCTCTGATTCCGGCGAGAACGTCTTCCGGATCAACAGTTACGGAAAGGGCAAAACCCTTTATCTGAATTTTGACTTCTATGAATATTTTGAACTCAGAAAATATAATCAGGAGTCTGATATCAGAGAATTTTTCCGCAACTTGTTCACACGTCATCTCAATTTCCCGGCATTCAAAGTTGTAACGGATAATGATGATATTCCCTTTGCAAAGACAAAAGTAATGCGGTTCTCTGACCGGAATGCGGCTTATGCCGGTGTACTTTTTGACAAAAATCTCAATGAAAGTTCATCCCGTCATATCGTAAAGATTCCGATGCTGTTTAACGGACATCTTTATGATGTTCTCAATCAGAAATATCTCGGTTACGGCAATGTTGCTGAAATCGGTATTGAACGCGGTTATGCAGCATTGATCGCCTCTATGCCGGAAAAGATCACTGCACCGGAAATCGTTGTGCCGTCTATCATCAAACGGGGTGAAGAATTCAAGTGTTCCATACGCATGAAAAATCAGCCGCAGAGTGTCAGAATTACAATCATTTCACCGGAAAATAAAGAGGTTGATCATTATACCAAAAATATCTATCTCCCCAACGGAAAAGGGGAATATAAATTTATCCCGGCACTGAATGATGTTTGCGGAGAATGGAAGATAAAAGTCCGGGATATTGTTTCCGGATTGCAAAAAGAAATGTCTTTTGTTTTGAAATAATAAACAAGTTCTGCTCCGCTTTTCCATTGCAGAAAAGCGGAGTTTTTTTATATTGACAAAGCAATCAGAGATAAGTGTTCCGTATGGGATTGCTCCAGGCGTAATTCCCCTGAGCATCCCGGAGCTGGATCCGGAAAAGTCCCCGGGGACAATCTTTCAATTCTGTTTTGATGCTTGTGATCTCACAGGAAGTTCCGGGACCCTCCGGACGTTCTATGGCTAGACACCTTCCGGTACTGTTGCGTCCAACAAATACAGCAGCTGCACATGGCGTAAATTCGGCTTCCACAATACCTTCATAAACAGATATTCTGGAGAATTCAGGACCCTGTGAGGAATAAAAATATCCCTGTTTCAGTGCTTTGATAATATCTTCCGGAGTATTGCTTTCCGGACAAATCATTATCCAGCCGCAGGCAAAATCACAGGGTTTATGAATATCATCCACCGCAATTGCAGTATATTCTTTCCCGGCGTTCAAACAATCATCCCAGCAATACATATTTAACTCTTTTCCGATGTAACGGGTCGAGGTATTGTAAACTTCGATCACGAGAATATTTTCAAGAGTCATCACTTCGGCTGACGTAAAACCGCACCAGTAAGGATGGGCACAGAAGACAGCTGCATCTGCGGCATTTGCCAGATTAACAGCCTCCTGTCCGGTTGCAGGATGGGTATGTTAAATTTTACTCTTTTGCAAGATAAGGGGGACTTTCTTAATGAGATTTCAGAAAATCTTCTTGAAAAAAACGGAAAAGCATGATATATTCCCGAGTGTCATAGGTAATTTGAAACTCCGGCAAAACCGGAAACCAGGAACAGGGATAACATCAATGAAAATAAAAGCAATCACAGGGATCATTGCAGTTGCGGCAGTTGTTCTGCTTCTCACCGGCTGTGTAATAGATTACCGGGCAGAGGCAGCAGACAAAGCACGTGAATATCTGCTCGATAACATGGAAGGTTTGACAGTCCTTCAGCAGAACTATATCCGGTATAACAATCCTGTCATTCTGAATAAAAAGCTCTGGGATAGTACTGTTCCGGATGTTATGCCGGATGAACATATCATCACACGTCATGAACGGAACAAGTATAAAAATCCAAATATGGACATGATGATGCAGTGTTTCGGGTGGCGTGTTCCCGGAATGAATAAAGATATTCTGGTTGTGGGAACTGCTCAGAGGGACTTCCGTTTCTGGGAAGTCAACCGGATTGTCCTGAGAAGCCGGGAAAAAGAGGATCTTGCCGGAATGAAGATCCGTTCCAAAGCAATGAACTTTGCCATCATAGCACTGCCGGATCTGAAGGGGAAAATTTTTCACCGGGTGCGTTACGCAACACCGGCGGTCCATAAATCTCTTTTTATTCTTGATCAGCCGAAAAAGGATTTTTCAAAAGATTCCTGGATGGATTTCCTTCAAATCGTAAAAGATAGAGAGCCGATTCAGGTTTCTGCCGTTTGGATTGATCCCGCAACGAAAAAAAGAATTGTTGTTATCGGACTTTCCGGGGATGAAGAACTGAATTCCTGGTATCCGGTTCGGCTCACAGAATTGAGTGAGGAAGAAACGAAAACCTACATCGGTTCAAAATACACCGTATTTGCAAAAGATAAAGATGATCCTTTCTCACCTGACTACCAAAAAGAAGAAAAGTCAGAAGAAGACGAAGAATAACCAAACTTCAAGATCATCTGAAAAAATCTGATAAGAAGACAGCAAAAAATCAGGGGATTGATTCAAAAAATGAAAAGTATGACGGGATTCGGAAGCAGTGTTGCTACGGATACCAACTCCGGGATCGGTTTGAAGGCTGAAATCAGCTCTATCAACAAGAAGCAATTTGAACTTAAACTGGGACTTTCCCGGGAACTCGCCATGTATGAGATCTCGCTGAGAACCCTTGTATCGGAAAAGATTGCAAGAGGTTCTGTTACTCTGAGAATTGATTTTCTCCCCGGTACAGCAGCAGAATGTCCCATTGATTTTTCCGGACTGAAAGCTGTTTATGAAGCGGCAAAACTGTTTCAGCAGGAAAACAATATTCCGGGAAAAATCACGATTTCCGATCTGCTTTCCCTTCCGGAAGCCGCAGCCGCAGTCTCTGTGGATTATTCCGATCCGGTTTATCTCAAACTCTTGACTGAATCAGTTTCCGGAGCTTTGAATAATCTTGTGGAAATGAGAACTCACGAAGGAGAAAAACTGAAAACAGACCTTCTGTCACGGATTGATTTTATGGAACAGACCGTCCGCAAGATTCAGCCCTTGGCGGCTCAGCTGCCCGAAATACAGAAAGAGAAACTTCTGGAAAAAATCAAAGATCTGGACATTCAGGTTGATGAAAAAGATGAACGTCTTCTGAAAGAAGCTGTCATCTTTGCTGACAAGCTGGACGTAACGGAAGAGATCACCAGACTCTATTGCCATTTCAACCACTTCCGGAAACTTGCGGATTCAGAAAATGCAGTTGGACGGAGTTTGGATTTTCTTGTGCAGGAAATTTTCCGGGAATGCAATACGCTGGGAACCAAAGCAGCATCAACGGATATCTCCCCCCTGATCGTGGAACTGAAAACAGAACTGGAAAAAATCAGGGAACAGGTTCAAAATATTGAATAATCCCCTTTTACGTTAAGGAGTATGCCCAATGGAAAAATGTCATCAGTCAGTTGAGCAGAACAGGGCTCTTGATTTTATTACCAAACTTTCTGAACAGCTGGCGGAATCTTATGCCAATGGACAGGGAGTGAATCATAACGAAGGCAGCAACCTGCCCCGGGAATCTGAAATTCTGGATATTCTGGAAAAACTCATGGAACTGATTTTCCCCGGATTCGGAAAACGGGAAGCTCATTCTCTTGCAACGCTCCGTTTTTCCGCCGCTGAAACTGCGGCATCCGTTTATACTCAGCTTTCCGATGCCATTCAGAGAGCTTACAGTTTCACCTGCAAACTTTCCCAATCCTGCGGAACCTGCAGCTGCGGAGATCAGGCAATCAAATCCACGGAAAAACTGCTCTCCGAAATTCCTCATCTCCGGACAGTCCTCATGAAAGATGTTCAGGCGGCTTTTGACGGTGACCCCGCGGCAAAGTCCTTTGATGAAATCATTCTCAGCTATCCCTGTATCAAAGCAATCATGATTCAGAGAATTGCCCATATTCTTTACTGCGACGGGATCCCGCTGATCCCCCGGATCATGTGTGAGTATGCTCACAGGATCACAGCTATTGATATCCACCCCGGAGCAACTCTCGGTGAAGGAATCTTCATCGACCACGGAACAGGTGTGGTGATCGGGGAAACGGCGACAATCGGTTCCAATGTCAAAATTTATCAGGGTGTTACGCTCGGTGCGCTTTCCTTCCCCAAAGATACCAATGGAAAAATCATCAAAGGACAGAAACGGCATCCCACGATTGAAGACAATGTAACGATTTACGCAGGGGCAACCATTCTCGGGGACATCGTCATCGGACGCGACTCCGTCATCGGCGGTAATGTCTGGCTCACGGAAAGTGTTGCTCCCGGAACAAAGATCACGATTGCAGCCCCGGAACAGATTATCAGGTGAACCATGTCAAAACTTTCAGATCAGCTTGCAAATGTCTTGAATGCCGTGAATGAAACGGCTGCCGCCGCCGGACGGGAACCGGGAGAAGTCAGACTTCTTGCAGTTTCCAAAACCTTTCCGGCATCCGATGTACTGGAAACATATCATGCCGGACAGAGAGAATTCGGAGAAAACCGGGTTCAGGAATTGGAACAGAAAGTTCCTGCATTGCCCCGTGATATTGTCTGGCATTTGATCGGACATCTTCAATCCAACAAAGCGGCGAAAGCTGCAGAACTGGCGGACTGGGTCCACTCTGTGGATTCTGTCAAGCTGGTAAACAAACTTTCCGATGCTGCTCAGAAAGCCGGAAAAACATTGAAAATCCTGCTGGAAGTCAATGTTTCCGGAGAAGAATCAAAATACGGAATCCGTACAAAAGAAGAATTGTTTCAAGCAGCAGAAGCCGCAGTTTCCGCACCGGCCATCGAATGGAAGGGTCTCATGACCATGGCTCCTGCCGATGCAAAAGGCGAAGAGCTGAACGCTGTTTTTTCCGGATTGCGTCAGATGCGGGATGAACTGGAACAGAAATATTCCGTCAAACTCCCGGAACTTTCCATGGGAATGAGCGGAGATTATCCTGCTGCGATCGCAGAGGGTGCAACAATTGTCAGAATCGGAACTGCAATTTTCGGCGGAAGGGATTACTCCAAATGAAGGCCCGGACCGGAGAGGAAATGCGGGAGCTTGACCGGAGAGCCATTGAAGAATGTGGAATTCCCGGAATCTGGCTCATGGAACAGGCAGGAAATGCTGTCGCAGCTTATGCCGAAAAACTGGCAAAGCCATTTCTTTATCCGGATTTCATGCTGCTTGCCGGAAAAGGCAATAACGGAGGGGATGCTTTCATCGCCGCAAGAATTCTTGTAAAAAAAGGATATCCCTGTCAGCTTTATATGACATGTCATCCGGAAACGCTTACGGGAGATGCTGCAGAGGCGTTCAGAAGATTACCGGACTGGATGCAGAAATCTGTGAGAAATTCGCTTCTTCCTTCTGATTTTTCTCCGGAAACCGTTGTAATTGACGGAATTCTGGGAACCGGAATCAGTGGAGCACCCCGTTCTCCTGCAAATGAATGGATCGATATTGTCAATCAGTCCGGACAGCCCGTTCTTGCGATTGATATTCCCTCCGGTTTGAATGCTGAAACAGGAGATGCTTCAAACTGTATTCATGCGGACATGACAGTAACCTTTGCCGCTTATAAACGGGGGATGTTTTACGGTTATGGACCTCAAGTATGCGGAAATGTCCGGCTCGCGCCCATTGGTTTTCCAAAAACACTTCTGGCAGAGGAATCTTATGGTGATACGGAACTTTTCACTGAATACGATTTCCGGAATCTTTACCGGAAAGATCAGATGGATGCCCATAAAAATCAGCGGGGAAAACTGCTTGTTGCAGGAGGTTCTTCCGAATATCCGGGAGCTCCGTATCTGGCTGCTGTTTCAGCTTTGCGGGGAGGTGCCGGAGTGGTCACTCTTCTCGTTCCGGAACATGCTGAGAAAAAAAATGCGCCCAATGCGTTGATCGTCCGTTCTGTTCCCGATGAGGGAAGCGGACATTGGACCTCCGCCGCTGAAAATCAAATCAATGATGCTGTAAAAAACAATGATGTTCTCGTTTTCGGTCCGGGGTTGACAACCGATCACAGGGCTTTGCCGGTTTTGAAACAGCTTCTCTCTTCCAAACTGCCAATGGTGTTGGATGCTGACGGATTGAACCTGCTCGCAGCGCATCCGCATTTGTGCAGTTATCTTCATGAACAGGTGATTCTGACGCCCCATCCAGGGGAATTCAAACGGCTCCGGCAGGCATTTTCCCTGTCTCCGGAAGGCTCCCGGCAGGACCAGGCTTATGAACTGGCACTTCATACGGGAGCTGTCATTGTTCTGAAAGGACAGCATACTGTTGTTGCATCTCCGGACGGCTTTGTTACCCTGAACACCAGCGGAACACCTGCGCTTGCAACAGCCGGCAGCGGTGATTGTCTTGCCGGATTGTGCGGAGCGTTTCTTGCCAATGGATATCCGGCAGCTGCAGCTGCCCGCATGGCAGTTTTTCTTCACGGAAAAGCTGCAGAACGTGCGGCAGATTCCGGAACCCGCGGTGTAATTGCAGATGATCTGCCAAACTATTATACGATTGCAGGAGTTTTTGTGTGAATCAATTTATCCCCTCCCTCAAAACGGAACCTCTGGCAGAAAAAACTCTGCCGGGAGAGACGTTTGTCTTTGCCTTTCACGGGCGCGATATGCTGATGAACGGTACGGAACTGCCGCGATTATCAGACTTTCCAAATAAAAACGATATTCAAATTCGAGCTCTTTACGTTGGCAATCTCAACGGGATTCCCTGCATCGGGATTCCGTTTCCGGAACAAACAGAATGGAATGTACAGCCATTGCGTGCAGTAATTCATTCGGTGGATGAAGCCGTTATCTGTGCAATCTGCCGTGCGAAGGAACTGATGTTCTGGCGGGAACGCCGGAAATTCTGCGGAAAATGCGGACATGAAATGGAGGATTCCGGTACTGATCTTGCAAGAGTGTGTCCGAACTGCAGGGAACGGTATTATCCGCAAATTGCTCCAGCGGTAATTACTGCGGTTCTGAAAGAGGATAAAATTCTCCTTGCTCACAACCGGAATTTCACTTCCGGCGTTCACAGTCTGATTGCGGGTTTTGTGGAGTCCGGAGAATCTCTCGAACAGGCGGTTGCCCGGGAAATTCTGGAAGAGACATCAATCAAAGTGAAAAACATCCGGTATTATTCCAGCCAGCCGTGGCCCTTCCCCAACTCTCTTATGCTCGGTTTTGTGGCGGAATATGAATCCGGAGAGCTAACTCCGGATGGAACCGAGCTGGAAACCGCCGGATGGTTCTCTGCAGATGAACTGCCGATGCTGCCTGATCATGGCAGTATCGCAAGAAAAATCATTGATGATTTCATTGCGAACAGACAGAGAATGATTTGAAACTCGCAAAAGCGGGTGTATATTACTGATTGAACAACAATTTATAACAAAGCAGGTATATTATGGAAGCAAAAGAACTGAGAAACAAATTTCTCGAATTTTTCAAAAGCAAGGGTCATGCGGTCATCCGCAGCGCACCGCTGATCCCAGACAATGACCCGACAGTCCTTTTCACAACCGCCGGAATGCATCCGCTGGTTCCCTATCTTCTGGGAGCATCCCATCCCGCAGGAAAACGGTTGACCGACGTTCAGAAATGTATCCGTACCGGAGATATTGATGAAGTGGGCGATCCCGTTCATCTGACATTCTTTGAAATGCTGGGCAACTGGTCCCTCGGCGATTATTTCAAGGAAACAGCCATCAGAAACAGTTTTGAATTCCTCACCTCCAAAGAATGGCTTGGAATTCCTGTGGAACGTCTTGCGTTCACCGTCTTTGCAGGCGATGATTCCGTTCCCTTCGATGAAGAAGCGTTCAACCTCTGGCGTTCTCTCGGTGTCAGTGAAAAACGCATTGCAAAACTTGGCAGAGAAGACAACTGGTGGGGTCCTGCCGGAATGACAGGTCCCTGCGGTCCTGATACAGAAATGTTTTACTGGACAGGTCCGGATCCGATTCCCGAAACCTTTGACCCCAAGAACAAACTCTGGGTCGAAATCTGGAATGATGTGTTCATGCAGTACAACAAAACTGCTGAAGGAACCTTTGAACCGCTGAAGCAGTGCAACGTCGATACCGGTATGGGTGTGGAACGTGTTACAGCGATCCTTCAGGGCAAAAAGAGCTGCTACGAAACAGAATTGTTCCGTCCTCTCTTCGCTGAACTGGATAAACTCCGTGGTCTTGCTGAAGCTCCTGCTGAACGTTCCAAATCCGAACGTATCATCGTGGAACATATCCGTGCGGCAACATTCATCATGGCTGACGGAATCACCCCCGGAAAAGTTGACCAGGCTTATGTCCTGCGCCGTCTGATCCGCCGTGCGATCCGTGAAGCTCACCAGATCGGTATTCAGGGCAGCATTGCAGTTCCGCTTTCCAAGATCGTGATCGACAACTATTCTGAAGCCTATCCCGAACTGGAACAGTACCGTGCAAACATTCTGCTGGAACTGGAAAAAGAAGAAGCTCTCTTCTCCAAAACTCTGGAAAACGGAACCATGGAATTTGAAAAATTCATCTCCCGTGTTCCGGCTCACATCCAGCATAAAGTCGTCAGCGGAAAGAATGCATTCTTCCTTTACGAAACCTTTGGTTTCCCCATTGAACTTACCGTTGAAATGGCAGCTGAAAAAGGCTTTACCGTTGATATGAAAGGATATGAGGAAGCATACCGGAAACATCAGGAACTTTCCCGTGCCGGTGCTGAGATGAAATTCAAAGGCGGTCTTGCCGACCATTCTGTGGAAACTTCCTATCTCCACACCGCAACACACCTGTTGCACAAAGCTCTGAGAATGGTTCTCGGTGATCATGTCGCCCAGAAAGGTTCCAATATCAATGCGGAACGTCTCCGTTTTGACTTCTCCCATCCTGCAAAAGTCACTCCGGAAGAGCTGAAACAGGTGGAAGAAATCGTCAACAAGGCAATTGCAGACAAACTCCCCATCATCTGCCAGGAAATGACATTGGAAGAAGCCCGTCAGACCGGAGCAATCGGTTTGTTCGGTGACAAATACGGGGAACGTGTCAAAGTTTATTCCATGGGCGAATTCAGCAAAGAAATTTGCGGTGGACCTCATGCAAACAATACCGGTGATCTGGTTGGTTTCCACATCATGAAAGAAGAAAGCTCCAGCAGCGGTATCCGCCGTATCAAAGCAAAAATCGACTTCAAACGGGAGGCATAATCATGGCTGCGGTCATTACAATTACCAATAAAGGAACTGATTATTATGTAACGGTCAATGGCCGTGCAACATTTGAACATGCCCCCCAGCTGCGTTCTCTGGCTAAAACGCTGGAGAATGCAGCATACACGTCCATCAACGTGGATCTCGGACAATGTACCGGAATGGACAGTACGTTCATGGGGATTCTTTCCATGCTGGGATTGAATGCCCGGAAGATCGGCGTCACTATGACGATTTTCAACGCCGGAGATGCCAATAAAGATCTGCTGTTCGGTCTGGGCTTGAAGAAACTGTTCCAATACAAAGATGAAGCTATGGAAACAGGAGAAAACGGTTGGGAATCCGGCGAAAACGTCGCAAAAGGCATGGATGCCCATACCGTTCTTGAAGCGCATCAGACCTTGATGGATGTGGATGAAGGAAACGTCAAGAAGTTTGAAAAAGTGGTGGAAATGGTTCAGAAGGATATCGAAAAAAAAGGATAATCCGTTCCTGAAATATTTTTACAGCCCCTGAAAAACTGTTACATTGAATGATGCAACAGTTTTTTTATGGGCTGAAATTGCAGCGGTTAAATTTTCTGTGATTTTTGAAGTACTGATAAGAAGCTTTAAGACATGATTAAACCTGAAAAATGAAAGGGCTCTCAATGCAAAAGAAGTTCAAAAGCATAAGTCTGATCGGTATTTTTATTTCTCTTTTTCTCTCCGGATGCAGCAAAATTCATCGTGAATGGCAAGTCCGGACTGATTCCATGAAATATCCGGCGACATTCAGAGTTCCTGCCGATGGAAACATCGCCGAAGTACAGAAAAAAGTCCGTATTTTACTGAAGAAGAAACCTCAAAAGCCGGTTATTGTGGAGTTAGCTGGCGGAAGATATCAGCTTTATACTCCGCTGGAATTTGACAGTCCGGATTCCGGAACAGCACAAGCTCCTGTGATTTACCGCTCAGCGCCGGGAGAAAAGGTGATTATTTCCGGCGGTGTTGAGATCAAAAATTTCAAGCCGTTGAAAGATCCGGTTCTGCTGTCGCGTCTTCCGGAAGAAAGCCGCATGAAAGTGCTTGTTGCTGATTTACCGGAAGAGGAAGTAAAAGATTTGGGAAATTTTTCAGTCCGCGGCTGGTATGTATCTCCTGTTCATTCTTCCTATCGTGAAGCAGAAGTCTTTTATAATGATCGTCCCATGACGATTTCCAGATGGCCGAAAAAAGGGTTTCGCGGAGCATTGGCAAAAAATAAAAATGCAGTTCAGCTTGATCTCGGAGGCAGGTCTTCCCGCTGGAAGACAGAATCTGATCCCTGGATCATGGCATACTGGCGGTTTGACTGGGCTGAACTTTTTGAACCGATTGCCGGATGGGGAAAGAAAACCGATGAAATTCTGAGAAACCCGAAAATAAAACCGGAATTCGGTTTAAGTCCGGAATGGACACGCTGCTATGTATTCAATCTTTTCAGTGAACTTTCTGAACCGGGAGAATATTATATCGATCGGAAAAAGCGGAAACTGTATATCATTCCACCCGGAAAAAACGGAAAAGTATTTATCTCTCAAGCCAAGCGGCTTATGAACATAAAAAATGCACGGCATATCCGCTTTGAAGGCATTACGTTTGAACATGCCCGCGGAACTCTTATCACACTGGAAAATGTTCAGAATATCCGGATTACCGGATGTATATTGCGGAATGCCGGAGAAATGGCATTGTCAGGCTGCGGGAAAAATATTCTCGTAAACGGCTGTGATGTCAGCCACACCGGTTCCGGGGGGATGTCACTTTCCGGCGGAGACCGCATTACTCTGACAAATGGAAACAATGTATTTGACAATAATCACGTGTTTGATTACTCCCGCCGTGTACCAACCTATTGTCCGGGGCTGAGAGTCTGCGGATGCGGAAACAGGATTTCCCACAATCTGATTCATCACGGTCCACATATGGCAATGACTGCCGAGGGAAATAATCATATTGTGGAATATAATGAGATCCACAATGTAATCCGGGAAAGCGGTGATGCCGGAGCGTATTACATCGGCCGGGACTGGACTCAGCGCGGAAATATATTGAGGTATAACTATCTGCACCATATCAAAGGTCAGGGACACAAGCTCAAAAATGGCGAAGGCGATCTCGGCGGAATGGGAATTTATCTGGACGATCAAATCTGCGGGCATACGATTTACGGAAATCTTTTTGAATATTGCCACCAGTCTGTTGTTCTCGGCGGAGGATGCGACAATATCGTTGACAACAATGTTTTCGTGAATTGTCACAAAGCAGTCCATCTGGATGACCGTGGTCTGAACTGGCAGAAAAAAGATACATTGAACCCTCATTGGAGACTTCAGGTCTGTCTCCGTGCCATGCCTGTCAACAGTCCCGTTTGGAAATCAGCATATCCCACTTTACCCGGAATAATGAACGATCATCCCGGAACGCCGAAGAGGAATGTGTTCCGCCGGAATGTCAGCGCAGGGGGGAAATGGAATGATATCAATGTTTCGCCCGCACTTCTCAAACTGCAGACAGTTGAAAACAATCTTGTTTATGACAGTGATCCGGACTGGATCATGATTCAGAAAAATGAACTCGGACAGCCTCAGTGGCTGATATTCAAGAACAGAGAAATACTGAACAGGACAGGTTTCAAACCTCTTCCGGTAACAAAAATGGGATTATACTACGATACTCAGCGTGCCTCCTGGCCATTTGTTCGGACAGTAGAACCCGTTTCCATGAAATAATGCTCTGTTCCCCGAACCCCATCATCCCTTTACAAACCTTTTTGCGGCATTCTGATTTTTGCATTGCAAAAATCAAAATGCCAACTTTAAGAGTCAAAGACGGGATTTGAAATCTTCGTAGCTGAATTTCCGGATCAGCTGCAATGAACCATCCATCTTTTTCAGATAGATTGAAGGCAGCCGCAAACCGTTGAAGGTATTTGTTTTGACCATGGTGTAGTGCGCCATATCAAGGAAAGAAAGACGGGTTCCCGGAGTCAGAGGTTCATCAAAGGAATAATCACCGATGACATCTCCGGCAAGACAGGAAGGTCCGCCCAGACGGTATGTATAAGCCTTTTCTCCCGGCAAACCTGCTCCGACAATGTTCGGTCGGTAAGGCATTTCCAGAACATCCGGCATGTGTGCCGCCGCAGAGGCATCCAATACCGCTAAATCCATGTGGTTCCATGTCAGATCAAGAACTGTTGCTTCCAATGTTCCGGTATTCAATGCAATGGCTTCGCCCGGTTCAAGATAAACCTGAACATTCGGGTATCTTTCCCGGAAACCGTTGATACAGTCACAAAGAAGATCCACGTCATAATCCGGACGGGTGATATGGTGTCCGCCGCCGAAGTCGATCCACTTCATTTCCGGAATCAAATCGCCGAATTTTTCTTCAAAAGCCGCCAGAGTCCGCACCAGAGCATCAGAATTCTTTTCGCATAAGGTGTGGAAATGGAGACCGTCGATTCCTTCCGGCAAAGTTTCCGGGAATGCGCTGCGCAGGATCCCCAAACGGGAACCGGGAGCGCAGGGGTCATAAATCGCTGTTTCCGTTTCACTGTGTTCCGGATTGCAGCGCACCCCGAAACTGACTTTTCCGGAAAACTCCCGGATGATCGGCTGGAACCGTTCCCATTGGGAGAAGGAATTGAAAACCAGATGATCGCACAAGGGCAGCAGCGTTTTGAGATCCTGTTCGGAATAGGCTGCTGCGAATGCATGGACCTCACCGGGAAAATATTCTCTTCCCAGACGGGCTTCATCCGGAGAACTGGAACATGTCCCATCCAGCACTTCCGCAAGGATGGGATAAACGCTGTACATGGAGAACGCCTTCTGAGCCAGCAGGATTTTTGCGCCGGTACGTTTCCGGACGGAATCAAGAATTTCAAGATTCCGCCGGAGCAGGCGTTCTTCCACAATAAAACAGGGAGTCTCAGGGAACGACAACATCTTCAAACTGCTCGATCCAGGGGAGACCATATTCTGTGAGTTTTTCCATGAACGGTTCGGGGTCGAACTCTTCCATGTTGAAGACGCCCGCGCCTTTCCAGACACCTGTTGCAACAAGCAGAGCACCGATCATTGCAGGAACTCCTGTGGTATAGGAAATTGCCTGTGATTGAACTTCGCGGTATGCTTCCTGATGGTCACAGAGGTTGTAGATGTAATAAGTACGGGGTTTTCCATCCTTTGTACCCTGGATCACGCAGCCGATACAGGTCTTTCCTTTTGTGAGGGGACCGAGGGTTGCGGGATCGGGGAGCAGCTTCTTCAAGAACTGAAGCGGAATGATTTCTTTGCCTTCGTACATGACAGGATCGATCCGTGTCATACCGACATTCTTGAGAACATTCAAGTGGGTCAGGTAGTTATCAGAGAATGTCATCCAGAATCTTGCACGCTTGATACCATATTTTGCAAAGTTCTTGGTAAGAGATTCCAGTTCTTCGTGATACATCAGATAAATATTCTTGTCACCGATGGTGGGGAAGTTGTAGGTGCGTTTGATTTCCAGCGGTTTGGTGGTGATCCATTCGCCGTTTTCCCAATATCTTCCGGGAGCGGAAACTTCGCGGATATTGATTTCCGGATTGAAGTTGGTTGCAAAGGGCTGACCGTTATCGCCGGCGTTTGCGTCAATGATGTCGATCTGTTCGATGGTATCGAAATGTTTTTTCTTTGCCCATGCGCAATAGACGTTGGAAACACCGGGGTCGAATCCGCTGCCGAGAAGAGCCATCAAACCTTTTTCTTTGAAGCGTTCCTGGTAAGCCCACTGCCAGCTGTATTCAAAATGTGCTGTTTCAGGGGGTTCATAGTTTGCAGTATCAACATAATTGACACCGGCTTCCAGACAGGCATCCATAATGTGCAGGTCCTGATACGGGAGTGCGACGTTGATGACCACATCGGGCTTGAATGATTTCAGAAGTTTTACCAGAGCGGGGACATCGTCAGCATCCACAGAAGCAGTCTGAACGGGACGGGGCAGCTGTGCCGCAAGTTTCTTTGCCCGTTCTTCGTTACGGCATGCAATGCAAATGTCCTGAAATTCGGTTGTCTGAGCACATTTGTGTGCTACAACACTGCCGACACCGCCGGCACCAATGATGAGAACTCGTTTTGACATTTTCTTTCTCTCCTTAAAACAGGGTTATCTCATAGGTTTTAACGTTCAAAATAAGTATATCCGCGCAGACCGTCTTCAAACGCTGCCATGATCGTTCGGCGTTCGGAAGGTTTGATCAAACCGGTACGGACTGCTTCTTCCGCTTTTGCACGGAATGCGGCGAACAGAGTCTTGGGGTCAAATTCCACGTAAGACAGCACATCGGAAACGGAATCGCCCTCAATTTCCTTGACGATCTCAAAGCGTCCGTCTTCGGGGCTGATATTCACACTGATAATGTTGGTATCGCCCAGCAGGTTATGCAGGTCTCCGAGGGTTTCCTGATAAGCTCCTACAAGAAATGCTCCAAGATAATATTCTTCATCTTCATGAAGCTCATGAAGGGGAAGTGTATGGCGGACATCATGCTGATCCACAAACTTGTCGATCTTACCGTCGCAGTCACAGGTAATGTCAGAAAGAATTCCCTGTCTGTTGGGGAATTCCTGCAAACGATGCAGCGGCATGATCGGGAAAAGCTGATCGATCGCCCAGGCATCGGGCAGAGACTGGAACACGCTGATATTTGCATAATAAATATCAGCCATTGCAGAATCCAAACCTTCAAATTCATCCGGAATATATTTCAGTTTCTTGACTTCCCTGTTAATCGCAGACATGATATTCCAGAAAGCAGTTTCCGCAAGAGCGCGTTCCCGGAACGAGATTCTTCCGTTCTTGAACAGAATACGGATTTCATCCCGGTAGTAAATCGCATCGTGATAGCTTTCCTGAAGATTTTTTGTGTTGATATGACCGAGAATTGCAACCATATCTTTGGTATATTCGCAGGCATTTTCCGGAACCGGAGGCAGTTGGGAAGATTCAAATCTTGTTGCATCCAGAATATTGAACACAAGTACAGAATAGTAAGCCATAGTCGCACGGCCGGATTCTGTAATCAATGTAGGATGTTCAATATTTCTGCTGGACAGGATTTCTGACACTGTTTCCACAACGTCAACGCAATATTCATCCAGAGAATAGTTGCGGCTCAGATGATAATTGGTGTGAGAACCGTCATAGTCGACAGCCAGACCGCCGCCCAAGTCAAGATATCCCATTTTGCAGCCTTCTTCCACAAGTCCGCAATAAACACGGCTGGCTTCAATCACTCCGTTACGGATGTCACGGATATTGGGAATCTGGGAACCGATATGATAATGAAGCAGCCGGACACAATCCAGCATATCTTCATCACGCAGACGGTCAACGACATTGATGAGTTCAGCGGTATTCAAACCGAATACACTTCTGTCGCCGCCGGATTCTGTCCACTGTCCGCCTGCGCGGGTGGACAGTTTCATCCGCAATCCGATCAGAGGACGGATTCCCAGTTTTTTGCTTTCCTGAATGATGGTTTCCACTTCACCGGGCATTTCCACAACAAGAAAACAGTTCATTCCGAGCTTGCTTGCATAAAGTCCGAGATCAATAAATTCTTCATCTTTATAGCCGTTGCAGACAAGACATGCTTCGGGATCGTTCAAGTTTCCGAGAGCGGCAAGCAGTTCAGCTTTACTTCCGGCCTCCAAACCATGATGAAACTCTTTGCCGTAGCGTGTGATTTCTTCGATCACCTGCTGCTGCTGATTCACCTTGATGGGATAAACCCCTTTGTAAACACCTTTGTATCCGGTTTGTTCAATAGCTTTCCGGAAACTGCTGTGCAGTCTTTTGATCTGGGAATTCAAAATATTTCCGAACCGCAGAAGTACAGGAAGTTCCATTCCGCGTTCACGTACGCCCTCGATAATATCCGGTAAACTTACAGCCGGTGTTCCCGGTTCCCGGAACGGGGTCACGGCGACTTCGCCGTCATCTGTCACCGTAAAATATCCGGCACTCCAATTGTTGATCCCATAGAGATCTGCAGAATTTCTGGCAGACCATCGCTCAAGCGTATTTTTTTTCACATTCATTTTATGGGGTCCTTTCCTAAAATCGTAAATACTCAGCACGCGTAATATAATTTCATTTCCTGCAGATTACAAATTTTTCTATTGAAAAGAAAACTTTTTTTCGCAGATATCATGCATTTTTTTTGAAAAATTATATTCCGGAAGAAAAAAATATGAAAAGTCTCCGGAAAAATACCTTTTATCTTTACTGAAAATTAAAGAAAACAGTTTGTAATCGTCTTGAGTCTGTGTTATATTTCCTCTATTGTTTTAATCTGAAAAAAGGAGTCTGAAAATGATATCTTTACATCCGCTGTTCCAGGATCATGCAGTGCTTCAAAGGGAACATTGGAATCCGGTCTGGGGCAATGCCGGACCCCGGCACCGTTTGAAGGCAGAGTTTGCCGGAAAGACTGCATATTCCAAAGCCTCTTGTTCCGGAACATTCAAATTCCGTCTTCCGCCTGTCCCCGCCGGAGGGCCTTTTACACTGACCGTGACTGATTTGGATTCAGGAGAAAGTATTTCCATCAACGATATTCTTGTTGGTGAAGTCTGGCTCGCTTCCGGACAATCAAATATGGAATACATTCTGTCCGGAAAAGGGGTCAGCCGTCCAACTGCAGGTGAAGGCATTCCCCTTTCAGAAATCCAATGTCAGGAATATATATCTTCAATCAAAAACGATGGTAAATTCCGGATTCTGACAATTCCGCATAATGCCTCCTGCTGTTCTGAAGAAATTTTTACCGGGAAGTGGAAAAATATTACAGCAGAAAATGCTCCGGATGTTTCAGCGATCGCCGCATGGTTCGGAAGAATCATTCAGGACAGATTGGAACTTCCCGTGGGGATCATCGTTTCAGCCTGGGGCGGAACACCTGTAAAAGCCTGGACAAGCCGGGCGGGTTTGCTTTCCAATCCGGAAACAGAAAATCTGGTCAGATGTGCAGATTTGGAACTGGGGAAAGCTGATCTCTGGGATGAACGGGAAGCTTCAAAAAAGCGTGCTCCCATTCCGGAAGAATTTGCAGATTCCGGCAACAAAGGCATTGATTGGGGCTGGGCAAATCCGGATTTCGATGATTCCGAATGGAACCTGTTCCCCATTCCCGGCAGCTGGATCCAGCAGAAAGCCGCGGGAAACGGTTCCGTCTGGTTCCGGAAAGAAATCACGTTGCCGGAAGATTGGACCGGAAAAGATTTGTCTCTGGAACTGGGACCTGTTGATAAAATGGATATCACCTATTTCAACGGCGTGGAGATCGGAAGAACCGGAAAAGGGCTTGATGGTTCGTTCTGGAATTTACCGCGCAGTTATACCGTTCCGGGAAATCTGGTGAAAGCCGGAAAAAACACTCTTGCCATCCGCGCTTATTCTTACATGCATGATGGTGCATTCAACGGAAAACCGGAACATTATTACTTGAAAGAATCTGTTTCCGGAGAACAGCTCAATATCGCCGGGGAGTGGAAAATCCATTCGGAACGCGATATGGGGATCACCAAACTTCCGCCGCAAAGGATCGGACCCGACAACGTTTATACACCATCCATTCTGTTTGACGGAATGATCAATCCGTTGAAAACATACGGAATCCGCGGTGCAATCTGGTATCAGGGAGAAAATAACACCTCAAGCATCACTGATGCTCTTGCTTACCGCAAAGAACTGGCTGCAATGATCCGGGATTGGAGATATCAATGGGAACAGGGAAATTTTCCCTTCCTTGTAATGCAGCTTGCAAATTATGATCTCGGCAAAAAGGCGGCGTACAAGGGTGATTCCAGCTGGGCGGTTTTGCGGGACCAGCAGCGGGCTGTCTGCAATGATCTGCCTGAAGTTTATATGGCTTCAGCTGTGGATATCGGAGAAGCCAAAGATATCCATCCGCAAAATAAAAAGAGTGCCGGAGAAAGAATGGCATATTGTGCCTTGCATCATGTTTACCGCTGCTCAGATATCGTTCCGGAAGGTCCGCGTTTTGCGGGATATTCTCAGGAAGATAACGCCATCCATGTTACATTTCAATATGCTGATGGTTTGACTCTGAAAGAAGAACTGCCGCAGAGTTTTTATCTTGCGGGAGCTGACAAAGTATTTTATCCGGCGGATCAAATCCGGCTCGAAGGGAACACACTCGTGCTTTCCTCCGGAAAAGTGAAAGAGCCATGCGCTGTCCGCTATGCATGGTCCGGAGATCCGGAAAACACCCTTTATAACGGAGCCGGTCTTCCGGCATCACCGTTCCGCACAGATGATTGGGAAATTCAATAACAGAAAGAGGATATCAAAAATGATTACACTGAATCCGCTGTTCCGTGATGGAGCAGTATTTCAACAGAAGAAGCCGATTCCTGTCTGGGGTCGGGCGATTGCCGGAAACCGTTTGAAAGCAGAATTTGCCGGAGTGGAAGCCAATACAAAAGCTGCCGCAGGCGGAAAATTCATGCTGCGTCTGCCGTCCGTGGATGCAGGAGGTCCGTTTGAACTGAAAATTACAGATCTCGACTCCGGCGAAACAGTTCTGATCAGAGATATTCTTGTGGGAGAAGTCTGGCTTGCTTCCGGACAATCCAATATGGAATATACTCTCGGTTCCGACTGGGTGCCTGCTGTTGATGAAACTCTTCACGTTTCGGAGAGCGTGAACCGTATTCAGGAAAAAGAGTATTGCGATACCATTCCGGATCCTTCCAAGCTCCGTTTTATCACGCTGGATAAACGTGCCACCGGACTGGAGGAAGAAACATTCATTGGTGAATGGAAATACATGAACAGCGAAAATGCTCCGCTGGCATCTGCTGTCGCCGCATGGTTTGCGCGCTTTATACAGGAAAAAATCAACGTTCCCGTCGGTCTGGTGATTTCCGCCTGGGGTGGAACAATCGCTGAAGCGTGGACCAGCCGGGCAGGATTGCTTTCCAACCCGGAAACCGCGCCGATGGTGTCCGATGCTGATAAGATTTTTAACGAAGAAGACTGCTGGAACCGTCCGGGAAATCTTGCAGTACAGATTCCGGCAGAGAAATGTCTCGACCCCGGAAACGAAGGTTTCGGAAAAGGCTGGGCTGAACCTGATTTTGATGATTCTGAATGGAAAACAATGAGAATTCCCGGCAGCTGGATCGTACAGAAAATTTCCGGAAACGGTGCGTTGTGGGTTCGTCAGGAAATTGAAATTCCCGCAGAATGGGCAGGAAAAGATATCGTTCTGAACATGGGCGGGATCGACAAGCAGGATACGACTTATTTCAACGGTGTGAAAGTGGGAGGTCTCGGAGAAAAGGATGATTCCACTTTCTGGAACAAAGCACGGAAATACAATGTTCCCGGAAATCTGGTCAAAGCCGGCAGAAACGTTCTTGCCGTCCGCGCTTATTCTTTCATGTTTGACGGCTCATTCCTCGGTTCATCAAAGAATTATTATATTCAGTTGGAAGGTTCCGAAGAGAGAATTTTCTTTGCGGGAGAGTGGAAAGCCAATGCGGAACTCGACCTGGGAGTTCTGAGTCCGGGAGCCTTGCTTCCGGGACCGGGAAATGCCAATACACCGGGAATTCTCTTCAACAGTATGATCCGTCCGCTGCTCCCGTTTGCCATTCGCGGTGCGATCTGGTATCAGGGGGAAAGCAATGCCCACAGCGTCTTTGAATCGCTCTCCTATACAGAAAAACTCAGCACCATGATCCGCGACTGGCGGTATCATTGGGGACAGGGCGATTTCCCGTTCATTCAGGTTCAGCTTGCAAATTATTCTCCCGGTATCGACCCGGAATTTGTCCGGGATTCCAGATGGGCTGTTCTACGGGAATCTCAGAGATTGGTCTGTGAAAACCTTCCGCAGGTCTCCATGTGCACCGCCGTGGATATCGGAGAACTTACGGATATTCACCCGCAGGACAAGAAGACTGTCGGGGTCCGTATGGCGGCAAATGCGCTGCATCATGTTTACGGATATGAATCCATTGTTCCGTTCGGACCGCTTTATCAGAGTTATGCTGTGGAAGGGAACAGCATCCGAATCTCATTCCGTTATGCGGAAGGCATGAAAATCCGGGAAGATTTGCTCCAGAGTTTTTACATTGCAGGAAAAGACCGTGTGTTCCATCCGGCAACAGCTGCAAAAGTGGAAGGAAATACCATTCTCGTCAGCAGCGAAAAAGTTTCCAATCCTTACGCAATCCGTTACGGCTGGTCCGATGCGGCGATCAGCACCGTTTATAATGCGGCAGGTCTTCCCGCCTCCCCGTTCCGGACTGATGACTGGAACCTCGACGCATAAACCTGGAGTAAGATTATGAAAAAATCCTTTATTGTCCTGCTGTTTTTATGTACGGTATTTGTTTTTGCGGAACAGAAAATCCAGTTGGGAGTTCTGTTTCAGCAGGGAGCCGTATTCCAACAGAATAAAGATATCCCCGTCTGGGGAAAAGCAGAGCCGAAACGGATGCTGTCCGGGGAGTTTGCCGGACAGAAAGTTTGTACAAAATCCAATGCGTCCGGAGAATTCATGCTCCGGTTCGCTCCGGTCAAAGCGGGCGGCCCTTACACTCTGACTGTTACAGATTCAAAAACAAAAAAATCTGTTACAGTCAAAGATATTCTTGTGGGGGAAGTCTGGCTGGCTTCCGGACAATCCAATATGGAATATGCTCTCGGTTCCGACTGGGCTTTTCCTGTAAAACTGAGGAACAATCCGAACAGCCTTGCCCGGCAGCAGCAGAAAGAATTCTGTGCCGGAATCCAAAATCCCTCAATGATGCGCTATTTCAAAGTTCCGCATAATTGCACGGGAGTCCGTGAAACAACAGTCACCGGACAATGGAAATATGTAAATGCCCAAAATGCCGCTGAACTTTCCGCAGCTGCGGCATGGTTCGGAAAAGCCATTCAGGAAAAGCTGAATGTTCCTGTTGGAATCATTGTTGCAGCCTGGGGCGGAACCCGTGTGGAACCCTGGATCAGCCGGGAAAGATTGCTTTCCGATCCGGATACAGCCCCCATGATCAGAGAAGCTGATATTGCTCTGCGTGATCCGGCAGTATGGAACCGTTCCCGGCGGAAAAACGATCAGAAAAACTGGAAAAAAGATCCGGGCAACAAAGGTTTTGCTTTAGGATTCGCAAAAGCTGATTTCAATGATTCTGTCTGGAAAAATATGGTGGTTCCCGGCAGCTGGATCGTGCAGAAAATCTCCGGAAACGGAGCTGTCTGGGTCCGCAAAGAAATCAATCTCCCGGCAGAATGGGCAGGAAAAGAGCTGCTTCTGGAAACCGGAGGTATCGACAAACATGATATCACTTATTTCAACGGGACTGAAGTCGGGAGAACCGGAAAAGATTTTGAAACAAAGTACTGGGATCAGAAACGGAAATATACCATTCCCGGAAAACTGGTCAAAGCCGGAAAAAATGTCATCGCGATCCGTGCATTTTCTTTTATCAATGACGGTTCCATGTACGGTTACAAAGAAGATTATAAATTGAGTTTGAAATCCGGCAGCAAACCGGTTTCTCTTTCCGGAATCTGGAAAGCATATCCGGAAGTGAATTTCGGAATCCTCAGTCCGAAATCAGCGGGGTACAATCCGGCTTCTGCCAATACACCGGGAATTCTGTTTGACGGAATGATCAATCCGCTGATTCCATACGCAATCCGCGGTGCGATCTGGTATCAGGGAGAAAGCAATGCAGGGAACCTTTACAATGCAATCGCTTATCAGAACCGTTTGGGACTTCTTATCAAAGACTGGCGTTTCCGCTGGGGTGTCGGGGATTTCCCATTCATTCAGGTGCAGCTCGCATACTATGACCGCATGAATGAAAACAATTTCTTTGCAAGGTCTCCCTGGTCCTATCTCCGGGATTCCCAGAGATTGCTCTGTGAAACAATGCCCAATGTCTTCATAGCAACCGCTGTCGACAAAGGTGACAGATTGGATATCCACCCGCAGGATAAGAAAACTGTCGGAAACCGTCTGGCATATAATGCGCTGCACCATGTTTACGGATTCAGTGAAATCGTTCCCTCCGGACCGATGTATCAGAGTCATTCTGTGGAAGGAAACAAGGTCAGAATCACATTCCGTTACGGCGATGGGTTGAAGCTCAAAGGCGATTTCCGGAAGAGTTTTTATATCGGAGGAAATAACGGAGTGTTTTATCCTGCTGACAAAATTGAAATTGAAAGAAACACTGTAGTTGTCAGTTCAAAAGATGTTCCGGTTCCGGCATCTGTACGGTATGCCTGGGCACAGGCTCCGGAATCTGTGCTTTACAACAAAGCTGATCTTCCGGCATCTCCGTTCCGGACTGATCCGCTGATCTTCACATTCTGTGCAGACAAGTAAATTATTACGAATCAATAAGGGGCAGCTGCAAAACCTGCATACAGAAAACGCATTTTAATTGAGTCTTTTGAACAGAGTGAACGGAGTTTACAGAGATTACGGAGGTGGTTTGGTAATTAAAACAACCGTTACCCAAGAGAAAAATTTTTATTTCTTTTGAGAAATC
>JAFVTF010000021.1 GCA_017503375.1 Lentisphaeria bacterium | reverse complement strand
TTATATCTAATATTTGTTTGTATTTGTATAAAAATGTAAAATATTTTTATAATGCGGCTTGACAAATATCAAAAGAGGTGTATATTAGTTGATATAAGTCAGGGCTGGAGTTCACTGGGGGGGAGAGCTTCGGCCCTGGCTTTTTTTTGGTGTGTTCCCGATAAAGGTTGTTTTGAGATCGGGGAAGAAGGGAAAAACTTTTGAGGAAATTTTTTCCCTTCTTCCCCAAACCCCATCATCCTTTTTCAAACCTTTTTGCGGCATTCCGATTTTTGCGATACAAAAATCAAAATGCCATCTTAAAGTTAAAATAGCAGAAAGATTTACCAACATATATGGGGAGCGGAGCTTCTTTTTTTTAGGGTGCGAGTTATTAATATATTTTATGTTTTCATAAAACTGTACTTGAAAAAAATAATAATTTCTATTATATTTCCGGTATGGGAAATATAAAGGCGTTTTGATATGACGAATTTGGTTGAAATAATTTTTATGGCGATAGCTGTTGTTTTTATCGTTGTCTTATTGTTTATTTTGCGGAAAGAACGTGGAAATAACAGTTTGCTGAAAGAAGAATTGAATCGGATAGAGAGAGTTTGTCTGGAAGGTTTTCAGAGTAACCGTCAGGAATTGAGTGAAAATCTTACTATGGGACGAACAGAGCAAGTTCAATATTTTCAGAATTTCACTGAATCCAATATGAAAATTCTGACAGAGTTTGGTCATACGCTTTCAGAAGAAAGCCGGAAGAACCGTCAGGAGACATTGAAAATACTTGAGCGGATGCAGCAGGCGAACAATGTCCGTTTTTCAGAAATCCGTGAAATGATTGATAAGAAGATACAGGAAATCCGCAATCAGAATGCAGAGAAGCTGGAAGAGATGCGGAAAACAGTTGATGAAAAACTTCAGAAATCAGTTCAGAGTCATTTTCAGGAATCGTTTAAGCTGATTGGGGAGCGTTTGGAGCTGGTACAAAAAGGATTGGGAGAAATGCGGAGTCTTGCATCCGGGGTTGGTGATTTGAAGAAAGTGCTTTCCAATGTAAAAACGCGCGGGAATATAGGAGAGATTCAGCTGGCGACGATATTGGAGCAGTATCTTTCACCGGAGCAATATGTAATGAATGTGAATACGGTATCCGGGAAAATGGATTTGGTAGAGTTTGCGATCAAGCTTCCCGGGAAGGCGGATGATGTTCCGGTGCTTCTGCCTGTTGACAGTAAATTTCCTGTTGAAGATTATCAACGTCTTTTGGAAGGTTATGAAGAATTTCCGAAGATGTCGAAGGAATTGAAGCATGTTCAGTCGGCGTTTGAATCGGCTGTTAAGAGATGTGCAAAAATGATACATGAAAAATACATCAATCCGCCTGTGACGACGGATTTCGGATTGATGTTCGTTCCCAGTGAAGGGGTTTATGCGGAGATTTTGCGTATTCCCGGATTGATAGAAGAATTACAGAGCAGGTATCATATATCGGTTGTTGGGCCATCGAATCTTGTTGCGTTTTTGAATTCGCTTCAGATGGGGTTCCGTACGTTGGCGATAGAGAAGCGGTCTCATGAAGTTTGGACGATATTATCTGGCGTGAAGACACAGTTCCAAAAGTTTGGGGAAGAGGTGGATTCGACAAAGAAGAGTTTGATAGCGGCGATGAATCATATAGAAAAATTCGGGACACGTTCGCGAGCATTGGAACGTGAGCTTCGGGATGTTCATGAATTGCCGTTGGAAGAAGAGAAAACTGCATTAATGCGAGAAAAGATATCATCAGAAGGAGAGTAGATATGAGTAAAGTGATTTTACCCGGAAGTACTAAAATGGCGCCGGTTCCTGCCGTTTTGATCGGGACAGGAGGAAATGGGTTCAAGAATAATCTGATTACGGTTGCCTGGACGGGCGTTTTGAATAGTGAACCGCCGATGCTTTCGATATCAGTCCGTCCCGGTCGATACAGTTATGAAGCACTGGAGAAGACTGGTGAATTTACTGTAAATATCCCATCCGTTGAGCAGGCTGAATTGCTGGATTGGTGCGGGGTTGTTTCCGGGAAGGAACATGATAAATTTGCGGAAGGCGGAGTAACTGCGGTTGCCGGGTCCAAAGTTGCAGCTCCGATTGTAGAAGAATGTCCTGTTGCGTTGGAATGCAAGGTAACGCAGAAGATTTCTCTGGGCACGCATGATATGTTTCTGGCGGAGATATTGGCTGTACAGGTTTCGGAAGAATTTTTGACAGCGGAAGGAAAATTTGATTTGAGTAAAAAGAATCTGCTTGCGTATGTATGCGGTCAATATTACGCGTTAGGCGGGTTGATTGGTTCGTTTGGTTTTTCAGTGAAAAAGTAAAGAACAGGAGAACAACATGTCAGAAGAAAAGAAAAATCCGGAACAGGAAAATGAGTTGTGCAAAGCTGAGCAACAGACAGTGGAAGAGGAAAAAGTAAAAACAGACAGCGTTCCGGAGAAGAAGAATTTCTATACGCGTCATAAGAAACTTTGCCGTATTCTGGGAGGGATTGCGGCATTTCTGATTATATTGTTGTTATTTCTCGGTCCGATTGTCCGTGTTTGTGCGGAATTGATTGTACCTGCAGCGATTGGATTGCCAGTTAAGATTGGCAGTTTGAGTATCAATCTTTTTACAGGGAACATTGGAGTTGAGGATGTAAAAGTTGGAGATTCCAAGGGAGTGAATGCGGATCATTTTGTGATGATCAAGCGTGTTAATGTGAAACTGTATCGCGGTTGGTCAGAAATCCGGGATATTTATATTTCCAATCCGGAGGGATTCAAGGAGCGTTATATTTTGATATTGAAGCATGCACGGGTTGATTTGAATCCGGATACCTTAACGGCGGCGAAGCTTGAGCTGGAGGAAGTTCTGGTAGATGGTCTGGAACTTTATTATGAGCCGCAGATCGGCGGGAAGAATAATGTTGAAAAATTGCAGGAATATGTGATTGAAACCTTCAAAATAACCGAGCAGGAGAAAACGGAAAAGGAACCGCAGAAAATTCAGGTTGATGAGCTGTGTTTGAAGAATATCAGCGTGAGCACAGTTGTTGTCGGTCAGAATCTCAAGCTGCCTGTTGTTCCGATAGAATTGAATGATTTGGGGAAAGGTCCGGAAGGTGTTACAGGCGGGGATGTATTTTTAGCTGTTCTGGACAGGTTGTCTATGGGTGCCGGCAGTGCGATTACGGAACATGCCAAGACTCTGGGTGCCGGAACTGTAAAAATTCTGGGAGAGATCGGAACGCAGTCTGCGAAAGGTGTTGACAATGCCGGAAAGCAGATAAAGAGCGGAGTAGACGGACTGAAGAATCTGTTTGGAGCAAAGGAGAAGAAGTAAACGATGTCGGCAGGGGAAGGGTATTCATTCCGGCGGGCATTTTTCCGTCGTTTTATATGTGACCGGATGGCGGTTGGCGGATTATGCTTTGTTGTTCTTCTGTTTTTGACGGCGGTATATGCCCCATTGCTGGCCAATGGGGTTCCGCTGTTTATCTGGTCGGAAGGGAACGTGAGCGTTCCTGCGATGAGAACCTTTTTTGCGCCGGATTCACCGGAGGTTGTGATAGAAGGATTATTCAATTTTCTGATGTTGTTCCTTCCTGTATTTCTTATCATCCGGTTATGCTGTAAAAAGAGATATGCAGTATTATCCTGTATTGCGGGAGTGCTGTTGATATTGCCGTTTCTGTTTGTCAAACCTGTGATAGAAGAGGTGGACTGGTACAAGGAGGTTCCCCGGATCCGTGCGGATGGCGGATTTGTTCTGACGGCTCTGGTTCCGTACGGGCCGTTTGAGACGAAAGCGAAACCGTTTGAGGCATCAAGTCCGGAGCATTGGTGTGGTACGGATCATGCCGGACGGGACGTTTTTGCGAGAATGGTTTACGGTGCAAGGGTTTCTGTTCTGGTTGGTTTTGCAGGGGTTGCAATATCTGTTGTGATTGGAACTGTTATTGGTTTATTTTCCGGATATTGCGGAGGGAAAACAGATTTGTTTCTTATGCGTTTTGTGGAAGTTATTGTTTGTTTTCCGCAGTTTCTTCTGTTATTGATTCTGATGTCGATAATGCTGGACTATGGATCGCGTCAATCGGTACTGCTGGTGATAGCGGTGATCGGATTATTCAATTGGACGGGATTATGCCGTCTGGTGCGCGGAGAGGTTTTGAAACGGCGGGGGATGGCATATATTTCAGCGGCGGAATGTCTTGGGGTTCCGCGTTGGAAGATTTTGATAAAACATCTTCTTCCGAATGTGTGCGGGCCGATCATTGTGATATTCTCGTTTGACTTTGCGGGAGCAATTCTGGTGGAAAGTTCTCTGAGTTTTCTTGGGTTTGGAGTACAGGATCCTGTTTCCAGCTGGGGGGAACTGATCCGTCAGGCGTCGCCCTCGCCTGTTATTTACTGGCGATTGATTTTATGGCCCGGTCTGGCAATATTTCTCTCTGTTTGTGCGTTTAACTTTGTAGGTGAAGGCATCCGGAAAGCGATTGATTGAGCGTTAGGAACTAATATGTTTTCTGTAATGTCAAAGAAGTTAATGAGGGAACAAATCAAGAGGTATTAAGATGTGGAATGCACGGTTGAAAAAGATATATTTCTGGTTATTCAAGCCTGAAATGGGCAGCAGGAGTTATATTGTCCGTGTTGCAGTACTGGCAGTGCTGGCGTTGGTGTTTTTCGGCTTTTTATGCAAGCCGATGATATTGAATGGTGGGAGTATGGAACCGAATTATCACAGCGGGACATTGAATTTCTGCTGGACTCCGACGTATTGGTTCCGGGAACCGCAGCGCGGGGATATTGCGGTTCTGCGATATGCGGGAAGCCGGATTCTTCTTTTGAAACGGATTCTTGCATTGCCCGGAGATACGGTTGAGTTCCGGGACGGATATTTTTATCTGAACGGAGAAAAACAGGAAGAACCGTATGTGAAACTCAAGCGAGCAAAATGGAATTTGAAGCCCCGCAGGGTATCTGAGGGACATTATTATGTAGTAGGAGATAACCGGTCGATGCCGATTTATCAGCATAAATTCGGCGAGATCCGTCAGGAGCGTCTGGAAGGAGCATTGCTGTTATGAGTAGAAAAATTATTTTATTATTTGTTTTGGCTGTGGTTGCATGTGTCAGCGGTTTTTTTGTCTGGCGTGCACTGTATGGAGAAAATGATCAGCAGGTGATTGAACGGAAGATGGGCGAGATTTTTCAGATGATGGGGAAGACCGGGAGTGAAGGTTTTGTTGTTCAGCTGGAACATGCGCGAACGATAGCGAAATATTTTGATGAAATCAGCGAAATCCGGCTTCCGAAATTTCATTTGGAATCAAAGATGAGCCGTGATGATATTGAAAAAAATCTGATCAAAGCGCGGAATTGGACGACTTCGCTGGAATTGAAGATGTATGAACCGGAATATCACTTTCAGGAAGGAGAACCGTTGCGGTGCAGGGTGAATTTTACCGGAATGGTTGATGCGCGGACGAAGAGCGGCGGGAGTTTTCAAGAGGGGTATGAACTTGAAATGGACTGGGTGAAAAAAGACGGAGAATGGCTTGTCTCCGGAGTTGGATTCACTCAAATTCTGAATAAATGAGTGAAAACCTGCTAAAAAAATCTCTGAAAGATACAAAAAAGATTCGTAATTCTGGAAAAAGGGTGTATATTACCCGTAACAGATAATTTTAGGTGGCAACCAATACAGAGCAGACTCTGTACAAAAGAAGGGATATCGCAAATGGCATCCAACAACGCAGTTAAGGCGACCTACAAGGACGCGGGGGTTGATATTGATCTCGCAACACAACTTCTTTCCAGCGTGAAACAGAAACTTGCTTCTGCCAGACGTCCTGAGATGCTGGCTCCTATCGGAGGTTTCGGGGGACTTTTCCAGCTGGATCTTTCCAAGTATAAAAATCCGGTTCTCGTTTCCAGTATTGACGGAGTTGGAACCAAGCTGATGATTGCAGCTATGATGCAGAAATATGATACCGTCGGTTACGATATTGTGAACCATTGTATCAACGATATCAGTGTTCAGGGTGCGGAGCCGATTTATTTCCTGGATTACATCGGAATCGGAAAACTGCGGAGTCCGCTTTATGAACAGGTTCTCGGTGGTATTGCTGATGCCTGCAAAGCTGCCGGCTGTGCAGTTCTCGGCGGTGAAACTGCTGAAATGCCCGGAATGTACGGCAATGACTTTGACCTGGTCGGAGTCATCAACGGCATTGTGGAAAAAGATAAACTGATCACCGGAGAAAAACTTGCTCCCGGCTATGTTGCGATCGGCCTTCCCTCCAATGGTCTCCATACCAATGGATTCAGCCTTGCCCGCAAGATTCTCTTTGAAATGTGCCATTATACAGTTGATACAGAACTTCCGGAACTTGGTGAAACTCTTGGAGAAGCCCTTTTGAAGCCGCATACCTGCTACTGGAATGCGATCAAGGCAGCAATGGATGCCGGAATTGCACTTGACGGTATCGCACACATCACAGGCGGCGGTCTGTATGACAATGTACCGCGAATTCTGCCCAAGAATGTTGATGCAGTGTTCCACAAGAGCACGATCAAGAATCCTCCGCCGATCTTCAAGGTACTGCAGGAAGGCGGAAATCTTGATGACAGCGAAGCATACCGCGTATTTAATATGGGTGTCGGTATGGTTTGGTTTGTGCAGGAAGCTGATGCAGAAAAGGCAATTGAAATCTGCCGTCAGCACAATGTAAATGCCTTCCGTTGCGGAGAGATTGTGGAAGGTACAGGGAAATCACAGGTCGTTGAATAAGAAATTTATCTGCAGCAGGGAGAGAGAGAAAATGTCAACAGAACTCGGTACAGCACTTACATCCAGTGCAACAAAAGTATTGATGCTCGGTTCCGGTGAACTCGGAAAAGAAGTAACGATTGAATTCCAGCGTCTTGGTGTGGAAGTGATCGCAGTGGACCGTTATGAAAATGCACCTGCCATGCAGGTTGCACACCGCAGTTATACAGCGAATATGCTGGATGCTGCAGCGATCCGCAAGATTATTGAAGCAGAAAAGCCGGATTATATTGTTCCTGAAATTGAAGCAATTGCCACTTCAGAACTTCTGAAACTGGAAGAAGAAGGCTGGAATGTGATTCCCAATGCAAGAGCAACCTATTTGACGATGAACCGTGAAGGAATCCGCAGACTGGCCGCAGAAGAGCTGGGACTTCCCACTTCCAAATACCGTTTTGCTTCCACTGTGGAAGAATACAAAGAAGCTGTGAAGGAAGTCGGGATTCCCTGCGTTGTGAAACCTGTTATGAGTTCTTCCGGACATGGACAGAGCGTTGTCAAGGATGAAGCCGGCATCATGCGTTCCTGGGAGATTTCCCAGAGCGGCGGCCGTGCCGGTGCCGGACGCGTGATTGTGGAAGGTTTTGTTGATTTTGATTATGAAATCACACTTCTGACAGTCCGTCATATCGGAGGAACCAGTTATCTTGAACCCATCGGACACCATCAGGTGGATGGCGATTATCAGGAATCCTGGCAGCCGCAGGCGATGAGTCCTGCAGCAAAAGAAAAGGCTCAGGAAATTGCCAAAAAGATTACAGATGCCATTGGCGGACGCGGTATTTTCGGCGTGGAAATGTTCATTAAAGGCGATGAAGTGATTTTCAGTGAAATCAGCCCCCGTCCTCATGACACAGGTATGGTTACGCTGATTTCCCAGGATCTTTCAGAATTTGCACTTCATGCACGGGCAATTCTCGGCTTGCCGATTCCGAATATCCGTTTCAACAGTCCCTCCGCTTCCAAAGCGATTGTTGTTGACGGCGTTTCCAATCATGTGAAATTCGGAAATCTTGACAAAGTTCTTTCCAGAGAAGATACCTCTATGAGAATTTTCGGGAAAGGTGAATTGAACGGACACCGCCGGCTGGGTGTTCTTCTTGCCAGAGGCAAGGATACCGATGAAGCATTGCAGAAGGTTTTTGCAATGCGGGAAGATGTAAAAATCGAACTCTGAAACTGACAGAGGTGCAGGATGTTCAGGAATTTTCTTTGTGCTTTTCTGCTGTTCAGTTTTTTTCTCACAGCTGAGTCTGCGGAAGTTTCCGGCAACAAGTTTATTTTGCCGGAAGATGAACGGGGTGAGGCGGAGAAAGTTGAGGTTGATTCTTCCAATATCCTGGAAGAAGCGTTTTCAGGGAAGGAGCAGTTCCGCAGAATTTCTCCGGATTCCTTTGCCGGAGTCCTGGGGCGTCCTTCCCGGAATATCCGCTGGTATCCCGCAACAGATCCGGAGAATCTGAACCGGATGCTGATCCGGGAAACCAGCCAGAGTTTTGATAATTCTGTTGTATTATTTGTTGAAACGACTGGAAAGAAAGACGGGCCGAAAGGTTCCCGTCTGATCTTTATTGATACTGTTAATCTGATCGTTTTGAAAAGAATAGAGCTTCCGTTTCTTGCATCGGAAGTCCGTTGTCAGGGCAGCAGCGGGAAAGTCTGGTATCTCCGCAAGGGACAGCCGGATACGCTGCGAGACAGTTCCGGTTTCGGAATTTTGAATGTGAAGACCGGAGCGTTTGAAACGGAACATAAGCTGGAGTCTCTTCCGAAACGCTTGTATCCGCATATTACAGGGCAGTTTGCCTGGATCATGGAAGAAGAAAAAATCCTGCGTCTTTATCCGGATGGAAGGAAAGAAATATTCCAGAAGGTTCCGGGGCTTAGTGAATTGAAGATTTCTCCGGACTGTCAGTATCTTGCGGCTATTACGGAGAAAGAGACCAGACTCTATTCCACAATGGATGCCAAACTGGTATACCGGGTGAAACTTGTTCCGGATCAGACGTTTCTGTTTTTGAGTGGAGAACCGCCGCGTTTGCTGATCGGAAAAAATCATTCATCGATCCGCGGTCTGGATTGGCCGGAAACATTGTACCTTGTTACAAGAGGTGCCCCGCGTCTTATCTTCTCCAATCTGTCCGGGTCTGTTGTTGCAGATCCTTCCGGACGGGCTTTTTATTCCATGAAACCAAGAAACAGGATTGAAAAACGTGACAGTTCCAGCGGGCAATATATGTCAGCTGCCATGGTGACTTCTCTGAAACCGGATACTGCGGGAAAACCTGAAATCTTGTTTCATGCCGCTGAAAATGGATATTTTCTGATTTTTGATACGGTTGGCGGGCTCAGTAAGATTGATGCAACTCCGCGCCGGTGGAAGAAGATCGGCATCATGCGTCCCTGGACGGAGTAATCCCATTATGGAAACAGTTTTGAAGATAGATTCTCTTGCATTCGGCGGAGGCGCAGTAGGGACTCTTGACAGCGGAAAACGGTGCTTTGTACGCGGCGGTGTTCCGGGGGATGTCCTGAAAATAAACGTCGTTTCCGACCGGAAGAAATTTGCAGTGGGGGAGATTGTTGAGATTCAGACACCCTCCCCGGACCGGATAAAACCAGCGTGTCCCTACTTCGGACAATGTCCCGGCTGTTCTTATTTGAATATTCCGTACGAACTGGAACTTGAGTGGAAGCAGAAACAGTTTGAACGTTTTCTGATTCACAGCAGGCTTGCTGAACCATCCGTGATGGGGTCTCCGATCGGGGCTCCGAAACGGTTCGGCTGGCGAAATAAGATCCGTTTTACGTATCGGGATGGCATCCGCGGATATCTTGCTGAAGATAACCGTTCATTGATCGAGATCGCTGACTGTCAGTTGGCGCGGCTGGATTTGCGGAATCTGGCGATGCGTACTCCCATTCCGCCGGACGGTACCGGAAAGGTGACGTTCCGCTCCTCCAGAGAAGGTGCCCGTATTATCACTGGAGAGAATGCTCAGGAATTGCTTCATGAGGATGTTCTCGGACAGGAAATGGCTGTTCCTGCGGGTGCATTTTTTCAGATCAATAAAGAAGGTTTCGATCTTCTTGCCGGAGAATTCCTGAATTTGATCAGCGGTTTGGAGCTGGATATTTTTGCAGAACTCTACTGCGGTTCCGGAACATTTTCCATGCTGGCATCCGGGACAAATGTCAAAAAGATTCTGGGGATCGAATTGGATCGGCTTGCAGTGAAGACAGCAGCTGCCAATTTGAAGGGAAAAGGAACTTGCGAAAAACGTTTTCTTTGCGGGGATGCTTCCGCAATGTTTGCTCATATCCGGAAAGAGAAACCGGAACGGGTTCTGCTGCTGGTTGATCCGCCGCGGACCGGGCTTGCTCCGGATCTTTGCCGGAAGATCAATCAGTCCGGCTTGCGCCGTATGATTTATGTTTCCTGCGGGCCGGATACTCTGGCACGGGATTTGCGGATTCTGGAAACGGGAGACCGTCCCTGGCATGTTGTTTCGACCCGTCTGGTGGATTTGTTCCCCTCAACCGCTCATTTTGAATCAATAACAATGTTGGAACGATGAACAGCAGCAGTAACGGACACAGGCAGCGGCTGCGGGAAAAGTACAGCCGTTTCGGTCATGACAATTTGTTCGATTATGAGAAAATAGAGTTGCTTTTGACGTATGCGCTGCCGCGTATGGATGTCAAACCTCTGGCAAAGGAATTGCTGCATCGGTTTGGCGGAATTGCCGGAATCCTCAATGCAGGGAAGGATGAATTGCTTTCCGTTCCGGGTGTTGGAGAACAGATTGCAAATCTGATTCTGCTTGTCCGGAATCTCGGCGCAGATTTTCATAAAGAACGTTTGCTCCACAAAGCTGTTTTTACTTGTTCTGCTGATGTAATCAGGTTTGCAAAAATGAAATTGGCAGGTCTCGGGAAAGAGGCTTTTCTGGTGATTTACCTTAACACAAGAAATGAAGTGATTGATACGGAGATCTTTGCTGACGGAACGGTCGATCAAGTCTATATCCATGTCCGGGAATTGCTGGCTGAAGCAATCAAACGCAGTGCCAGAGGGATTATTCTGATTCACAATCATCCGGGCGGTTCCATTGAGCCTTCCAGTGAAGATATCCGGCTGACCGATAATATCAGAACTGTCGGAACAGCTATGAGAATTGATCTGCTGGATCATTTGATTATTACTCATGATGCGGCTTACAGTATTACGATGGCACAGAGAATCGAACTGGGCGAAGAAGAAAATTACAAATTAACGGACTGCACCAGATTCGCAGCAGAACTCGATGGAAAAAAGACGTATGACAATCTTCCGTTTCATCCGAGAAAATTGAAACGCTCCATGTCGGAATTGACCGGTGCAATGGAAGAACAGGGAGAGGTGGAATGATCGGTATCGGAACGGATATTCTTGAAATCGAACGTCTGGAAAATGCAATGATCCGCAGCGGAGGTGAAATCATCAGACGGATCCTGACCCCGCAGGAACAGGAAATCGCCGCTCAAAAAGGGCGGGCTGCAACCAGTTATTATGCCGGACGCTGGACCGCAAAAGAAGCCATCTCCAAAATGCTTGGAACGGGAATCGGAAAAGATTGTTCGTTTCAGGATATTACTGTCCTCAATGATGAAAAAGGCACTCCGTATATTATTTTGTCCGGCGCTGCCAAAGCCAGAGCAGAGAGTCTTGGCATTACAAAAATCCATGTGTCAATCAGTCATGAGGAACATTATTGCATCGCCACAGTGATTGGGGAATAATATACAATAGAACAGAGCTGAACAGAAATGATGTCATAAAAAACTCTGTGAAAATTCTGTGAAATTCCGTGGTTTCCCACAAAAAACGGTTGACCCATTTATCAATCGAAAGAGGCGCGTCTGTTCGCTTTGATTTCGGAACGGCGGGCTTTGCTTGCCAGACGTTTTTCCTGAGAGGCGCGCGTCGGTTTCGTCGGTTTCCGTTTTTTCGGAACTTTTATCGCTGCCTTCAGCAGATTGGAAAGGCGGATTCTGGCAGCTTCCCTGTTGTCGGGCAGACTGCGGGATTCTCTGGCAAGAATGGAGATGAAATCCTTGTCTCCGCCGAGCAGAGTTTTCAAGCGTTCCTTTGCATCATCGGACAGAAAATCACTTTCCATGAAACGGTAAACCAGCCGGACGGCTGTTGATGTTTTATTTACGTTCTGTCCTCCCGGTCCGCTGGCTGTCCGGACGAATTCCTCTTCCAGTTCCTCTGCCGGGGGGAGAATTAATTTCTGTTCTGCCATAATCCAGATGATTCCTCTATTAATAGAGGATAATATATGTTTGTTTTCTGGAAAATTCAACTGAGATCATAATAAAAAATGTAATTCATTGTTCAGTTTGAAAAATATTCGGGACTCCTGCGGCGATATTCTGTTTAACATGATTTTCCATAGAACCGTAATTTCTTGGTGAAACGGTATAGACTTTCCGGAAATTCTTGGAGAACGCCTGCAGGGAAGAATAACCTGTCAGCTCTGCGATCTCACTGATCGTCATTTTCCCCTGTCTCAGATATTCCAGTGCATGATGAAGACGCACCCGGTCAATATATTCAAAGACAGTCATGTTCATTCGTTTCCGGAAACAGCTGCAAAGATAATTCGGATGCATACAGGCAACTTCTGCCAATGTACTTAATGTTAATTTTTTACTGTAATTCTCTTCAATATACTGAAGTAATTCGATTGCTTTCGGCAAAGCCGGTTTTACAGGTGATTCTGTTAAAATCCGCAGGAATGGTGCAATCAGCAGGCGTAAATAGGCGTCGTATTCATAATGGTCAATGGGATTTTTTTGCAGCTGTTTTTCAATTTTAATCAAATGCTCGAACAGAAAAGTATAGTATTCATTTTTTTCAGCCGTATCAAGTTCAATACATTCTCCATATTGGAAAAAAATATCGGTTTGAGTTCCGGGCAGCAGTGCATTGAAATGAGTCCAGAATTTGCATAATTTTTCCGGACAGCGAACCTTGGCATTTGCGAAAGGCGGAATAAGCAGCATCATCCCCGGTTTCAGGTGATAGGTTTTTCCTTCATTTATAACGATCCCTTCTCCGCTGACAGGAAAATAGATCCGGGCATAGGAAATGATCCGCCAGGCAGGTGCAAAATTTTCCGTTCGCCATTCCGGACCGGCTGCAATACGATCTACCTTGATCGTCTTCAGATTCAATGTATTATAGTCAACATCCATTTTTTTTGCAAAATCTTAATTTTGGATAAGTTTTTCTTAATAAAACGGAAAGATTTCTTAAAATAGCATCTTGTATTTTCACCGCTTCTATACTATAATATATTACAGAACCGGAATTTTTCAAAAGTAAAAAACAAAGTTTTCAAATAAAAAAAATGGGGAGACTCTGATGAAATTACACAGATTTACATTGATCGAACTTCTTGTTGTGATTGCAATCATCGCAATTCTTGCAGGAATGTTATTGCCGGCATTGAATAATGCAAGAGAAAAAGGACGCGGTACTTCCTGTATCAATAATCTTAAAGGGATCGGTACAGCTCTTCACATGTATTTGACAGACAATGATGATATTCTTCCGGGGGAAAATACAAAATCATACAACCGTTGGAGTATGCAGCTTTTTCAATATCTCTATCCCGGGAAAGCAACCAATCAGATCAACCTCAGAAGTTCTGTCTATTATTGTCCTTCTGATAAACATAACTGTAAATATAATGATGTCAGTTATATTTCCTATGGTATGAATCACTATCTTTCTGCGCTTGCGATTGTTTCATGGAAAGAAGTTGCAATCAATTATCCCATCAAACTTTCAAAAATCCCCCAGCCCTCCCATCACATGTTTGCAGCTGATAAAAATGTTGATGCGGATGCAAGTGCCGATACCAATGGACATTTCTATAACTATCCCAGTGCAACGATAGCGCGGCATGGCGGACAGCGGATCAGTTTTCTCACGATCGGCGGAAATATTGATACAGCTCCGGAAACGATTGTAAGGACGAAATATTATGAAGTCCCCTGGAACATCAAGCTGGAAACAAGTGCGCCTAAAAACTACTGATTAGAAAGGTTCTTTTTTATGAGTAATCTCAAAAAAACATTGTTTGGAATATGCACTTTTGCAGTTGCTTTGTGCTCAGGCGGAGCAGGTATGTCTGCTGATGAAGTGGTCATCTGTCCGGAAAAGGGCGAACCTGCAACCATTATTCTGCCAGAAAAATACAGCCGGAATACAGAACATGCTGCAAAGGAACTTCAGCTGATCCTCGGTAAAATCATCGGAAAACAGTTCAAAATCTCAGAGAAACCCGTTCCGGGAACAAAAATCTTTCTTGGTCGGGCTCCTGATCATATACTCATGAAAATGAAACCAGGCACAAGTTTTGCCATTACGTCAAAAGGGAATCTTTATCTCGGCGGATGGGGAAAAAACGCAACGCTTCATGCGGTTTACCATTTTCTGCAGGATGAATTGCAGTACCGTGTTCTGAGTCCTTTCGGCGATGAGTTCATTCCTCAGAAAAAAGAGATCAAAGTCAAACTGGGCAAAACTTACACCAATGGAGTGGATTACCGCTGTCTGATGACTTACATTTATCAGCGTGACCGGAAAACGACTTTTGAATTTTTCATCCGGAATTTCCAGAACTGGGAAGTCCGCTCCAAAGATCTCGGATTTCTGTGTCAGTTTACTCCCATCGGAAAAGATCATCACTCTATTTTCAAGTTCATGCCGCCGGAGAAATATTTCAAAGATCATCCGGAATTTTATACCATGGATAAAACCGGAAAACGGGTCAAAAACAAACAGATGTGTTTTTCCAGCAAAGAAATGCGGAAGATCTTCCTGCAGAACGTGAAAGAACATGCCTCAACCCGTTATCGGAAAGCCATTGAAGATTACGGCGATTGCTATATCGAACTTTCTGCCATGGACTACGGCGGAAAATTCTGTCATTGTCCGGAATGTCTGAAAAAAGAAAAACAGTATGGTACTCCCTGCGGAGCTTTCTTTGAATTTCTGGCAGAGATCAGCGCCGGAGTTCAGAAAGATTTTCCGAAGCTGAAAATCGCTACTCTTGCCTACCGGAAGGAGCAGACAGAGGTTCCGCCTGCCGGTTTGAAATTCCCGGATAATTTTGTAACGATTTTTGCTCCTATTGACGATAATTTACTTGCCCCGATAGATCATATTTCCAATCAGGAAACGCTGGAACATCTGAAGAATTGGAAGAAAGCGGCAAAAAATATTCTGGTCTGGTATTATCCGAATCCGTATGATTCTTATCTGGGACCCTACTCTGCACTGCGCCGCGCATGTTATGACTTTGAACTTATGAAGAAAATCGGCATTACCGGAACAATGTATGAGCATGATGTTACAGCCCGGACAAATTCCAATTTTGCCGATTTGGAATCCTGGGTATTGCTCCGTTTGTTCAGCGGTTATACAGACAGTGAAGCGTTGATTTGGGAGTACATGAATCTTGCTTACGGCAAAGCTGCCGGAGTGATGTATCTCTATTTTGATGAGTTGGAAAAACTGCGGGAAAAAGCTGTCCGGAATGGTTATGCCGGAAACTTCATTGTCGGTCCGGAAGAATTGAAGTACCATACTCCGGAAAATCTGGAACGCTGGAATACGATGTTTGATGTTGCAGAAAAATCCATTGCAAATGATGAAGCTGCACTGTTCCGGATCCGCCGTGTGCGTTATGAACTGGATTTGATGATCCTTCGGAGATATTTTGATTTTGCTGAGGACTCCGCGATTCGGAAAGCAGGTGTCAAGGTCGTCAGTACGCGTTTGATCGACACGTTGGAAAAGATGAATGCCGCAAAGATGAATACTCACAGTTTTGATCCGCAGATCAGAGAAGTGCAGATGTTGGAAAAAATTGCTCTTGCCGGAAAAACTGAATATTACGGTGCAGCTCCCGAAGATGTCAGATTCATATTCTTCCCCAAAGGGGCTGAAGATAAAGATTCCGTTACGGGAATTTCAAAATCCCATGGCGGAGTGAGTTTCCCGTACGGAATTTTTGCTCATGACTATGTGATGCAGACCGTCGGCAAAAAGATCAAAGCCAAATGGACTCTTCTGCAGAAAGCGGAAATCGAAGCAAAGGACGTTACTCCGGACAAATACAAGTATTATCGTCTGGGTGAAGTGAAAATGAGTGCCGCAACCCGTTTTTCATTAACCGGAAATTCCTATTATTTCCGGAACGGCGGAATGTATGCATATCCGGAAAAACCGGGAACTGTATGGGAGGTCCTGTTTTCTCTGAAATTTGAAGGTCCGGCGGTTCCAGGCAGTAAAGCAAAAGTGAACAAGGCATATTTCGATCATATTCTGTTGATCCGGAAAAAAGCAAGAAAAGAAACTCTTCCGGCAGAATTGAAAAAAATCCCTGCGGAGAAGATAATTACTGTTTATCCCACTCTTTCCGGATTCAATAAAAAGAATACTGTGGAAGATGACAAAGCGGCACGCGGGAAAGCTGTCTGGGAGGAATATGGAACAGGTGATTTGTTCTTTGGCTCCTATGATAATAAAACAAAAGCCAATAAGCGTTGTTTGACACTGAAATCCGGGAAACTCAAAACAACGGATGATTATAAATTTTATAAGTTTTCAACTCCGGTGAAATTGACAAAGTCCATGTTGATTTATGGTAACCGGTGGCTGATCAATATCGGTGCCGGGGCGGCGATTGATAAAGAAACAAGCTATGCGGCATATATCTCTCTGCGGATAAATTCTGCAGAAAAAAAGGCATATTGCGATAAGCTGCTGCTCATTCCGGAAGAGGTTTATCGTCAAGCTGCCGGGAAATAAATCAAGACACTGTTCTCCATACAGATTGATGAAACTTCTGTTCTTTATACTTTTAAGATGACATTCCGGCTTTTTTGCGACATAAAAATCGGTAAAAAACAGTGTTTCTGTGAAAGTTTTATTCTTTTTTTACAAGGCCGTTTGACAAATGCTGTTTTCTGAAGTACGTTACCTGAAGTACAGAATTAACAGACAGGAGAATAGATTATGTCCGGAATTTTCAAAGCGTATGATATCCGCGGGATTTATCCCGAACAGCTGAACGAAGAAATGGCTGAAAAAATCGGCCGCGCATTTGTGACCTTTCTCGGCGCAAAAAAAGTCGTGATCGGAAGAGATATGCGTCCTCATTCTGTCCCTCTTTTCAATGCTCTTGCCAAAGGTATTACGGAACAGGGCTGTGATGTCGTTGATCTCGGACTTTGTTCCACTCCTCAGACTTATCATGCAAACGGAATCCTCAAAGCTGACGGCAGCATCATGATTACTGCTTCCCATAACACCCGTGAATGGAATGGTTTCAAGCTTTGCCGGAAAGATGATGTTCCCATCAGCGGAGCAACCGGAATCGCCGATATTCAGAAACTCGTGGAAGAAAATAATTTCCCCGTTTCTGATGTAAAAGGCACTGTCTCCACCTATGATATCAGTGCCGATTACAGGAAATTCCTCCGCAGTTATGCAAAGATGGACCGTAAACTGAAAGTCGTTGCAGATTTTGCAAACGCCATGGGCTCCTATGAAATCGCCGGAATCGAAGACCTTTTTGAGATCGTTCCCATGTACCGCGAACTGGATGGAACATTCCCCAATCATGAAGCAAACCCGCTGCATACGGAAACTCTGGATGCGATCCGGAAGAAAGTTGTGGAAGTCGGTGCCGATTTCGGTGCTGCCTTTGACGGAGATGCAGACCGCTGCGGTTTTGTGGATGATAAAGGTGAGATTATCCCCATGGACCTCTTTACTGCACTGATTGCTCAGGATATCTTGAGTGAACCTGCTGCAAACGGCGAAAAGACCACGATTCTTTATGACTTGAGAAGCAGCCGTGCAGTCCGGGAATGTATCGAAGAAAACGGCGGCAGAGCTATGATGTCACGCGTCGGTCATGCATTCATCAAGCAGCAGATGCGGGAAAACAATGCTGTCTTTGCAGGCGAACTTTCCGGTCACTATTACTTCAAAGAAAACTTTGTCGCTGAGTCTCAGGGCCTTGCAGTAATCAAGCTTGCCAACCTCATCTGCAAAAAGAATCAGAAAGTCAGTGAATTGGTCGCACCTTTACGGAAATACTTCTCCAGCGGAGAAATCAATTCCAAAGTTGCAGATGTCGCTCCCATCCTGGAACAGATCAAGAAAGATTATGCCGACGGCAATATGTTTGAACTGGATGGAATCTCCGTGGAATACAAGGATTGGTGGTTCAATATCCGCTGTTCCAACACAGAACCTCTGCTGCGTCTGATCGTGGAAGCGGAAAAGAAAGAAGATATGGAAATGCACCGCGATGCTCTTCTGAAGATTATCCGCGGCTGATTTTTCAGGACATTCAGAATAAAACGAAAAGGTGAGTTTCCGACAGATTACCGTTCTTTTACAAACGGTAATCTTTCTTTGCGTGTGGAACGGTACGGCAATCTGGATTTGATCAGCTGGTACGAGATTCGGGAGTTTGAAGGAAAAAACTATCCGGACCGGTTAAAATATGAGAACGGCAGTATAAGCTTTACAGTCGAAGCTGACCGTTATACGGTGTTCCTGTTCCATGCGGAGCGCAAGCCTGAATGTAAAGAAGGTTTAAAAAATATCCCGTTCTGGGATTGGGAAGAACAGCTGTTTATGATGGAAGGAATATTTCATAAAGGAGAAAGAATAGAGGTGAAATTATGACAGAACCCGCAGAATGTCTGAAACAGTTTTTCGGAAAACATATTACATTGGTTGCTCTGGGCGATTCCAATACAGAATTCAATCATTGGTCCAACGGCAGAAATTATCTTACCATGATCGCCTGTAATGCCTATACCCGTTATGCAGGAATTACTCCTGTCAACAGCGGACACAGCGGTGATGATGTGAAAAAAGCCCTTGCCCGTTTGGACCGGGACGTCCTGAGATTTCATCCGGACGTAGTGATCGTCACGCTGGGAGGCAATGATTCCAACAGCAGCACATTGGAAGAGTTCAAGGAAAATTACAGAAAACTTTTAACCATCCTGAAAGAAAATGTCCCCGCCGTGATCACCCGGACATCCAATCCGGCAATCGACATGAAGAGCGGAAAGGAAGACCTCAGCTGGGGTGCCTGTCGATCTGATTTTATGGCGGCTGTTGTGGAAATTTCCAAAGAAATGGGAATTCATTGCATTGACCATTACAGTATGTGGAAAGCCTCCACAGAGATGCGTTGCAGCGGAGAATTGGTTATGCTCATGGGGAATGGACTTCATCCAAATGAATTTGGTCACCGCCGTTTTTATGCAGAGATGGCTCCATCCCTGGGATTGGCTCCCGATTTCCAATGTGAATATACCCATCTTCTGAGACTTCAGGCGGAAGAGGGAAAATAAGTGGCTCATATGGGTTGGCAAATCCTTCTGCTATTGGCTCTGTTCCCAATATAGTTTGGTAAATCCTTCTACTTAACTTTAAGATGGCATTTCGATTTTTACATCGTAAAAATCGGAATGCCGCAAAAAGGTTTGGAAAAAAGGGGTGGAGTTTGAGGAGGGGAAAAAGGACCTTTCCTCAAAAGGGCTTTT
>JAFVTF010000020.1 GCA_017503375.1 Lentisphaeria bacterium | reverse complement strand
TTTTCTGATTTTTGCGCTACATTTCTCATAGCCTGTTTCCTTTCTTGATTGTTTGTTTTGTGGTTATTATAATCAATCATAGAAACAGGCTTTTTTCAAGCCTTGTCTTTTAAAATGTGCGCAATTTTACGGACGTTATCTCAAATACTTTTGAAAACCATTTTTTATCATAATTCATTTTTGATTTGAAAAGAAATCCCGTTAGAAGAGCAAAGCAATTGACTCCGCAGAAACAGATGTATTCAATCAAATATCCCATTGATGAAACTGAAGGAACGTTATGTTCCATCAAATTCAATTGTTGGTAATTGACATGTAAAGCTGTAATCATCAACATCGCCAGAAGGCGATAGAGATCTAATCCGTAATTCCGTTCTGTTTTCACTTTTGCTCTCCTCTATTGTTTTTAACAGTTATTCGCATGCACGCAGCATAGATTGAACCTGAAATATTGTGCCAGACACTGAAAATCGCTCCGGGCAGGGCACAGGCAATTCCGAAAAACTGCTTGGATAATGCCGCCGCCAAACCGGAATTCTGCATTCCGGTTTCAATCGCAATCGTGATTGCTTCTTTCCGGGTACAACGGAACAGTTTTGCAAGAAAATATCCCAGTGCCATTCCGATACAATTGTGCAGGATCACTGCCAGCAGAATCAGCCAGCCGGAATGTTTCACCGCATCAGCATTCAATGCCATAATGATCGCAATCACAAAGACAATCCCCAATACCGAAACAAAAGGACAAATCTTATTCAGAATCTTTTCTTTTCCGCGCATCAGACGGTTGATCAGAAGTCCGATCCCCACAGGAAGTGCGACAATCAGAAGAATACTCTTGAACATCTCCCAAACCGGAACATCAACGGTCTGTCCCAAGTACAATGCAGACAGCAGCGGTGTGAGAAAAATCCCGCCGATGGTGGAACATGTCGTCATTGTGATGGATAAAGCCACATCTCCTCCGGCAAGATAAGCAATCACATTGGAGGCTGTTCCTCCGGCAACGGAACCGACCATTACCAGTCCGATCAGCTGTTCTTTCGGCAGATGGAGCAAGTGTCCGATCACGTAAGCCGTCAGGGGCATGATCCCGAATTGAAGAATAAAACCGGTTATGACCGCTTTCGGTTTTTGGATTGCGGCAGAAAAATCTTTCAGAGAGAGCGTTGCGCCCATGCCCAGCATGATGAATCCCAGCAGGGGAACGATCAGAAATCCCAGCGGAGTCAGAACCGATGGAAACAGACATGCAAAGATGGAGCAGAGTACTGCCAGAACCGGAAAGATTTTTACTGTCAATGCTATCATTTCAAAAGGAACTCCAAGTCTTCCATTGTGATGTGACGCATTGCTTCTGTGGGAGTTTCCACGAGATTTTCAAAGAGTTCTGCTTTTCTTTTCTGAAGTTCCAGAACTTTTTCCTCAATGGAATCTTTCACGATCAGTTTGATGCAGTTCACAGATTTTGTCTGTCCGATACGATGGGAACGGTCCGTTGCCTGAGCTTCTGCCGCCGGATTCCACCAGGGATCGTAAATGATTACTGTATCTGCAGATGTCAGGTTCAAACCGACGCCGCCCGCTTTCAAACTCAGCAGGAACACCGGGATATTCGGATTTTTGTTGAACCGGTCCACATGTTCCATACGGTTCTGGGTCGAACCATCCAGATATTCATAACGCAGTCCTGCAGAGTCCATCCAGTTCCGTACGAGTCTCAGAAGAGAAGTGAACTGACTGAACAGAAGCACCTTGTGTCCGCTGTCGATGGATTCCAGAAGCAACTCTTTGAGGAGGTCAAGTTTTGCGGAACCCGGAATTGCAGAGTTCCCTTCAAAGAATGTTTCCGGCAGGAGTTCCGGTGCGCAGCAGATTTGACGGAGCCGCAGAAGAGCGGAAAGCATTTCAAACTGAGAATTCCGTGCCTGATCAGGAGTTCTCTTGAATTCTTCAAAAAGTCTTCTGCTTTCCATGAGGAATTTGTTATAAAATGCCCGCTGTTCTGTTCCCATTTCACAGCAGAGAGCCTGTTCCTGTTTCGGCGGAAGTTCCTTGTGAACATCGGCTTTTTTTCTGCGGAGCATGAACGGCATGATTCTGGATGCGAGTTCTGCATCTGCACCGGAAGCGGCATTGATGATATAACGGTTCCGGAAAGAGTTGAGCGTTCCGAGGAATCCGCTGTGGAGAAAATCAAAAATGGACCAGAGGTCTTCGGGAGAGTTTTCCAGCGGAGTCCCTGTCAGAACCAGTTTGTGTGCAGTTGTAATGGCTTTGCAGCTCTGGGCATTTGCTGTGGCAGGGTTCTTGATATGCTGTGCTTCATCCAGAATCAGATACCGGTAGGGAATCGGTTTGATCAGTTCCACATCCCGGCGGACCAGACTGTAAGAGGCAATACAGATATCATATTGTCCGGCATTTTTCCAGAGCTGTTTCCGGTCGTTTCCGGAAACAACCAGGACTTTGAGGTCCGGGGTGAATTTTTCAGCTTCTCTTGCCCAGTTGTCAATCAAACTGGTGGGACAGATGATCAGTGCAGGAAGATGTTTTTCCGGTGCTGATGCCAGCAGGGCAAGCGTCTGAATCGTTTTCCCCAGACCCATTTCATCTGCAAGAACAAGATTGTTGCCCCGTTTGCTCATGGCAGACATCCAGAGAACTCCCTGTTTCTGATAGTTTCGCAGTTCTCCTTTGAAGAGGGGAATTTCCAATGCTTCCGGTTCCCTGGAGGAAAATATGGAGGCATCTTCCATACTCAGCTTCAGACGGAGAAATTCAACCGGAACTGCTCCGGGAAGTCCATCTCCCAGTTTTGTCCAGAAATAGACTGCCGGACGCATGATCCGCAGGATTTCGCCCTTTTCGCTTTTCTTTTTTGTGATTTTGGTCGTTACGTTGGAAACAATATCGCCAAGCCCCGCCGCAAATTTCTGAAGCTGAGGCGGGATTTTCAGAAAATTACCCTTTCCTGCATTCAGCAGAAGTTCGTTCCGTTCCGCAGCGGCAACCAGGGTTTCCCATGAAACAGTTACCGCTCCGCTGCGGATGATTACATTCAAATCAAAATAATCTTCTGTTTCTTCACAGATGGAACAATCAATTTTCAGAACGGATGCGTTTCCGCAGAGAGCCATGAGATTTGATGACATGGCGAATTCTTTCTGTTCTGCCAGCCATTGAGGGATAACTTCATCCACGAAGACTGCAATCGCTTCTTTATCTGTGAGTACCAGTTTGGTTTTTCTTCCGGAGGAGGTTGAGGAACGTTTCAGTTCAAAACCGAAATTGAGGAGTTTTTCCATTTCAGCCCGTTCACCGGCGGTATCCCGGAGCCAGAAACTTCCTCCGCGTGAAGCATAACGTTCCTGATCCCCCGGACAGAGCAGACCGGAATAATTGTAAAGCAATTCGATTTCCAGAGAGTTATCCGGCTTGATACGGGCCTCATAATAAGGAACAAAATGCCGCTGGGAAACCTTGACTTTCCGGGTTTCAATGACCTGGAAAGGCAATCCCGGAGTGGTCAGCAGACTTTCTGCTGTATCTTTGTCACAGGGCTGAATCGTGGTCCGCAGGAAATTTCTGATCCAGAGAACATCTGCCTGTGCTCCGATCCACCAATATTCACCGAGCATTCCAACCCAGCATCCGGAACGTCCCGCAATAACTTTTACTTCATGCAGAGGCAGCGGAACGCCATTCACAATAACTGCAGAACGGAGAATACAGTCCGGATTGTTATCTTCCACCAGAATCGCAGGAAACGCAGGCGTCCGGTGTATAACGACCTTTTCTTTTCTGCGGAAGAAACGCTGAAATCCTACAAGACAATGGAAGAATTCCGCAGTCTGTTCCGCATCAAGTGAAAGTTTTGTTCCATCCTGCTGGGCATTGATTGCAAGATAACGGATCAGCTGGCGGTCCTGCGGAGGAAATGAATTGAGCTGCAGAGATACCGCAAGAGATTTCCCGAACTGGAGCTGGCGCAGATTGTTGTAATTCCCTGCATACTGTCTTCCGTTGAAATTCAAAGTTACCTGGAAAACGATCCGTTCCCATTTGCTCGGCATGTGGGGAAAATCGCTGTCGGTTGCAATTGTAACTGAAGCAACCTGCGGAGTCAGCACCTGTTTCAGCAGGGTCGGCATCTCAGTACATTTCAGCCCGGTATAAAGCGCCGGTGCATCTTTTTCCATCTGTTCTCTGGGTTTGATGGTATATTTCGCATGATAAAGACATGCGGCAACTGCATGCTGGCAGAATGTATTTGTATTCTGGGTGCAGGTACATTCTGACTTATACGGGCCGTTCGGAAAACCATGAACTTCCACTCTGGAAACGAAACCTTTGCTGTCGCGGCAGACTGCACGGATTACGCCGGGTTCCGCCTCATAACAGCAGATCACTTCGTTCGCATGAATAATCGCTTTTGCCTTTTTGAATGTATCTTTAGAGGACCGCTGCATCAGCAGCCCTTCAAAACTCAAAGTCTTCTTTTCTTCTTTCTTCGTCATACCAAACCTGCCAGCTTCCGCTTTTTCCGGTAACTTTTTGTTCCGGAATACATTCCCCTGATGTTCTTACAAAATTTTATTACAGATAAAGATTCTGGCAATATAGCATTACAATGCGTGATATTCAAGAGGAATGAAGAAAAAAAAGAGAAAAATCGCAATTACTTCTGCTCTGACTCAAGATTTTTTACAAAAAGAGACTTTTTCAAAAAACAGTCCGTATAAACTTTTCTTCGGAATCGAAAAAACTGCTGCAAGCACAATGCACTGCAGCAGTCTCAGACCGGTTATCTGCTGTTGACCTTTGCGGATTCAATAAGATCTGTCATATTGATCGCTTTTTCAGCAGTAAGGGTAAGTTCTTCTTTGCCTTCAACAACTGCCTTGAAATGAGCCAGTTCACGATAGAAAGCACTTTTGTCATCATCTGCAACTTCAACGACATGATGGGTACTTCCGGTATGCATAACGACTCTGTCCGGACGTTCAACGCGCATATAGCCTTTTGTTCCGGAAAAGACAGCACAGAAGTCACGGTATTCAAAAGGACAGGTATCTGAATAAAGCCCTTCCAGCAACGCAACGACTCCGCCTTCAAATTCTGCGGCAATCGTAAATCCGTCGTCAGCTTCCCAGCCTAAACGGTGATTGAGCCGGGAAAAAAGAATTTTCTCAAATTTTCTGCCTGTGATAAAAGCCAGCAGGTCAAAATCATGAATACTCAATTCATACATGGCTCCTGTTTTTTTAACCCATGCCCCTTCAGGACGGGGGTTGAATGCCTGAAGTTTTGTAGTTGAAATATGCATAAGTTCGCCGATTTCCGGGAGAAGTTCTCTTGCCTTGACAAACACAGGTTCAAACCGCATTTTGAATCCGACCCCAAGTTTCAGATTTTTGGCTTTGGCAAGAGCATCAAGCTCTTTTCCCTCTTCCACATTCATGGTCAACGGCTTTTCTGAAAAAACATTATATCCCGCTTCAAGCAGTTTTTTGACTGCTGAATAATGTGCCTGCGGCGGTGTCGCAACACTGACTGCATCAAGTTCGCCGAGATCTGCGATATCGGTCGTCCAGCGGCAGTTGAATTGCTCTCCGGCAGCTTTCGCTTTTTCTTCATTGAGATCGCAAACAACTTCAACGGAAACACCCTCAATGGTCTTCCAGTTGTTCATATGAGTTTTTCCAATGCCTCCGCATCCTACAAGTCCAACTCTAAACATTTGGCTCTTCCTTAATTATTGTTTTCCCCGTTGCTGTCTGTTCAACAGCAACGGGAAACGATCAAATTTTCGTTCAGTCAAGAATAAATTTTCTGACATATTCCAGATTGTGCTTCATGCCGATTTCAGGTTCCGGAAGAAAATCAGGATACCACAGCTTTTCATACTCATCTGAAATGTAGCCGGAATAACCGATCTCTTTCAATGCAGGCAGAACTTCCGTCCATCTGACAGTACCTTCTCCCAGCACACAGGATTGTTTCTTGAGCGGGATCCGGCTTTCAAGTTTCCAGTCTTTCACGTGACAATGGAACAGATGTTTGGAAGCAACTCTGACTGCTTCAGCACCCGTTTCAACACCTGCCAGTTCAACCCATGCATAGTCAAAGAGCATACCCACGTTCGGCATATTCACATCCTCGATCAGACGAACCGTATCACGGGCACTCATGGTAAGAGATCCTATATGTGTTTCAATACATATTTTGACGCCCAGTTTATTGGCATACTGAGCAACCTCACGGATACCGGAAACGGTACGGCTCCAGACATCGGAAAACCAGATACCATGTTCACTGAACGGTTCCACTCCGCCGTAAAGACGCATCATGGGACATTCAAGAGCTGCCGCAACTTCCGCAACACGTTTGGAATTGGCTATTTCACTTTCCCGTTTCTCAAGATTGACGTAATTCTGATAATAGCTTGTCAGACATGCAAATTCCATATTTTCATTTTTGGCAAAAGAAAGCATCTTTGACAATTCTGCGTCAGTTACAGTTTCACTGTCAATCTGTCCTGTGGGATGAACACGGACTTCAACTCCATCGTAACCGATTTCACGGAACAGTTTGATACATTCATAAATGTCACGGCCGGGCGCACCCATGGTATGCCCCGAAAATTTTACACCTTTGTTCATTTTTCTACTCCTAAAATATGGTTAAAGGTTAAAAAGGGTGTGATTTTATTTGAATTCCCAAACTAAGAGGGTCCAATATTCCAGAGACGGTACACTGACGGAAAGCCTGCCATCCGTATTTTTTATCGGCAATTCAACAGGTGCCGTACCGTTCAAATCCGGACTGGCTGCATAACAACGGGCTGTCTTGAATTTGAAATCCGGTTTGCAGGAAATTTCAAAGTTACTGCAGACAGCAGGTTTGTTATGAGCCCCTTTGAAAAAGTTCCGGTTGTCTGGCAGGTTAAGTAAATTCATGACAAGAATATTTTTCCCGGAACGCTTTCTCTGGAATGTGGTATCCGCAAAATAGACTTTGTCATTGCCGGAGCTCAGGGATGTTTCTGAGACCCACTTCAGATCGGTGTCAAAGAGAAATTCTGAGTAACGGATGGCAAATTCCGTGTATTTTTTATAAAGGGAGGAACATTCTTTCGAGAGCCTCAAATTGCCGTAAACACCCAGACCGTTAGCATAATACATTGCCAACGCCGGAGCAAAATCTTCTATCTTTTCCCATTTGCGGTAGGAAAGAGAGGAATTGCAAATCGGCTGATCAGTAAACTGACGTGCTGACTGATGAATCAAACCAAATGTGTGATAAAGACAGTTTGCAGGACGTCCGGTCACAACTTCACTCATCCAGACAATATTCTTCTCTTTTGCTGTCAGAGGATCAAATTTATCCCTGTTTTCAATCAGTTTTTTCTTGAGAACAGCACGGTCTGTAATGGAAAGCATTTTCCCTTCAACTTCACGCTGAAGAGTCATGATCTCCCAGGGAAGACCATTGACCATCTGTAAAAATTTCGGATTGACCTCTGCAAGATTCTTGTTGATCTCCCGGATAACCTGAGCCTGAACACCATCGTAATTCAGAGCAGTTGCCGGTTTCCCGTGTTCATCCACAGCATTGGCTGTTCGGCGGCTCCAGCCGACAAAGGAATCGTGGAAGAAACCGTCCCACCCGAAAATATCAACGGATTCACGCATTTTTTTGCCGTACATGGGAGCCATATTGGCAACGTTAGGTGATCTTTGATTGTTCCATGTGTACCATACCGCAATGGGTTTCCCCGTTTTCCTGTCGTGGATGCCGCCAACTTTTTTCCAGATATATTCCGGTGCAACTGAAAGATTGTCATAGCCGATCAGCAGAATACCATTTTTCTGCAATTCTTTTTTCCATTTGATGATCTTTGCTTTGGAAACTTTGAATTTCTCGATTTCTTTCATCCGCCGTTTGCTGATATCATGTTCCCATCTGGGGGCAAACCACCAATCTTTGTGGATGACCGGATCACTCCACATCGGCATCCATTCAAAAAATTTAACAACGTTCGTATAAGATCTTCTAAAGGATACAGCACGTTTTTCTATCTGATTATCAGGATATTTCAGATAATAACCGCCATCAACACAAATAACTGCCGTACGGGTAAATTTTACAACATCAGCATAGACCTCACAGAGTACTGAGCTTGCAACTTTCCTGCCCGCCGCGGTGATCTCAAGTTTATATTCAATGCCGTATTCCCCTTTCGCATCAAACGTAAATTTCAAGGTCGTGCTGCCCGGTGCCAGCTGCACTTTCTTTTTTGCGGCAATATGACGATCTTTTATCCCTGTAAAAGAAATGACCTCTACGGATGCTTCCACGGCATTCACACCGGTATTCCGGACGATTGCATTGAGATTGATCTTTTCTCCGGGACGGTAAAGCATTTTTTCTGCCTCAAAAGAGGTAATATTCACTTCTGCCAGAAGCAGAAAACTGAATAAAAATAAAAGTAATCCAAAGATTTTTTTCATTCTGATTCCACCTTTCTCCAGTTATTCTTTCCAGAAATCCATGTCTTTTGAATCAACAACTCCCCTTAAACTAACAGAACCGACATGTCCATCCATATAACAGAAATTGACATGATAATTGTGGCGCGGCTCCAACCGGTATTTGGCAGCCGGTTCAATCAATGTGGAATAGATAATAGCATCCCCCCCGCCATCTCCGATCATAAAAATCTTGCTTGCTTTGGCAATCTTTCCATTTTTCAATCCAAAAGTATGCGGCGTGGTATAAGCCCTGAATGCTGTTGAAGGACCTACCGTGTTATATCCGTAATGATAATCTTTCTTTACATTGACCGTGGGACAAATAAAGACGCCCCGTTTTACGGAGGTCGGATGCCAGTCGGAATTCCTGATATATCCGCTGTCTTCCAAAATACGGGGATACGTTGAATACGACGTAGACGTCTGGTAATAGCAAGCGGGCAGGATATAGCCGTCGTTATCATTGGAATACATCAACGCATAATTACCGATCTGCTTCAGATTTCCGGTACAGTTTGCAGATCTTGCCCGCTCACGAGAGCTGTTCAAAGCCGGCAGCAGCATACCAGCCAAAATAGCGATGATTGCAATCACAACTAACAGTTCAATCAAAGTGAAGTTTCTGATCAAGTCGCTTTTTTCATACTTTTGCAGCATTTCTTTCTCCTTTCACGTTCAAATTGTTTTTGTTGGTAAGGTGAGGCAATTCCAAAACTCTTCAAAATGCCTCTGGCACTCAAAATCGTTGTTTTTTTTGTTTTAACTTCCGTTTAACGTTAATTTTTGAAATAAAAAAATACAGTATATGCAAAACATATACTCCGAAAAAATTACGGACTGCGGATCTCCTAAATGCCGGCGGTTCCTCCTTCTATGATCTTTGCCTTGGTTATATGTGAAAATGCCTCGTTTCCATCTTTGATTGATTTCCCAAGTTCCAGAACCTTTTCTGTCATCGCCCGGTAATCCGGATCAATGGTCGTCAGAGCAGGAGAAAGAAAATTATCCAGCATCGTATGCCGGTCATAAGCAACAATCCCGACTTGATCCGGGACACTGATTTTTTTCAGGACCGTATTCCGCAGCATCCGGGCGGCATTGATATACATTGTAAAAATAAAACAAACTTTTTCCCCGGAGTATTTTTCCAGCAGATCATCCGGGAAATTTACATCAGAGAGATCATGAACGGATTCCTCAAAATTATTTTGCTGTGCAAATCCTTTCCGGTATCCTGCAATACGCTCCGCCTCTTTACCCGAATAAGCTCTGTTATATACCAATACATATTTATCATATTGATTCTTCGCAAGAAGACGATTTGCCATTTCCATACAAATTTCTCCGTCATTCCCGCATGAATGGATAAAGTTTTTATTGTTACGGTGAAGCAGGATTATATTTTTGAATTGGGAACACTTCTTTTCGAGAAAAATCTCATCTTCACTGTTCGTCCCCATAATCAAAACAATGTCATATTTCTCACATTTATATGGTTTGAGAATTTTTTTTAATTGACCTGTTGAATAAAACTGGGAATCTACTTTTATCTGCTCTCTCTGCAATGCACTGTTGAGAACCTGATTGACTTGAAACATAAAGTCGGAATATTGACTGAGAAGCCATGGTGAATACATCAGGATCGAAAGTTTTTTCCATTTCAGTTTTTCCAATTCCAGAGCAGCCCGGTCCGGACGGTAATTCATACGCATACTCTCTTCAAGAACCCGTTTGATGGAACTTTCAGAGATTTTAAGCGAGGTGGTTTTTCCGTTCAGCACATAAGATACAGTGGCAACTGACACACCGCATTTCATTGCTACATCTTTTAAGGTCACTGACTTCTTATTCATTTTTCTGAAATTTTAAGGTTAATCGGTCATTTTTACGGATAAATATAACGTCCATTCTGAAAAATGCAAGTAAAAACATAAAAAAAATTACTGCTGTCAGGTAAAAATTTCAAAAAATAAGTGTATGCAGTTTATCATTTCAGGATCCTTTTGTCGGACAGGTCAGACAAAAGGGGATTTTGGCGTTTTTCATGATAACAACAAATTTCAGGCATTTTTGGAGCCTTTTGAAATTGCCTCTGCTGGTCCCCTACGGTGATAACTGCAAAAAAGTCATGAAAAAACAATACTTTTTGCATTTTTTTTTGAAAATTCATTTCACTTTTTCGCAAATGATGATATATTACCACGATGGCGATATGCCGCCTTATTAAAAATCCGGTAAAGAAAGAGAGAAAAAGATGAAACCGAAGTATGAAAGCCCCGCCCGCACCAATCCTGCAAAGCGGGAATGGATTGAGAAGGAATTAACGGTAGCCCCTGCATGGTGTTCCGTCGACTTGCGCGACGGCAATCAGGCACTACCCCTTCCCATGAATCCAGCCCGCAAACTTGAATACTTCAAGCTTCTTACCTCTATCGGATTCAAAGAAATAGAAGTGGCATTCCCTTCCGCATCCCAGGATGATTTCGATTTTGTCCGTGAGCTGATCGAAGGAAATCATATTCCGGAAGGCGTGAAGATCGGTGTGCTGACTCAGATGAGAGAATCCCTCATCCGCCGTACAGTGGAGTCCCTGAAAGGTGTGAAACAGGCTGTTTTGCATGCATATCTGGCAACCTCTGATCTTCACGGTCAGATCGTGTTCGGAAAAAAACATGACGAACTGCTGAAAATGGCGATCGAAGGAACCAAACTCGTCCGGAAATGTGTGGAAGATGCAGGAATGATTGATCAGATCACTTATGAATTCTCCCCGGAAGAGTTCACTGATACCGATCCCGATTTCGCTGTGGAAATCTGTACCGCTGTCCGTGAAGCCTGGGGCGAAACAACAAAAGATACGTTTATTCTGAACCTGCCTGCAACTGTTGAGCGCAGACCGCCCTGGCATTATGCGGATATGGTCGCTTATTTTCTCAAACACTACCCTTATGCCGATACAACAACGGTCAGTGTTCATTCGCACAATGACCAGGGCTGTGCTGTTGCTTCAACAGAAATGACTCTGCTGGCAGGTGCCGAACGTGTGGAAGGTACTCTCTTCGGTCACGGAGAAAGAACCGGAAATGTGGACCTCTGTACCATTGCAATGAACTTGCAGTCCATGAATATTGAAACCGGACTTGATTTTTCCAATCTGCCCAAGATCGTTCATATTGTGGAAGAAGCTACAGGTCTTGACGTTCATGAACGGCATCCTTATGCCGGTCAGCTGGTCTTTACTGCATTTTCCGGATCTCATCAGGATGCAATCCGCAAAGGTTTGGAAAAGCGGAAAGATTCCCAGGATCTCTTTGGCGTTGACTGGAAAGTTCCCTATCTTCACATTGACCCCGCTGATGTCGGCAGAAGTTATGAAAAGCTGATCCGTATCAACAGTCAGTCCGGGAAGGGCGGCGTTGTTTACGTTCTGGAACATGAATACGGGATTTATCCTCCGAAAGGAATGCATCCGGAAATCGGAACAGCTGTTCAGCATTATACTGACCGCACCGGTGAAGAAGTGGATTCCAAGAAGCTTATTAACATCTTCGATGAAGCCTTTGTGAATGTTAAAGGACCTCTGGAACTGGTTAAGTTCGGACGGATTCATCATGAAAATGAAGCTGAGGACAATGCCGTGATCTCCGTTGCGCTCACCATCCGTTACAATGGAAAAGAGATGGAAGTGAAAGGCAGCGGAAACGGTCCGATCTCTGCAACTGTTCACGCTATCCGCAATGAAGCCGGAATTTATGATTTTGTATTGGAAGACTTTTCTGAACGGACCCTCGGAACCAATGCTGATGCAAAAGCAATTGCATTTGTTGGGATCCGCAAGAAAAATGATTCCAAAATACTTTATGGAGTAGGGGAACATTCCAATATTGATCAGGCAGCCATGCTGGCTTTGTTTACTGCTATCAATAAGGCAATGAATGCTGATATGAAAAAGGATTAAGGAAAATGAAACAGTCCAAGGTTATTCTGATTCTGATTATGATACTGCTTGCTCACGGTTTGGTGCTTGTTCTTGTGCTTGGCAACGGCTGTGCCGGCAAGGAGGAACAGATTGCCGAACAGAAGAAATTTGAAAAGTCTGAAACGGTGATCAAGAAAGAGCCGGAAGCTCCGAAGATTGATTCTGTGGTGAAGCGGAGACAGGATGCCCTTGCGAAAATCAAATTGCCTTATGACTACACAAACAGCGTTGTGAATACCATTCCCGGCTTCCGGAAAGGGAAACCGGGAACAGCCGGAATTATTGTTGATCTGGAAACCCGCAAGGTCCTCTGGTGTAAAAATGTCCGGAAGTCAGTTCCGATTGCTTCCATGACAAAACTGATGACCATGCTGGTTGCGTATGAAATGACACTGGACCCCGCCAGCGGGATCACTTTGAAGACCCCTGTAAAAGTCTCTGTTGCGGCTTACAAGATTGGCGGAAGTCAGGTTTATCTTGATCCGAAAGAGACATTTACAGTAGAAGAACTTCTGATGGCTGCTGCTGTGAAAAGTGCCAACGATGCGGCATATCTTCTTGCTGAATTTTTCGGCAACGGGGATGTTGCATCGTTTGTAAAAAGAATGAATACCAAAGCTGCTGAGCTAGGGATGAAGCATACAGTATTCCGGAACCCCCACGGATTACCCGGCAAAACGTCTGCCGAAGATAACGTGTCGAGTCCGGAAGATATGGTTCGTCTTGCGGAAGCGACGCTGCTCCATCCCCAGTTGATGAAATGGACTTCCACCTGGAAAGCTCCGTTCCGTCAGCCGGGTGACAAAGGATATATGATGATGCAGAACAGTAATCATCTGGTTCCCGGCGGAAGTGATTCCGCAGCAGGGGTCGATGGTTTGAAGACCGGGTTTATTGCCCGTTCCGGTTATTGCCTCGCAGCATCCTGCAAACGTGGAGACCGCCGTGTTATCGCTGTTGTAATGGGACATCCCACCTGGAGAGACCGGGACAGATTTGTCAAGGCTCTGCTCGACTGGGGATATGCCAGAATTGCAAGATAGTGATCCGGCAGAGGTAGAAGTAAGGCCCCTCAAAAGGTAACCATTATTAACAAGTATCACCTGCAACATCAAAAGGAAAAGGTACTATGACAAAACGTGATATCATCGTTAAGATCGCAGAAGAATCCAAAACTCTTACACAGGCGGAAGTCGGCTTTGTTGTTCAGCGCACTCTGGATGCAATCGTCGAAGAACTTGCTGCCGGAAGAAATATCGAACTCCGCAATTTCGGCGTGTTTGAAATCCGTGTCACCAAAAAACGCGTTGGAAGAAACCCCGCCAAACCCGAAAATGAAGTGGTTATCCCCGAACGCTCTGTAGTTAAATTCCGTTCCGGAAGAATCCTCCGCGAAAAAGTCGGTAATCTCGTTAAATAAATAACCGGAGAACATTATGTCAAAGTCCGCACCGCCGCCGGGAACCGGAGATATCACTCCGGAAGAAGCTCCCGTATGGAATCTTCTGGAAGATTCTGCAAAACGGGTTTTCCATCTTTATGGATACGGTGAACTCCGTACCCCAATCTTTGAATATACCGAAGTATTTCAGCGTGGTCTCGGAGACGAAACCGAAGTCGTCAAAAAGGAAATGTATACCTTTGAAGACCGCGGCGGGCGTTCTCTGACTCTGCGTCCGGAAGGAACTGCAGGTGTCATGCGTTCTCTCGCAGGAACCGATGCCGTCAACGGTGTCGAACACCGTGTCTTTTACATCGGTCCCATGTTCCGCGGGGAAAGACCTTCTGCCGGACGCCGCAGACAGTTCCATCAGATCGGTGTGGAAAATGCCGGAAGAGTTTCTCCGGAATTGGATGCAGAATGTATTTCCATGCTCGTTCATTTCCTCAATGATATCGGAATCACCGGATTTACGGTCAAAATCAACACTCGCGGTGTAAAGGCTGACCGTCCGGCCGCAGAGGCTGCTCTCAGAGAGTTCTTCAAGCCCCATGTCGCTGAAATGTGCCCCGATTGTCAGGAACGTTTTGAACGCAATATCTGGCGTATTCTTGACTGCAAACAGGAAAAGTGCCGCAATATTATTGCCGGTGCCCCCAATGCTGCGGAATACTTCAGTGATGAAACAAAATCCTATTTCAAACAGGTTTGCAGCAGTCTGGATTCCATGGGAATCGAATATCAGGTCGATCCTGAACTGGTTCGCGGTCTGGATTATTATGTTCACACCGTATTTGAATTGACTCACCCCGGTCTTGGCGGACAGAATGCCATCGCCGGAGGTGGACGTTACGAACTGACTCTTCCCGGAATCAACAAGCCGGTGGAAGGTGTCGGCTTCGCTGCAGGTATGGAACGCTTGCTGATGGTCAGAGATTCTCTCGGAATCGTGCCACCCGCACCGGAACCGCCAAAACTGTTCCTTGCCTCCATGGGGGAAAAAGCGTTGGCTTTCAATATCGCTTTGGCGGCAAAACTCCGCCGTGCAGGTATCCCCGTGGCTGTGGAAGTTGAGTCCAAGAGTCTCAAATCCCAGATGCGCAGCGCAGACCGTCTCAAAACTCTTTACAGTATTATCGTCGGTGATACCGAACTGGAATCCGGTGTTGTGAAGCTGAAACGCATGGCAGACGGTAATCAGGAAGAGGTCAAACTCACAGCCGAGGCTCTTGCTGGCATTTTGAAATGAAAAAAGTTTACAACGTAAATATTGAATCGCAGGCTCCGCTGCCGACACCGAATGAAATTCATTCTGAACTGCCTATTCCGGCAGAATCAGAGGATTTTGTAGAGTCTTCCCGGCAGCAGCTTGTGGATATCCTGAATCACAGGGACGACCGGTTCCTTGTGATTACAGGACCCTGTTCCATTAATGATATCCCTTCCGCAATTGAATATGCAGAACGGTTCAAGAAACTTCAGCAGAAAGTTTCGGATAAAATCTTTCTGATCATGCGGGCTTATTTCGAGAAACCCCGTACAACTGTCGGTTGGAAAGGATTGATCTACGATCCCCGTATGGATAAAAGTTTTCAAATTGAAGAAGGCTTGCGGATTGCCCGGAAACTGCTTTTGCAGCTGACGGAAATGAAGATTCCCACAGCCACAGAGTTTCTTGATCCTATCATTCCCCAGTATCTTTGTGATCTTATCACCTGGGCGGCAATCGGTGCAAGAACTACTGAATCCCAGACGCATCGTCAGATGGCAAGCGGAATGTCTATGCCCATCGGATTCAAAAATGCAACAGACGGTTCCATCACCATTGCGATCGACGCAATTAAAACCGCAGCCGCACGGCACAGTTTTCTTGGCGTGATCAATGATGGCAGAACGGGAATTTTCAATACAAAAGGAAATCCGAACTGCCATATCGTTTTGCGTGGTTCTTCCATTGACCCGAATTACGGTTCGGAATATATTGCTTTTTCCAGAGAATTACTCCGGAAAGCCGGACTGAATCAGGCGATCGTTGTTGACTGCAGTCACGGAAATTCTCATAAAATGCCGAAAAATCAGATCAAAGCAGCCCAAGACGTGATTGGACAGCGCAGAGACGGCGATAAGGCTGTTATCGGTATTATGCTGGAAAGCTATCTGAAAGAAGGACGGCAGGAGATCGGTGAGTATATGGTTCCCGGATTGTCCGTTACAGATGCCTGTCTCGGCTGGGATAATACGGAAGAACTGATCCTCTCAGCATACCATACTCTGTAATTTATCAGTTCGCAATTTTTTATTTTAGCTCTATTCCCGATAAAGGTTGATTTGTGATCGGGGAAGAAGGAAAAAAATTTTGAGGAAATTTCTTCCCTTCTTCCCCGAACCCCATCATCCTTTTTCAAACCTTTTTGCGGCATTCCGATTTTTGCGGTGCAAAAATCAAAATGCCATCATAAAATCAAATAGAATAGTAGTAAATATTTTCCGACCTGTATAGGAAACAGAACCGTTGAAAAAAACTCCAATCTGATATTACTGACAGAAATCCAGATTTTTTTGACTCTGTTACTAAATGGGGTGATAAATTCTTCTATTTCTCTCAAAAGTTGGCATTTTGATTTTTGTTATCAAAAATCAGAATGCCGCAAAAAGGTTTGGAAAAAAAAGGGTGGAGTTTGAGGAGGGGAAAAAGGACCTTTCCTCAAAAGGGCTTTTTCCCCTCCTCAAGGAACAACCTTTATCGGGAACAGTGCTGAAATTCTTCTTTACGCCGCAAGCAGGAGCCCAATCCAGAACATACCGCCGACTAACAGCGGAATGGAAAAATTGTCATCCAAATGCAATTCCTCATTGAAAAGCTCTGCAATCATGGCGATTACAACTCCAATAAGCCCGCAAACAAGTATGATCCAGCTGAATCCGGTAATGTAAAATGCACCGATCACAATCAGCCAGTCTGTAATCAGAAATGCAGCACATCCCTCCACGGATTTTCCGTTGAAAAATTTATGCTTTCCGAATTTCCGTCCGATCAATGCTGCGGCAGTATCGCCGAACATCATGCAGAGAAAGGAAATAATGGAAAACGGCAGGGGAAACAGCAAACTTGTGACTGCAGCAGAGGCCAGATACGGCGGACTTCCGCTGGGACGGAATTTTCCGTTGCTTTCCCGTAACATGTTCTTGAACAACGTTTCATAAAGCGGTGTGATGACCGGAACTTTTTTGTATCTGGCATATTCCACGATCAAGTTGAGAATCGCCAGAATCGCAAAGAAAAAGAACGCAGGCACACGGCCTGCGCAGTACATCACAAATACCATCCAGATGGAACTGAGATGGACAAGTTTTCTGAGAAGCTCCTGCTTGTAGGTGATCTGCATGGATGTTATTTCTTTTCTTTTGCCCGGGCAACGCAAATGGAAACATTTTCCACATTTGTGATTCCGAAGACATCAGAAAGAACAGCCAGAGAGCCTTCTTGAAGTTTTGTAATCAGGTCTTTCAAATTTTCTGCGTTATCTCCGGGAAGATAATTGATATGCATCACTATCTGACACTTTTTATTCCGTGCAGGATAAAGCTTGATTTTCAACAGTGAGACTTCCGGAATTTCTGCAATCTTTTTAGCAAGAAGATCTGCAATGGCAGATGATGATACAATATACTTTCCGTTCGCACTGTCAAGTTCGACCTGGCGGAGCTGATGTTTCCGGAAGATAATAAACCGGAGCAAAAACAGCAGGACAACAAAAAAGAGGATTGTTGCAATTGCAAAGAACGCACCGCTTCTGAACCCCGCTTCCCATTCAGAAGAACCGGCAAAATCAAAATATTGTTTGAAAGGGGCTAACAACTCCTGAATTCTATTCATGATTCACTCTCCTCTTCATTTTCCTCTGCTTCAACCTCTTCAACATCCATAATTACAACGTTAACAGTCTCAACAGGGAATCCTGTCAAATCTTCCACCTGGCTCCGGATGACTTTCTGGACTTCTTCTGCAACATCAGGAATAAAAACGCCATACTTTAAAATGATCTGTACTTCAACAGAAACAGAATTTTCCCCCATTTCAATAGAAATTGCCCGGTCCAGGATTGTTTTACTGCCGACAAATTCGGCAATATTATCAATCAAACCGTTCCCGGCAAAACGGAGAACTCCATTTATCCCAAGTACAGCTTTTCTGACAATGGAAGACACAACACTTTCGTGAACCTTAACTGCTCCGTTGCCTGCCTGTGCTTCAGATGAAAGATTCTGAATCTTTTTGTTTGATGTATTTGCCATATTTTGTTTCCTTCCTGAGTGTTAAATGCAGCTTATGCCTGCTCAACAGGTTCGTCAATCTCACGGATAATAATATCAACTTTTGAGACATCCAAGCCCGTCAATTTTTTGATTTCTTCCCGGATTCCAGACTGAAGAGCATTTGCAACTTCAGGAAGTTTGTAACCGAAAAAGAGATTCACAGCCACTTCAACTGCCACGCTGGAATCACCCATCTGAACGGTAATTGCTCTGTCCTGAATACGTTTGCTCCCAACGATTTCTGCAATATTATCCACAAGGGAACTTCCCGATATCCGGGAAACTCCCTCGGTTCCAGCGGCAATTTTGCGGACAATCGTGATGATTACACGTTCGTGAATCCGGATGTCTCCGTTGTTTTTCGCCGTATGAGCCGATATTTTCTTATTCATTTATCGCCCATTTCCTTTGCAAATTTTTCAAATGCACCGTTCTGCATAACCGTATCAATGAATCCAGTGTTGTAATCCCCTTCCTGGAATTCTTTGGTGTTCATGATGAACTGCTCAAACGGAATCGTTGTGGCTACGCCGTCAACAATATATTCTTCCAGCGCACGGCGCATCCGGTCAATCGCTTCCTGACGGTTTCTGCCATGAACAATCAGCTTTCCGATCATGCTGTCATAGTACGGCGGAATGGTATAACCATTGTAAACATGAGTATCAACACGGACTCCGAAACCGCCGGGCGTATAGCAGAAATTGATCTTTCCCGGAGATGGAGCAAAGTTCCGGTAGGGGTTTTCTGCATTGATTCGGCATTCAATCGCATGTCCCTTGATTCCAACTTCGTCCTGTGTATATTCCAGTTTTTCACCGGCAGCAATCCGGATCTGTTCCTTGATGATATCCACTCCGGTCACCATTTCTGTTACAGGATGTTCCACCTGAACACGGGTGTTCATTTCCATGAAATAGAATTCATTTTCAGGGCCGAGCAGGAACTCAATCGTTCCGGCACTTTCGTAATTCACAGCCTTGGCAGCCTTTACAGCCGCCTCACCCATCTGTTTCCGGAGTTCCGGTGTGATGGTGGCAGACGGTGATTCTTCAATCAGCTTCTGATGTCTGCGCTGCATACTGCAGTCACGTTCCCCGAGATAAAGCACGTTGCCGAAAGAGTCTGCAAGAATCTGAACTTCAATATGTTTCGGATTTTCGATAAACCGTTCGATGTAAACAGCACCGTTACCGAATGCCTTTTCCGCTTCCATTTTTGCAGAGTGGAATCCCTGGATCAGACTGGCATCGTTGCGTGCAATTCTCATACCGCGTCCGCCGCCGCCTGCAGAGGCTTTAACGATCACAGGATATTTGATCTTGCGGGCAATTTCCAATGCTTCTTCTTCTGTTTCAATGATTCCTTCAGAACCCGGAGTAATTGGAACTCCGGCTTTCTTCATGGTATCACGGGCGGTCGCTTTATCGCCCATGGCGCGCATCTGTTCCGGTTTGGGGCCGATGAATGTGATATTGCATTTGCTGCAGACTTCTGCGAAATGTGCATCCTCTGCCAGGAATCCGTATCCGGGGTGAATCGCATCCACATTGCAGATTTCTGCAACGCTGATGATCTGGGGAATAAGCAGGTAACTCTGAGCAGATGCAGCAGGTCCGATACAAACCGCCTGATCTGCCAGCTTCACCGGCAAACTGTCTTCATCCGCTTTGGAATACACCATCACGGTTTGAACACCCAGCTCTTTACAGGCACGGATGATCCGGAGGGCGATTTCGCCGCGGTTGGCTATTAATACCTTGTTGAACATGGCTATACTCCGTAGAGCGTTCCGTCCGGATTCTTCCTCCGGACAGTCAACGCGGAATTATTCAAGAACAAAAATGGGCTGGCCGTATTCGACAGGCTGACCGTTTTCGACGAGGACCTCTTTGATCACTCCGGACTTTTCTGCTTTGATCTCATTCATCACTTTCATCGCTTCGATGATGCAGACTGTGGTATCAGCAGAAACAGTATCTCCGACTTTCACGAATGCAGGTGCATCCGGAGAGGGAGAACGGTAGAATGTTCCAACGATAGGAGCATCCACTGTGGTACGGGGACCGGATGCTGCGGGAGCTGCAGCAGGAGCTGCTGCCGGTGCTGCGGGGGCTGCCGGTGCTGCGGGAGCTGCAGCGGGAACAGGTGCTGCTGCCGGGATAATGATCTGGCTTCCGGGAAGCTGACCGCCGCGCTTCAGGCAAAGATGCATGTCTTCAGCTTCGATCTTGAATTCTGTCAAGTCGTTTTCTGACATCAGCTTGATGATTGTCTTGATCTCTTCGATTTTCATAGTTTCGTACCAACCTTATTTGTTATAAGTTGCTTTTGCATGCTCTTTCAACAAGCGCACGCATCGCGAGCTCGTAACCCATCGTTCCGAGACCGGCGATCTGTCCTATACACACCGGCGCAGTCAACGACTTGTGCCGGAACTCTTCTCTTTTATGAATGTTGCTGATATGAACTTCCACCGCAGGAAGCCCAACCCCGTCAAGGGCATCACGGATTGCAACGCTTGTATGCGTATAGGCGGCAGGATTGATCACGATCCCGTTCGTCCCATCCACAGCCGCTTCGGCAATCCGGTCACAGATAGCACCTTCATGATTGCTCTGAAAGCAGGTACATTCCACTCCGAGTTCCTGCGCAACTTCATGCAGTCTGGCTTCCAATTGAGGCAGCGTCGTGCTACCGTATGTTCCCGGATCACGCCTGCCAAGCAACTGAATATTCGGTCCGTTGATTATCAGTAACTTCATCATTTCTCTGGTAATATACTCCACAAAGTGCTGAAACGCAAATCAGCTTTGCAAAGTTCCTTTCATTTTATTCAAATATCAAACAGCCATCCATGACGGTCAGGCAGTTCTCCGGTTTGAATTCCTGTTACGTTTTCATACAGTTTTGTCAGCGTTTCTCCGCAGGTTTCTCCGTATTCGTATGTCTTGTCCGGGAATACAATCTTGGAAATCGGAGTGACGACAACTGCTGTTCCGCAAGCTCCGACTTCTTTCACTTCTGCAAGTTCCGCCTTGTTCACAGGACGGCATTCCACGGTCATTCCGAGATCTGCCGCAATCTGCTGAAGTGTCATGTTGGTGATACTGGGCAGAATGGAACGTGACTTCGGTGTGATGTATTTGTTATCGTTTGTAATTGCAAAGAAGTTGCTTGTTCCGAACTCATCAATGTAGGTGTGGGTTTCCGGATCAAGGAACAGGGTAATGGGATAGTGCTGTTCTTTGGCTTTTTTGCTGGGAAGCAAACTTGCTGCATAGTTTCCGCCGACTTTGATATGACCGGTTCCGCGGGGTGCTGCACGGTCAAAATCGGTGATCACAAGAGCTTCAACAGGGGTCAAACCGCCTTTGTAATAAGCTCCGACAGGTGTGACAAGAATAATGAAGTCAAACATCTTTGCAGGAGAAACCCCGATCTGTGCGCCGGTTCCGATCAGCAGCGGACGGATATAGAGAGAACCGCCGGTTCCGTAGGGAGGAACATAATCCAGATTGTCTGCAACGACCATCTGGATACATTTCAGATAAAGTTCTTCGGGAACCTGAGGCATCAGAATATAATCTGCGGTATTGTTCATTCGGCGGATATTTTCCCAAGGGCGGAATACACGGACTTTTCCATCTTTGCAGCGGAATGCCTTCAAACCTTCAAATGCTTCCTGTCCATAATGAAGACAAGTTGCGGCAATTGACATTTTGATGTAGGGTTCAGAGATCAGTTCCGGTTCGGACCATCTTCCGTCCATCCATGTCATACGCACATGAGAGCGGGTTGCGACATAACCGAATCCCATATTTGCCCAATCAAGGTTCATCGGCTTTCTTTCAAGTCCATCATTCTCCATTTTAACGGTATCCTCCATGTTATTGTTTTTTCAGAATTATTTCAAAATATACCATACTATCTTTGAAATGTCAATTCAAATCAGAAAAAAAGATGTATTTTATCTGTGGTTTTGTCTTAAAAAAGCAATAATGAGGCAATTTCAAAAGTCTTCAAAAATGTCTGAAAATTCTTGCAGAGATCTGAAAATGGAGCGTTTTCGGTGGTTAGCAGCCACGCTCAAACTACCATTTCCATCTCATCAGCAATCTCTTTTCAGCCAAATTTTGCCGGACTTTTGAAATTACCTTTTTAATTTTTTATCCTTTTTTATCAATCTCAGCTCAGTTCTGCTAAGTAGAACTCTTGCGAAAATTCCTTATTCTTCAAAACTGTAAGAATGTTTTTTTATTGAAATTATCAGCTTTATTACATCGTACAATGTTTCAGCAGAGTGACATAATTTTCCTGATTGGTCAGGATCGCTGCTCCTTTTTTCAAGTTGCGATTCCGGTATAATTTCGTTCGCAGGAAAGAATAATCCAGCTGGATCAATGCGTTTGCCACATCCTGACGGGTGATCGTTTCTCCCTCTGCAAATACCGAGGCAATCACCGTGACCGCAGGGTAGGACAGCAATAAATATTGCATCCCCTCTTCAAAGGTGATCCCGAATGCAGGACCTCCACAGAAATGCAGGGATTTTAAACGTCCGTTCAGCCAACGCATGTAAGGTTCATAGGCATTTTCTTCCGTGGGCAAAACTTGAAGCAAGGGCGAAAGTTTCTTTCCGGCAATCTCCAGTTCCGTCCCGCCTAACATGAAATCCAAATGTTTTTTCATACGCCGGAAACGGGAAAACAGGTTCAAACCGTTGTCGTTCCGCAGATACGAAAGGAGCTGATAGCGAAATCCAACCAGAGCATTGTATGATGCAGCTTGCGCATTTTCAAGCATATAGGAAAGATTTTCCACGCTGCGGTCCATCAGATTTTTGGCATCATCCGCAAAATCTTCCGCTTCCAAAATGTCGGAGGCATTCTCTTTCTGTTTATGAAATGTCAGCAGTTCCGAGCAACCGAGAAAACGGAGGGGCAGCGGGATTTCTGAACTGTTGAAAATTGCAATATAAGCATCCGTGATCTCTCTCAAACGGTCCAAGCCGGGGCGAATCGTCTCAGAATAAAACGGGGCGGAGTCCCGGCGGTAATGCGCAATTTCATCCGCCATCTGATCTATTTTCACGATTGCAGATGCAATATTGTTTTCCATACCGTTTGCCACAGCGGGACAATCATAGCGCAAAGAGGCGGAAATGCTGCCATCCTCCCAGGCGTGAATATCCAGCGGATAAAGACGGCATGCAAGAGCTTTCACATCAAGTCCATATTTTTCATGGATAAGGCAGCGTTTCCCATCACAGGTGGAGAAGATACATTTTCCGTTTTTTTTGGTGATGAAACTGTTCTTGAACCATTTTTTGACAGGTATTTTTACATCCGGCAAATCCATTGCCGCAATGCGGGCCCGTTCATCTTTATCGACCGGCACGGGCCAATCTCTTCCGCAGCATTTTCCGCACATGACACATCCCCATGTCTGCTGTGGAAAAAAATGATAAATTCTGCTCATGAAATACGCCGTTTCGGTTGAGAGAAGAAGTGTTTCATAATTCCATTTTCTGCTCCGGCATCCTGCCAGGCGGCATTTTCCGGGAGTTCGATCACGACGGCATCGGCTGTATTGAGGAACGGGAGCCGTCCGGTATCTTCGGCAAGCAGGGGAATCAGATCTGAAATTTCCGGATTGTGTCCGCAGAGCGCAGCACAAGCTACCTCTTCCGGGAAATTCCGGATGGTTTGGAGCAGGGTTTCTTTCCGTGCGGAATAGAGTTCTTTATCACCGATAACAGATTCCGGATCTGCGCCCAGTTCCAAAGCAATAAATCTGAGCGTGTAGAAAGCTCTTGGTGCAGCACTGGCGAGATACAAATCAGGCACAAGCCCCGCTTTCCGCAGAGCTGTGCCGGTGTATTTTGCTTCTTTGACTCCATCCGGAACGAGGGTACGCGCATAATCTTCGGCGACGATTCCGAAAGATTCAGCTTTTCCGTGACGGATGATGATCAGAGTTTTTTTCATGATTACATAGTAAACTTGGGACCGAGATAAACTTCTCTGGCCTTGGGGTCGTTTACGAGGAAGTCGCTGCTGCCTTCCAGAATGGTGCAACCTTCACTCATGAGATAAGCTCTATCGACACATTCCAGAGTTTCACGGACGTTGTGGTCTGTGATAAGGATTCCGAGATTTTTCTCTTTGAGTTTGAAAATAATCTGCTGCACATCATGAACAGCCAATGGGTCAACGCCGCTGAAAGGTTCGTCCAGCAGGATGAACGAGGGATTTGTGACCATAGCCCGGGTGATTTCCAGACGTCTGCGTTCGCCTCCGCTGAGAGTCATTGCTTTCTGTTTTGCCAAACGTGCAAGGTCCAGTTCTTCCAGCAATTCTTCCAGACGGGCTTTCCGTTCTTTGCGGGAGATATCCAGCGTTTCCAGAATAGCCATGATATTTTCAGCCACGGTAAGTTTCCGGAAAATAGAGGGTTCCTGTGCGAGATAGCCCATTCCCATACGGGCACGCATGTACATGGGCATCTGGGACACATCAATTCCCTTGAAGAAGATTTCGCCGGCATCGGGTTTTACCAACCCCATAATCATATAGAAACTGGTGGTTTTTCCCGCTCCGTTCGGACCGAGGAGTCCAACGACTTCTCCGCGGTGAACTTTCATACACACATCATGAACAACGGTTCTGCCTTTATAGACTTTTTTCAACCCCGTTGCTTCCATCAGGAGTTCTTTTTCTTCAGCCATTTGGGGAATCCTTATTTTTCAGAGACTTTGTCCAATCCGAGAAGGGCATCAGCCTCTTTTTGTGTCAGTTTTTTCTTGTTTCCGGATTCATCTTTCTGCTGTTTGCTGGATGCAGAGTCATTCTCTCCATCAGCATCATCTTCATTCTGCTTTTTGTCTTTTGAGTAGAATTCACTTACTTTTTCAGCGTCAGATTTTTCAGTTTTTTTCTTTGCTTCCTTTTTCTTGTCCGATTTTTTGGAATCTTCATCGTCAGTTTGTGTTATTGCCGTAATTTTGATGTCGGTTCCTTCAATCTGTTTTGATTTATGGAAGAAGGTTAAACGAACACCTGTGATTTTGGAGTCATCCTGATAAAGGACCGGATCAATTGTCATTGTAATGCTGCCTTCTTTATGGAAGTAGACAGCTTTTCCGCAAGTTCCGGACTCATTTTTTCCGTCAGTGTTTTTTCTGGTGATTTTGACATCACCAATACATTCGATTCTCTCGAGTTTGGAATTTTCGCCGGAAAACGGATCTTTATCCTTTTGTTCTTTTTCCTTTTTTTTCTTTTCCTGTTCCTGTTTTGCGAGTTTTTCCAACTCTTCCTTGCTCATTGTTTGGGCAAGTTTGCGCTTTCTTTCTCTTTCTGCTTTTCTTTTGACATCATCATTGTTTTTATTTTTCGGTTCTTGATAGAGAACCATTTTTTTACATTCGATGATAACATCCGGGTCATTCACGACAACATTGCCGTAGAATGTTGCGATTCCTTTTTCAAGGTCGACATTCATTGCATCAGAGTTGATCAGAATAGGTTCTCCGGACCGGTTTTTTGAATCGAGGGAGAACTGTGCTGCCAACGGAAGGACTGCCGCCAGAAGCAGACAAGGGAGCAAACGTTTCATGCTAAGTTACCTTTCTTTATTTTATATTTTATTTCTTTGCTTTGTTCTGTTCACGATTTTGCCGCATTTGCTTTTCTTTATTTTTCTGCTTGAATTCCTGGATGTAAAGGCATGCTGCGACGGCATGCTGGCAGAAATTATCAATATCTTGACCGCAAGTGCATTTTGCTTTGCAGGTACCGAGCGGATATCCCAGAACTTCAACGTTGAAAACATTACCGGCTTCATTCCGGATGGTTGCCCGGATCATGCCGTTCTTTTCAACTTTATAATTTTTTATTTCCTTCTTTTCGATGCTTTCTTTTGCTTTGCCGAGAATCGCTTCAGAGGAAAGCAGTTTCAGATGTCTTTCTGCAAGAAGAATTTCCGCTTCATCTTTCAGTTTTCCGGCTCCGGGACGGAACACTGCGCTGACTTTGCTTCGGATATGAACAAATTTTGTTCTCTGGTTTGCATCGAAACCAACACCGTCTATGTCGAGATCTCTGGTTCGTAAATGAGCATATCCCTCTCCAGAGACCGTTTTTTTATTTTTATCATAGACTGCACTCGTAGAAGAAATCAATGCCTGAGAGTGAGGTACTTTTGCCCAGAACTCTTTTACCAGCTTGTAATCTGTTTTGATGGGATAAAGCCGTTGAGGATCCAGTTTCGTGATTTTCATTACACCCGGATCCGGTGATTTGACATTTTTCAGCAGCGTGATAACTTCCACATCCGGAAGATTTCTGGAAACGATATCAATCAGCGGATTGTAAATCGTAATTGTCGCCCCCAGATTGACTGCACGTTCACCGTACAGAACATATTGGAGTTCACTTCCTTTGTAGTTCGGCAGAATCAAGTCTTGCAGTGTTGCCGCAGCTCCGCTGTCGGAATCCGCACGAAGCAGCGGCATTGTCAATACGGCTGCTGCAAGTAGGATCAACCGAAATATTTTGTCATGAGAGAATCCCATTTTCCCTGCTCCTTCAAAAGCCATTCGATTGCTTCACGAACAGCACCATGACCGCCATTTTTCGTTAAGCGGAGATCAGCAACAGTATCAAGTTCTTCCACTGCATCTCCAACGATAAAACCCAATCCGGCTTCTTTGACCGGCCAGGCATCCACGACATCATCTCCGATATACAGAATCTCCTCCTTTTCCAGTCCCAGTCTTTGAGCGAGTTCTGTAAATCCTTCTTTTTTATCCAGACACCCTTCCATGATGACCTGGAAACCCATCGCCTCCATGCGGGTTCTGTTGCACATAGCTTTCCGGCCGGAGAGGACTGCAAAAACAATTCCGGCCCGTTTTGCCATGGTAATTCCATGTCCGTCACGGGCATAGAAAAATTTTATTTCATCTGACCCGGCACCGAATCCGATGGTGCCGTCAGTCTGAACTCCATCAATATCAAGAGCGATTGCCTTGATTTTTTGAGCTTTTTCATGCAAGGTCATGAATCACCTTCATCTTAGCGAGCAGTTCAGCTGCAATTTCAGGTTTCAGAGAGTTCGGTCCGTCAGACATTGCATGATCCGGGTCCGGATGAACTTCCATAAACACCGCATCGATTCCCACAGCCGCAGCAGCTCTGGAAAGTGCAGGAATAAACTGCCGCTGTCCGCCGGAAGTTGTTCCGTTTCCGCCCGGAAGCTGCACGGAATGGGTTGCATCAAATACAACAGGAACGCCCATTTCCCGCATTGTCGGCAATCCGCGGAAATCCACTACCAGATTGTGATAACCGAAACTGGTTCCCCGGTCAGTCAGCATAATTCCGCTGCAGCCGGCTTCTCTCAGTTTGGTAACGACTCCGGCCATATCCTCAGGTGCCATGAACTGTCCTTTTTTCACATTCACAGGTTTTCCGGTTTTAGCTGCGGCAACCAGAAGATCTGTCTGCCGGGAAAGAAATGCCGGAATCTGAAGAAGATCAACAACTTCGGCGGCAGGAGCTGCCTGCCATGCTTCATGAATATCTGTCAAAACAGGAATATCAAACCGGCGTTTTACTTCGGCGAGAAATTCCAGACCTTTTTCCAGTCCGGGACCGCGGACAGAATGGATAGAGGAGCGGTTTGCTTTGTCAAAAGATGATTTGAAAACATAATCCAAACCAAGTTTTTCGCAAGATGCTTTCATTTTTTCAGCAACTTCCAGACAGATTTCCAGTGATTCTGCCATGCAAGGTCCGGCAAGTACTGCCAGCTTTCCGTTTCCAACGGTCACATTCTTTCCGATCTTTACAATATCCATAATATCGTTCCTTCCGTATTTTCTTTCTGAGGCAATTTCAATTTGTAATATACGCTTCAAAATGTTATTTTCAAATGCAGAACTCTTTTTTTATAAACTCGTTCAGGTGAACGAGGTCCAGTTTTCCTGTTCCTGTCACGGGCAGAGAGTCCACTGCACGGTAGTTGGCTGTCCGGGGAATCCACAGATTCGGAATGTTGTGCTTTCTAAGAAAATCATTCATTTCTTCCGGTGTGACATTCATTTTATCTTTGAGGTAGACAACCACCAGAGCTTCCCCTTTGGTCTTATCCGGAATGCCTCCGACAGCGAAAACCCGTTCATCCCGTCCGATGATTTCCCCCATGATACATTCCAGCAATTCATGAGGAACCATTTCCCCGGCAATTTTACTGAATCGGGAAATACGTCCGCTGAGAGTAATATAACCATCCGGGTCCATGTGTCCGATATCACCGGTTTCATACCAGCCGTCAGAGATCACATTGGCGGTCCGCACGGGATCTGCAATGTACCCCTGCATAACGATCGGCCCCTTCACCAGAAGGAGTCCATCCATTCCCGGAGGCAGTTCTTCCCGGGTTACAGGGTCCACGATTCTGACAGAGATCCCCTGGAGAGCAACTCCGATACTGCCTTCTTTTCCACATTCTTTTCCGGGCTGCAGAAGGTCTCCGCCGATGTTTACCGTAACAACCGGAGCAAGCTCGGTACATCCGTATGCTTCCAGAAGAAGAGACTTTCCTTCTGTAACTTCCATGAAACGTGCGGTGATATCTTTTCTCAGTTTTTCTGCTCCCACAATTGCAAAACGGAGATTGGCAAACGTTTCTTTGGAACATCTCCGCAGATAGGCCGCCATAAAGGTCGGTGTAGCAAGTATGATCGTTAATTTATTGGCAACAGCAGCCTCTTCCACCTGGGAACATTCCAGCGGAGATGAGACATAGACAACTTTACAGCCGACGATTGCCGGAAGCCAGAAACTTGTCATCATTCCGAAGGAGTGGAACAGCGGCAAACTGCCCAGCATGCGGTCTTTTTCAGTCCAGCTCAATGCCTGAACAAAGGAATCCACATCAGCATTCACGTTATGGTGGGAAAGCATAACCCCTTTCGGCTGTCCTGTGGAGCCGCTGGAGAACAGCACAATTGCAGTTCCTTCCACTTCCCGGTGCGTCAGCGGGGAAACATACGTCATAAGCTCCTGGGAAGGCAGGAACAAACATGCCATTCCCCAGAGGAATTTGCTCTTCTTCGGAATGCTCTCAATGATCTTGTCCAGTTCCACCATTTCATCCGTCCACTCAATCCGTGCTTTTTCCAGAAATGCTTTATCAACAAGCAATGTTGTGATTTCTGCCTTCTCCATGGATTTTCTCAATGTCTCTTTGGAGACGGTATGATTCAGCGGAACAGGAACTTTGTCTGCATAAAGACATGCCAGAATCGTGGTGACTAAGGTCACTGAATTCGGAATCAGAATACCGACATATTTGGAATCTCCTGTAATCTTCCGGATTTCCCGGGAAAGAACAACCGCAGAAACCAATGTCTTGAACATGGGATATTCTTCTCCGCCATGCTGACAGAATACCCGTCTGAACGGATGGCGTTTTGCATTTTTAGCGAACTGAAAATGAAGGGTTTTCTCTTTTTTCAGCGGAGGCATGGCTGATTCTGTCTCAAGAACGGAAATTGCCTGCCTCAGACAGAACGCCGTATCTACTTCTGTACGGTTCATCGGTTTTCCGATGGAAACACGGGCGGGATGGTAAAAGGAAAAACTTTTTGCTGAATAGTTACTGAAAAGACTTCCCCATACCAGACCGACACTGATGGGAACCAATGGAATTTCACAGTCATCCGGCAGCATTTTTGCATATCCGGCCTTGAAATCCCCCATCACACCATTCCGGGAAACTTTACCTTCCGGGAAAACACAGACCAGTTTCCCGTTTCTCAAGGCTTGACGGATATCTTCAAGCATCTTTTCAATTCTGTGTTTTCCATGAGACGGAACTTCAATGGAACCGACCATCTTGGCAAACGGGTGAATCAGCGGATGACGGTAGAATTTTTCGTGAATCAGAAAACGGACTTGCCGGGAGGTACAGACTGAAATCAGCAAAGAGTCTGCATAGGATGTATGGTTTGCTATCAGGAGTGCTCCGCCCTTCGCCGGAATGTTTTCTGCACCCTTTACAGATAATTTATATAATGTATGCGTCAGCAGAACCGCCATACAGCGGACTGCCAGCCAGGGAAGAAAGAATACAACCACTGCCGTTGCAATCAGAGGGATGATTCCGGCAACAGCCAGACACAAACTGAAATTCAAACCGCAGCTTGTAAGCTTGCTGAAAAAATCTTCCCGTAAGAGCACGAGAGACAACAGCAGAAATAGAATCGCATTGGATGTTGCAAATGCTGCCCCTTTGGATTCCGGAGATAACGTTGTGTGTAAAAATGTCAGCAGCGGAACAGGAATCAGCCCCGCAGAAATCCCGGCAAGAAACAGCCACAATGTCTGTAACGGATGCCATTGAAATGCTCCGGCATCAGCACTTCCGGGAAAAATAATTCCGAAAAGATTTTCTGCCGTATGGATCGCCCCGGGTGCTGTTACTGCCAGCGGAAGAAATATCGCCAACCCTACAGCGCCGAACGGAACAAGACCGCACTCTACACGACCTCCGGATAATTTTCCGCACAGAACAAAGCCGATTCCCAGAGAAATCGCAAAGACAATTCCGGGAAAAAGTGCTTCAAAAAACAACGGAGCTCCGCCGATTTTTGCAAGTTCATCCCAGCGTGGAGTAATGCGGAACAGACACAACAGTAAAATTTCGATTGCTGTAAACAAGATGAAGAACAGAATCACTCCGAGATTCGAGGATACAACAGATTTGGAAGATGTCAGCTCCTTGATTCCATGGTAGAGCGGAAAAATTTTTGCTCTGCGTTCCTGAGCCTCATGGTCAGCATCAACCGCCGTCGGATAAATCCGGAAGGAAAGAATCCAGCCGGGAAGAGAAATGATGCAGAGCGGCGTGCTGATGGAGATCACTCCTTTCAGCAATTCCCCTTGAAACAACGGCGTTCCGCACAGCAGAACCATAAGAATTCCGCATACTCCTGCAAGAAATCCGGAAAACAGGGAATCCCCCACTGCACGGGAAAGATATTTTTCAGTAAATGTTTCATGCAGAATTCCGCTGTATGACGGAAGAAGAAAAGCAGAGGTCATTCCCACAAGAAAAACTCCGATGAAAATCCAATTCAGCTGCATCTTGTATACTGCCAGACATGTCAGAAATACAGCTGCGACTTCCATTGTTTTCCCCAGAATGATCGCTCCGCGTTTTGGCATTCTGTCTGCCAGAGCTGCACCTCCGGCCGCAAAAATCAGAAAAGGGAGGAGATAGGCAGCAAGCAGCATCAAGAGGAAATCTGACTGCGAGCGTTCCAGTGCCAGATAAACAAGAATCAGGAGCGTTGTATTGCAAAAGACTGTTGAAAATACAGTCCCGAGCAAAGGAAGGCTTCTGCCGTGATAACTGAGATTGAAAAGATAACTGGGACGCATCGGTTTCACTTTCTGGGGATTTTGAGTTTCTGTCCAACCCGGAGCATATCACTTTTCAGACCGTTTACTTTTTTCAGCCGGGCTACACTGACCCCTGCTGCCCGGGATACTGCGGAAAGCGTATCTCCGGATTCGACAACGTAATAGTCATATTCTTCTCCGGAAATAACGGGGGCCTGAGCTTGTGCTGCTCTGGCTGCTTCTGCGGCTCTTGCTTCTGCATCAGCTTTTGCCTGAGCATCTGCCGCACGCTGAATTTTGTCGGCAATTCCTCCCATCTGTTTCTGACGGGCAACGGATTCTTCCGAAATCATCCGGCGCAACTGGGTTGTTTCTTCCCGGTATGCCTGCATCATCTGTTTCAGCTGACGGACTTCCTGCTGCAATGCATGAACAGTTCCGGCAAGAGCCGCATTTTCATCCTGAAGCAGTCTCATCTGATTGGAAAGTCTTCCGACCATTTCCTCATAATAAGCTGTTCCGCGTCGGGGTGCTTGTGCAGAAACCTGTATAAAAACAATTCCCGTGAGGAATAATGTATAGAAAAATTTATTTTTCATAAAATAAAAACCTTTCTGTTTTTGATTTGGAAAAAAAACTATCAACAGGTAATATAACTCCGAAATAGAAAAAAACAACATGATTTTCTTCTAAAAAAAATTTAAGTATGAAAAAAAATCTTTTTGAGAGCTGTTTTCCGGTGTTTTCCGGCATGATTAACAGGCAGTTCGGGAAGTTCCGGGATTTTTTTTTGAATGATAGTCTGCTTTCAATCAGAAAATCGTTTGAAAAAATATAAAAACAGTAGTAAATTACCGTAAGTCAGAAAAACGGGTTTGATTCCGGAAAAGTGAAGGATCAGAACCCACAACCAATTCAAGATAAGGGACTTCAGGAAAATGAATATGGATTTTGTGGAAAATGGCGGTGTCGTTTCTCCCGCAGGGTTTCAAGCGGCAGGAATTGTTTGCGGATTGAAACGTAACAAGGCTGCAGACCTTGCATTGCTCGCATCGGACCGTCCCTGTAATTTTGCAGGAACTTTTACTTCAAATCTCTTTCCTGCAGCTCCTGTTCAGCTTTGCAAAGAACGCGTTTTGAACCAGAAAACAGTCCGTGCCGTTGTCGTGAACAGCGGAGTTGCAAATGCATGTGTCGGATTGGGCGGTTATGACGATGCTGTGAAAATGTGCGAAATTACAGCAAGAGAGCTTGGACTGAAACCGGAAGAAGTGTTGGTTTCCTCCACCGGAAGAATCGGAAACCGTCTGCCTATGGATATTATTGAAAAAGGGATCGGCATTGCGGTAAAAGAACTTTCCTATGAAGGCGGCGCCGCAGCTGCAAGAGCAATTATGACCACCGATACCAGACCTAAAGAACTTGCAGTTTCTTTCATGGTCGACGGTAAAAAAGTGACCATCGGCGGAATGTGCAAAGGTGCCGGAATGATTGCTCCCATGATGACCGTTCCCCATGCAACAATGCTTTGTTATATCACTACCGATGCGGAAGTTTCCAATGAAACCCTCTCTGCCATGCTGGGTGAATCTGTTTCAGAATCCTTCAACCGTGTGAATGTGGATGGAGATATGAGCACCAATGACACGGTTTTGATTCTTGCCAACGGTGTTTCCGGTGTGAAGATCGAAGCCGGAACACCTGCTGCGGAAAGTTTCCGCGCAGCTCTGGATATCGTAACAGTCACTCTTGCCCGCGCCATTGCGATGGATGGGGAAGGTGCCACAAAATTTGTCAGTGTGGAAGTGACCGGTGCCGCAAATGATCAGGATGCAGAATACTGTGCAAGAACCATTGCCAACTCCATGCTGTGCAAAACTGCATGGTTCGGCTGTGATCCCAACTGGGGCAGAGTCCTTGCAGCCGCCGGAAGATCCGGTGCAGTGTTCTCTCCGGAAAATGTCTCTCTGGATTACGACGATATGCCGGTTGTCCGTCATGGTGTGGATGCCGGAACTCCGGAATCTGAACTTTGTGAAGTGATGAACCGGAATGAGTTCACGATTCATTTGAATCTCGGGGAAGGCAGCGGCAAGTTCATTGTATGGACCTGCGACATTTCCCATGAATATGTAACCATCAATGCAGATTATCATACTTGATTCAACAGAAAGGAAGCATCAGAAATGCAAGCAATGGACAAGGCTGAAGTGCTGAATGAGGCACTTCCTTATATTCAGGCGTTCCGTGATCAGATCGTAGTGGTCAAATTCGGCGGAAGTGCCATGGAAGATCCCGAACTTACCCTGAAAACCATGCGTGATATCGTTCTTCTGGAAGCAATCGGAATGAAACCGGTTGTTGTTCACGGCGGAGGAAAAGCCATTACCGCTCGTTTGAAAGAGCTGAACATCGAAACCGTATTCGTTAACGGACTCCGCAAAACCTGCGAAAAGACCATTGCTGTTGTGGATGATGTTCTGCACAATCAGACGAACCGTCATTTGGTTTCCGGAATTCTCGGAGCCGGCGGAAAAGGCACTCAGATTTCCGGGAAAAAGATTCTCCGTGCAAAGCGTCTGACCTCTAAAGATCCCCAGACCGGAGAAGAACTTGATATCGGTTTTGTCGGCGGTATCATTGCAGTGGATACCGCACCTGTGCTGGATGCTCTCCGTCACAATTTCATCCCTGTGATCGTGCCTCTGGCAACAGATTTCTATGGACAGCCTTATAACGTCAACGCAGATATGGCTGCTTGTGACATTGCGAAAGCTCTCAAGGCAAGAAAGCTGATGTTCCTGAGTGATGTTCCCGGCATTCTGCGTGACCCGAAAGATGAATCCACGCTGATTTCTTCCATCAAGGTTCCGGAAGTTCCCGGATTGATTGCAGACGGCATTCTTTCCGGCGGAATGCTTCCCAAGATCAACAGCTCTGTTGATGCTCTGGAAAACGGTGTCGGTGAAGTTCACATGATTGACGGGCGTGTGGAACATTCCCTGCTGCTTGAGATCTTTACCGACCGGGGAATCGGAACTGAAATTGTCAAAGAATAAGGAGTCATTCTGATGAAACCCTGGATTGAAAATCTTCTTTCCCTGCAATCTCTGGATATGGAACTGCGGGGAATCGAAACAAGAATTGCAACATTTCCCTCTGAAAAGGCAAGAATTACTGCAGAAGTAAAAGCTTCTGAAGCAAAGGTTCTGGCAGCCCGTAATGATTTGCAGGCGTTACAGCTGAAAATCAAAAATACAGAAGGGCAGGCCGCTGCTGTTCAGGAGGAAGTGCAGAAACTCAGAATTCAATCCGGGGCAATCAAGAAGAATAATGAATATCAGGCAATGCTTTCCGTTATCAGTGCAAAAGAAGAGGAACAGTCTGCACTGGAAACAGAGGCTTTGAGTCTGATGGACGGGGTGGCACCACTGCAGGAAAAACTGGCATCTGAGGAAAAACGACACGCTTCCGTGGTCAAAAATCTGCGTGAAGAAGTCGCAGAACTCAAAGAATATGCAGAAACTTTGAAACAGAAATACAAAGAAACCAAATCACTGCGGGATGCTCATGAACAGAGTGTCAATCAGAACGCACTGGAAATTTACAAGCGGCTGATGGCAGATAAAAAAGGCGAAGCTCTGGTTCCTGTTACTGATGGTTCCTGCGGTTTCTGCAGTTTGAAACTGACTCCTCAGACGATCAATAATGCCAAACGGGGAGATATCACGCTTTGTGATAACTGTTCCCGTATGATCTATATTCCGGATCAGATGTAAAATGTCTCTGAAATATATTCATTTTATCGGCTGCGGCGGAGCCGGGACTCAGCCGCTGGCCCTGATTTTTCATGAACTCGGTTATCACTGTTCCGGGTCCGATTTGATCGAAAATAACCGTACCAAAGCATTAAAAGAAGCAGGTGTTTCTGTTTCTGCACCCGGACACCGGAAAGAAAATCTGCCTCCGGAGGCAGATGCGGAGAATGCACTTGTGGTTTATTCCTCAGCTGCAACCGCTGACAATCCGGAATTGCAGGAGGCCGTTAAACGCGGAATCCGGAGTGTCCGGCGCGGGGAAGCTCTTGCCATTGTGGCGGAGCGTTTCCCTGTATCTGTCGCTGTCGGCGGCTCTCATGGAAAAACTTCTGTTACCTCTTCAATCGTGCATATTCTGAAGGAACTGGGAGAAAATCCCGGATATCTTATTGGGGGGAATCTGTGCGGAAATTCTGTTTCCGGAACAGCCGGAGCCGGAAAGATTTTTGTTTCCGAAGTTGATGAAAGTGATTCCACAATAGCTTGTTTCCGTGCATCTCTCGGGATCGTGACCAATGTGGAAGATGATCACAGCTGGAGTGTCGGCGGAGTGGAAAAACTGTTTGAAAGTTTCCGGTCCTTTGCTGAAAATGCCGGAAGACTTCTTTATGTTCCGGGAGAAAATCCCGATCATATTTTCCGGGAATTTTCTGATAAATTTACCCGTTTGACTGAGATTCCGAAACCCATTCTGAACCGTCTGGGGTGGGGCGGTTTTCAACGGGAAAATGCTGCCGTTGCTGTCAAAGCGGTTTCCATGATACTGCCGGAAATCCCGGAAGAAAATATTATTGAAGCTGTGCTGACATTTCCCGGTGTGGAACGCCGTATGACCCTGCGGAAACAGAATGAACTTTATTCTGTGATTGAAGATTATGCTCATCATCCGACAGAGCTTGCCGCATCCATTTCCACTTTTCGTGAAAACTATCCCGGAAAACGGCTTGTTATTGTTTTTCAACCGCACCGTTATGCCAGACTGCAGCGGTATTTTTCAGAATTCAAAGAGGTACTTTCCCGTGCAGACAGAGTTTTTATTACGCCTGTTTTTGCCGCATGGACAGCTGATGCTCCGGTAAATTCCCATACGCTGGCTGATGCCATCGGGGAAAATGCAACCGCTCTGGACGGTTCCTGGGAGATGATTGGTTCCGCAGTAAAAAAAGAACTGCGGCAAAATGATATTGCCGCAGTAATCGGTGCCGGGGATCTGCCGGAGATATTTCCGTATCTCTGAACCCGCTTTGTTTTTGATCCCCCTTGCCCCGGTTTGTATTTCCGGGGCAGTTTTTTTTCAATCAGAGTTTGATTTCCCAGCCGTTGCGATAGACAGGACGTTTGAGCCAGTTCGGGTCGCCTGTACCATTTGCAAACGTACATTTGACAGGATCCCAGTCAAAGCCGGAGTCATAAACATAACTCAAGTTGCAAAGGCCGCAAAGGATGGAAGAACGTGCTCCGGTTTCAGCCGGACAGATCGTTTCTTCGCGGGAAATGCAGCAGTCGATGAAGTTCTGTTCCTGAAGCGGACTCTTGTAGAGCTGAACAGGAGCATCTGCCAGCGCAAAATGTTTTTCCAGTGTCTTCAGAGCAGTTTCCAGCTGATTATCTTTCTTCTGAGTGGGGTCGAAACCGTAGTCGACACCGGAACAGAAAGCAACAGACTTCATTTTATCAAAGGAATTATCTTCCAGAGATTTCCGGATTGCGGCGGTGGGTTTGACACCTCTGCCCAGCCATACTGCGATACGGCCGCGGTTGACTGCAACAATTCCTTTTGTTCCGTAGAAAACAGTTCCCCAGAGACCGAAAGGATTGTGGAAAATCGTACAGCCGTTTTCGAGGATGAATTTCATTCCGAACTGACGGCGTCCGCCATGAAGCGGATTTTTGGAGTGAGGTGCTGTGGAGCAGACGATTTTCACAGGACCGGATTTATCGAGGTCAAGTCCCCACTGGGCGATATCCAGGTGATGAGCTCCCCAGTCGCCGTTGTATCCGGTTCCGTAGTTGTCATCGAACCGCCAGAACATGGGATAGAACTGAGCTTTTCCACGGGGTGCACACTGGTCGGAATAGGGAGTCCAGGGAGCGGGACCAAGCCACATATCCCAGTCGACATCAGCATTGGGGGCAGATTCTTTTGCGGTGGACTGTGTTTTCTTTGTGATAGCATCCCACTGACAGAAGAATCTGTGGGGGTGAGAAGGTCCGCCGAGGTTCAAGCTGAATTTTGCGATATCTTTATTATCCTGAGCGGAAGCATTACCATAGTTGCAGTCGACATATTTGACATTTCCGATCAAGCCGTTGCGGACGATCATACAAGCGGTCCGGAATTCTCTCCAGGAACGCTGCATGGAACCGGTCTGAAAAACCCGTTTGAACTTTTTCTGAGCTTTCATGACAAGCACAGATTCTTCAACGGAATAGGTCAGCGGTTTTTCGCAATAAACATCTTTGCCTGCCTTCATAGCGGCACAGGCAATATATGCGTGCCAATGGTCCGGTGTTGCGATACAAACTGCATCGATTTCAGGATCAGCAATGATATCCCGGAAATCTGCAACCATCTGACATTTTGCCAGTTTTGCTTTCTTATTTTCTTTGTAGTAGTCATTGACTTTCTGAGCAGCAGCTTCGCAGCGGACTTTATCACAATCGCAAACAGCTTTGACGACTGCATTTTTCTGTTTGAGGAAGTTGGGGATCAAAACGGAAACAGCCTGAATTCCGCATCCGATAAAAGCAACAGAGACTGTCTTGGCAGTTGTCTTTTCAGCCGCTTTTTTTTCACATTTCTTTGCCATAAACAAACATGCTCCTTTTCTTGTAAAGTCTTGGGTTTGTTTTTTTATTTCCGGTGTTCCGGAGATTTATGTTAAAAAAATCTTCAGCTAATATAACCTCAAATTTTTGAAATACAAATGATTTTATGGAGAGGAAACCGGGGAAAATACGGAAATTCACAGAATTTTTATGAAGGGGGGGCTGCCGGTTTCATGTTTTGCAGCAGTCCCCGATAAATCAGACAGAATTATTTTCTGTCTGAGGCAATTTCAAAAATCTTCAAAAATGTCTGAAAATTCTTGCAGAGATCTGAAAATGGAGCGTTTTCGGTGGTTACTCTTTGAGTAGCCACACTCAAACTACCATTTCCATCTCATCAGCAATCTCTTTTCAGCCAAATTTTGCCGGACTTTTGAA